>JAZRUS010000084.1:0-5754 GCA_045652665.1 Eubacteriales bacterium | reverse complement strand
TGTCAAGATCTAAGCAAAAAGGCACGCTTGGCAAGGTTCTCCGATATATTGGAAGATACAGGCTTTTACTTCCCGTATCGATGCTGCTCGCGCTGATTACGGTCGCGCTTACCCTTTACGTTCCGAAGCTTATCGGTGATGCGATAGATCTCATCGTCGGGGAGGGCAAGGTGGATTTTGACGGTATCGCAAAATACCTTCTCATCGCGGCGGTGCTTATCGGAATAACCGCAGTATCTCAGTGGCTGATGAGCATGATAAACAACAGGATCACCTATAACGTTGCGCGCGACGTGCGCCGCGACGCATTCAGAAAGATCGAGAGTCTCCCCCTCTCCTACCTTGATTCAAAGCCGCAGGGAGAGCTTGTCAGCAGGATCATAAACGATACGGAGCAATTCTCCGAAGGTCTTTTACTCGGATTCACACAGCTATTTACCGGCGTTCTTACAATATTCGGAACGCTTGCGCTCCTGCTTGTAATAAATTGGCAGGTGGCGCTCGTGGTCGTAGTGCTTACGCCGCTGTCACTCTTTATCGCTAAATTTATTTCCTCACGTACGTTTAATATGTTCAAGCTACAGTCCCAGACCAAGGGCGAACAGACCGCGCTGATCGACGAGATGATCGGAAACCAGAAGGTCGTAAAGGCCTTTGGACACGAGGAGGAGGCACTACGCAAATTCGGCGAGGTGAACGATAGGCTTGAAAAGGCCTCGCTCCGCGCAATCTTCTTCTCTTCCCTGACAAATCCGACTACAAGATTCGTCTATAGCGTCGTCTACGCGGCGACCGCTCTCGTCGGCGCGCTTACGGTCATCGGGACGGGCGGCAGCTTTACGGTCGGCGAGCTATCCTGCCTGCTTGCATACGCCAATCAGTACACAAAGCCATTTAACGAGATATCCGGCGTTATAGCGGAGTTTCAAAATTCGCTTGCCTGCGCCGCAAGAGTTTTCGAGCTCATAGAGGAGCCGTCGGAGATACCCGACGGCAAGGACGCGGAGGCGCTATCCGAGGCAGAAGGAAGGGTGACGCTCGATGAGGTGAGCTTCTCCTACGTTCCAGATAAGCCGCTGATCGAGGGGCTCTCGCTCGACGTAACACCCGGTCAGCGCGTTGCGATCGTCGGTCCTACGGGATGCGGAAAGACTACGCTGATCAATCTTTTGATGCGCTTCTACGACGTAAATGGCGGCAGGATATCGGTCGACGGACGTGACGTGCGCTCGGTGACGAGAGAAAGCCTACGAAAAAGCTACGGAATGGTGCTTCAGGACACGTGGCTTTCGGGCGGCACGATAATGGAAAATATCAAATTCGGCAAGCCGGACGCAACGGACGAGGAAGCTATTGCCACGGCAAAGGCGGCGCACGCGCACAGCTTTATAAAGAGGCTCAAGGACGGCTACGACACCGTAGTCGGCGAGGGGGGCGGCTCGCTTTCTCAGGGGCAGAAGCAGCTGCTTTCCATAACGCGGGTCATGCTTTGTCTGCCGCCTATGCTGATACTTGACGAGGCGACATCATCGATAGATACCCGAACCGAGATCAAAATACAAAAGGCATTTCTGACTATGATGGAGGGGCGCACGAGCTTTATCGTAGCTCACAGACTCTCAACCGTCCGCGAGGCAGACGTGATCCTCGTTATGCGCGACGGAAACATCGTCGAGCAAGGAACGCATAAGGAGCTTCTCGATGCCGGCGGCTTCTACAGCGAGCTTTATAACTCGCAGTTCGCGAAATAATACAAAAAAACCAAAAAAATAGCAAGGCTGTCTCAAATTTGAGACAGCCTAACTTATATTATTTAATACGAATACTTACGCGAAAGTCCCCAGCCGCTGACGATAAACGCGCCGACGTACATCATCGAGGCAAACAGTGCCCAGAGAATGCGCTCGGTTGAGATATCGGACGAGGTGAGCGAATTAAACACTGTAGATATCCAATAATCCGATATATGCGTTTCGGCAAAGAGGTCGATAACGATAAGAATAAGCTCGATAACTATCGGTATTACCAATATAAGAACTATCGCGGGGGCGACCTTGCGAAGCACTGCCGAGAGGAAGAAGGAAAATGCGGAAAGCGCGATGACCGATACGAACTGTACACCAAGCACGGCAAGCCACTTTGCATTGTCGGGCGGAGTGAATCCGAAGAACATTATTCCGAACAGCCAACCGAAAAGGAGCGCACATATATACATAAATACCGAAATTGCCGAGCATCCGATGAGCTTCGCAAAATAAACCTTCGTTCTTGAATATCCCTTCGCAATGACCGTCTTTATCGTTCCCTGCGAGTAATCCAAGCAGACGAAGATAGCGATGACGACGCCGGCTATCATACTGAACGAGCCGTTATACGCCGCCTGAAGCAGCGACGAGGTCATATCGTAGTTTAAGGTCAGACCCAGGTCCTCAAGCATCGGATCGGGCTCCATAAGCTTACCCATACCCCAATAGGTCAGAACGTTAATAAACAGAATAATTATCATTACACCCGTACAAATATACAGGGTTTTTGATTTTGGGAGCTTTGATAGCTCAAATCTGATAAGTCCCTTCATAAATTCTCCATTTCTCCGCCTTCGCGGTGTTAAGTCGGGCTTAGGATCAGCCCATTCTTTTGATAAAGAAGTCCTCAAGCATGACGTTCTCGCGCTTTAGCTCGGATACCGAAAATCCGGCAGATACAAGCTTTGAGTTTATCTCTGCGGGGGAGATATCATAATCGTATACGAATATTTTTCCGTCAATGAGCTTAAGCTTATCATCGGCTCCGCTCTTGAAATAATTGCATTCTATAAACACTAACGCTGCCTCCGGCTCACTTACGATTATCTCAAGCGGCGCACGGCACAAATTATTGATTTGCTCACGTGTCAGCTCCTCGACCAGCTCACCGTCGCGCATAATTCCGAATTTGGTCGCTATCTTTCCAAGCTCGTCAAGAAGATGGCTTGATATTAGGACGGTAACACCTTCGGCGTTAAGCTTAAGAATTATATCGCGCACGTCCTTTATTCCCGCAGGGTCAAGTCCGTTTACGGGCTCGTCAAGCACGAGCACCTCCGGATCTCCGAGCAGGGCGATCGCAATACCCAGCCTCTGCTTCATTCCGAGAGAAAAAGCACCCGCCTTCTTATTTCCGACGTCTCCGAGACCGACAAGATCTAAGAGTCTTTGTATCTCATCATCGCCGCTTCCGCACAGGAGCGCAAACCGCTTCATATTTGAAAACGCGCTCTCCGACGAATATATGCCGGGCGCTTCTATCAGCGAGCCGATCCTTGCCCTTCCCTCATCAACTTTTTCGGATTCAAAGAGCTTAATATTTCCCTCGTTCGCAAAATTTAGTCCAAGAATGAGCTTCATAAGAGTCGTCTTACCCGCTCCGTTCTTGCCGATAAGACCGTAGATCTCACCGCGCTCAACGTGCATAGAGACGTTCTTTACCGCCTCCTTTGAGCCGAATCTCTTCGTTATCGAATCGGTTTCTATAACGTATGGCATATTCTTCTCCTTTCGGTTACTGCTTCGCCTCGTAGGTGATCTTTACCGAGTTTTACTTTGATTTTATCATTACCGACTGCGATTGTCAATAGAAATTACAAAAAGTCTACCTTTTATTGATATTTAATTAATATAAAAGAGCAAGAATACAGAGGACAAAAATCCTTTTTTCCTGCTCTTTTTTATTATAGATGATTTTACGCTAACGCGCCTTCAGAGGTTGCCGACCGAGTGCCGATCACTCCTGATCCGCATCCTTTATAGAGAGGTTCTGTCTGCCCTTTTCATCGGTACCGAGGTACTTAACTCTTACGGTATCGCCGATGCTTACAGCATCCTCAACCTTCTCGGTTCTCTGCTTCTGAAGCTTGGATATGTGAACCATTCCCTCCTTACCGGGAGCATACTCAACGAACGCGCCGATAGGAATTATTCTGGTTACGGTTCCGGTGTAGGTCTCGCCTACTACGGGCTCGAATACGATAGCATCGATAATAGCCTTAGCCATATCCGCGCTGTCACGGTCAACGGCGGCAATGAACACCGAGCCGTCATCGTTGATATCGATCTTCGCGCCGGTGTCGGCAACGATCTTCTGAATAACCTTTCCGCCCGAGCCGATAACCTCGCGGATCTTATCGGGGTTGATATTCATAGTGATCATCTTGGGAGCGTATTTAGAAACCTCGCTTCTCGGTTCAGCGATAGCGGCAAGAAGGATCTTGTCGATGATCTCATCACGTCCCTGATGGGTGGTCTCAAGCGCTCTCTTTATGATCTCGGGGGTAAGTCCGTCGATCTTAAGGTCCATCTGAATAGAGGTGATACCCTTGTGAGTACCTGCTACCTTGAAGTCCATATCGCCGTAGAAGTCCTCAAGACCCTGAATGTCTATCATAGTATCCCAAGAGCCGTCCTCAGCGGTGATAAGACCGGAGGAAATACCCGCAACGGGAGCCTTGATCGGAACGCCGGCATCCATAAGCGCGAGGGTAGATCCGCAAACCGAGCCCTGAGAAGTCGAACCGTTGGAGCTTACTACCTCGGATACAAGACGGATAGCATAGGGGAATTCCTCCGTGGAGGGAAGAACGGGAACGAGCGAGCGCTCAGCAAGCGCACCGTGTCCGATCTCGCGGCGGCCGGGGCTTCTCTGAGCCTTTGCCTCACCGGTCGAGTAGCCGGGCATATTGTAGTGGTGCATATATCTTTTGGTATCCTCATCATCAAGTCCCTCAAGCCTCTGCGCATCGGAAAGAGTGCCGAGGGTCGCGATGGTAAGAACCTGAGTCTGACCGCGGGTAAAGAGACCCGAGCCGTGTACTCTCGGAATAAGTCCTACCTCTGCTGCGAGAGGACGGATCTCATCCATACGTCTGCCGTCAACACGCTTCTTATCAACGAGAAGCCAGCGGCGAACGATCTTCTTCTGGATCTTGTAGATAAGCTCGGGAAGAATAACCTTAATATCGGGGTACTTCTCCTCGAAGGTTGCAACGATATCGTCCATAATGGGCTGCATCTTAGCATCGCGAACGGTCTTATCGTCGGTATCAAGAGCCTCCATTACTCTCTCTTCGCAATAAGCGAAGATCTCATCAAACATATCGTGATCAAGCTCTCCGGATGCGTATGCGAACTTGGGCTTGCCGATCTCGGCTACGATTCCGTTGATGAACTCAACGAGCTTCTTGATCTCTCCGTGAGCGATCATTATAGCCTCGTACATCGTATCGTCGTCAACCTCGTTTGCACCTGCCTCAATCATAACTACCTTCTCGGCGGATGCGGCAACGGTGAGCTCAAGGTCGCTCTTTTCGCGCTCTGCGGCGGTGGGGTTAACTACGATCTTACCGTCAACAAGACCCATAAACACGCCGCCGATAGGTCCGTTCCACGGAATATCCGAGATGGAAAGGGCGATGGACGCGCCGATCATAGCGGTGATCTCAGGCGAACAGTCGGGGTCTACCGACATGATGGTGAGAAGAAGGGATACGTCGTTACGAAGATCCTTCGGGAAGAGGGGACGTACGGGGCGGTCGATAACACGTCCTGCAAGAACTGCCTTTTCACTGGGCTTTCCCTCTCTCTTAAGGAAGCCGCCGGGGATCTTACCTACGGCGTACATTTTTTCATCATAATCTACCGAAAGGGGAAGGAAGTCGATACCCTCTCTCGGAGCGGCGGACGCTGTCGCACAGGCGAGAACGGTGGTCTCTCCGTAATG
>JAZRUS010000083.1:0-20947 GCA_045652665.1 Eubacteriales bacterium | reverse complement strand
GCAAGCAAACGCTGTGGGCGAATCAAACATTCGCTCCGGCAAAAAGAAAGAAGCAGTATGCCCGAATGGGCATACTGCTTCTTTGGCGGAGAGAATGGGATTCGAACCCATGAAACCGGTTAGGGTTTACACGATTTCCAGTCGTGCGCCTTAGACCAACTCGGCCATCTCTCCACAAGACTTCTATATTATAACAGAACATACTCTAAAAGTCAAGAGATTTTTTTGATTTATACTATTTTTTTATTTTATTTTTATTTTGTTATTAAATTTTACTTGACAAATGAATGTTGATTACATATAATAATAGTATCTGTTTTATTAGGAGTTTATATAATGAGCGTAAAAGTGTTAAAATTTGGCGGATCCTCGCTTGCCGATGCAGTTCATTTTCGCCAGGTAGCTGATATTATAAAGGCTGAGCCGGAGAGAAGGTACGTAGTTGCTTCTGCACCGGGAAAAAGAATGAGCGGTGATACCAAAGTAACCGATCTACTCTATAAATGCTACGAGCTCGCCTCTAACGAAGAGGATATAACCGAGGTTTTCGAGGAAATCAAGTCCAGATACAATGATATAATTAGCGATCTCAATATTGATATTGACCTTACAGAGGTCTTTGATAAGATAAAAAATTCATTGCTTCATAGCTCAGGCAGAGATTACATTGCATCTCGCGGTGAATATCTCAACGCAATGATCCTTGCAAAGTACCTCGGTTTTGATTTCGTTGATGCAAAAAAAGTTATCTTCTTTAAGGAAAACGGTAGCTTTGATTCTGAAAAAACAAACGACGTTCTCCGTGACTATCTCCTCAAGCATGAATATGCTGTTATCCCCGGATTTTACGGCTCAATGCCGAACGGAACCATTAAAACGTTTTCGCGTGGCGGTTCTGATATAACCGGTTCTATCGTTGCCAGAGCTGCATCGGCAACTCTTTATGAGAACTGGACCGACGTTTCCGGATTCTTAATGGCAGACCCGAGGTGCATCGATGATCCGAAATCTATCGATAAGATCACGTATAAAGAGCTCAGAGAGCTTTCCTACATGGGAGCAACCGTTCTTCATGAGGACGCTATTTTCCCGGTCAGATACTCTAAAATACCGATCAATATAAGAAACACCAACCGTCCGGACGACAAGGGAACGTTCATCGTTCCGCAGACCGACGAAATAAGTGAAGATATAATTACAGGCATTGCAGGTAGAACAGGCTTCTCGACCATAACGATTGAGAAGGATATGATGAACGCCGAGCTTGGCTTTGGCCGTAGAGTTCTTCAGGCTATCGAGGATAACGGCATTTCATTTGAGCATTTTCCGTCGGGTATTGATACAATGTCGGTTGTAGTTGTATCAAAGGAGCTTCAGGAAAAGCGCGCCGACGTAATGGCAGATATATGCAAGGCAGTAAACCCCGAAAACATTTTCGTTGAAGAAAATCTTGCACTTATTGCAGTTGTTGGACGCGGTATGGTAAAGGCAAAGGGAACTGCAGCTCGTATATTCACCGCACTTGCAAATGCCGGAGTTAACATTAGAATGATCGATCAGGGCTCATGCGAGCTTAATATCATTGTTGGCGTTGATTCTAACGATTATATTACAGCACTCAGAGCCATCTATCATGAATTTGTAAAATAATATCAAAAGATTATCGCATTATAGGCATAAACAAAAAACGGTGGGGTTGATTTTAACCTCACCGTTTATCTTCTTAATTTAATCATAACATATATTTTATGCTAAAGAAAAACAGTCCATTAGCCTTCAATATTTTGACTAAAAATCGCACCGAGCAGGGAAGTGCTCGGTGCATTGCAATTACTTAAGGTTAGCAAGAATATCTTCTACCCATGCCTTAACAGCAATCATTTCGTCGCTCGATACTTTTTTAGCGAATTTGAAGGGCATACCGCCCTTGATGTAAAGGATCTTGTCATCAATTACGTTAGAATCATTTGTTTTAGCCATCTCAACGATTTTCGCCGCATTTTCAGGAGCACCGTCAATTATAAAAGCGATGTTTGCACTGGTGCTCTTTTTGATCGAACGCATAAATCTGCAGAAATCATCCGGCATAGACGGCTTAGCACTTGCAACGACTATTATGAGTCTTTCGCCGTCGCAGGGATATGCGGGCATAATAGTATCAGTAGCCTTGTCAGCCTGTATAAGTTTTGTAACTTCATCAGCAATCGTCAGAAGCTTACCTTTGCTTGTGCGAGTAAGTACGCGCATTCTCATTTGAATTATCCTCCAATGTTTTTTCTTATTATAACATATCGGAAGGGTAAAAGCAAGGGAAATTCACTAATTAGTCCCTAAAATATGTATTTATAATTTTATGTTTTTTGAAGCATAATAAAGTGGCTTATTGATATAATTTTATAAAAAGAACAGTTTTTCTATTGACAAATGAAAACATTTGAGGTAAAATAGAAAAGGGCAGAGAGCTGTAACTCTCCGCCCACTCCGATTAGGAATTATCCTTATCGGCTTTTGAATTTGTTATGTAGAGTAGGATTCTAATTATTTCACTATCTGCATAACCTTTTTCTTTTAGGTATTCTATCAAACGCCTTAAAGTTGTATCTTGAACTTATCACCCCCTTTCATATGTGTAAACCGCCTGGGATTGTACTCGGCGGTATTTTTAATGTAGCCTTAAGCGCAAATAAAAAAAGAGGTTTAATACAACCTCTTAACTTTATATTAAATATAAGGGAATATCTTTTTTTAAATAAATGTTTTTTTAGATTACCTATTGACAAAGTAGGGAATTAGGTGTATAATTATACAAAATGAAAATTTTGTATAATTGAGGGAATTAAAATTGATATAAATACGGTAATTTACGGTGTTTTATCTTTTTTCTATTGCGATTTATCTTAATATTTATTGTTTTTATTTATGTAGTATGTTATAATTATCTATGGCTTGTAATTGATATGCAGTACCTATTATAACATAATTTTAAATCATTTAAATTCTATCATATTTCAATCTAATAAAAAATATTAAAGCTAGAAAGCGGATAAATAATAAAAAAGCAGCAAGAAAGGGAAAAGTACTCTCCACTTCCCTTACCTATTTACATGTGCTTTTTTCAGATATTTCTGTCTTGTAGCTTCGCCACCGCGTAAATGTCGCTCTGATTTGTTTACCTCAAGCACTTCCTTCACTTGATTATACAGCGACGGATTAAGATACCTGAGCTTATGCGACAGATCCTTATGTACAGTGCTTTTACTTATACAAAAATGTCTGGCGGCACTTCGAACCGTTGCACCGGTCTCTAATACATATTCCCCAATGACCTCACAGCGCGCCCGTCCAAAACAATCTCTCATTGCATCAGTCTCCCATAAAAATAATTCTGTTTAAATATATGAAAGGTATGACGTTTTAATGATTAAGGAAGATGTAAAATTCAAAGAATCTGTTGTGTTTGAAGGTATGACGTCAATAAGAGCTATTCTATCCGGCAACAAGAGCAGAGTCAATAACAGACAAATTGAAAAGATACTCTATGATAAAAGTAAATTTAATAAAATCGCTAAAAATCTATCATATCTCAAGGCAGTATCAAAAGAACTAAATTTTGAAGTGCTTGAAACAAACTCTGAGGAGATTCAAAAAATCACATTAGGAACCTCGCATGGTGGTATAATAGCACTTACAAGCGATAGAAAAATCGCAGAACTCAGTTATGAATCTGAGCTTATTTCTGAAGGATTTTATTGTATGATACAGGGAATTGAGGACCCCTATAATTTTGGATATTCCCTACGCTCGCTTTATGCAACCGGATGTGACGGAATTATACTTCCGGAACGTAATTGGATGAGTGCCGCGGGAGTAGTTGCAAGAAGCTCAGCCGGTGCATCGGAGCTCTTCCCTATTTTTACCGCAAATGCCGAATTTTGTGCTGACGTCTTTCATTCAAAAGGATATACTATCGTATGTGCGGACGAAAGAACGGATAATATACTCGGAAAATGCGAAATAAAAAAACCGGTTCTGCTTATTGTGGGCGGAGAAAAGCGCGGTGTTTCACGCGCCTTGCTTGATAAGACCGATCTGCTCGTAAAAATTAATTATGCACGCGAATTCAAGGCATCCCTTTCAGCCGCGTCAGCTGCGACTATGTTTGCATACGAAATTATGAGACAAAATTCATAAATTGGAGCTTCAACAATGAATGCGGAAGTTTTATGGAATCTGTTTGTTAAAAAAACAGGTACAAAACATACGGAATATGATGCTTGGCAGTTCGGTGATTCACCGGATGAGCTGCTTCGCCTTGTTTTGACAGGACAAAAGACCGCAACATCCTCATTATTCGATCTGTACGAGCTTGAGGGCGAAGAATTGCCCAAAGTAGGAGAATACAGTGTTATACTAAACTCAAATGATGAAGCAACGTGCATTATAAAAAACACCGCAGTAAACGTTATTCCCTTCTCTGCCGTCCGCTCCAAGCACGCTTTTAAAGAAGGCGAGGGCGACCGCTCACTTTCATATTGGAAAAGTGTTCATAAACGTTTTTTCTCCGATGAATTACGCACAATTAACAGAACTTTCAACGAAGATCTTTTAGTTGTTCTTGAAGAATTCGAAGTAGTATTCTGCATTTAAAAAATTAAACTCCGTTCTGCCACGAAGCCAACGTTACTAGTGTAAGTCGTGGTAAAACGGAGTTTTGCTTTAATTCAGATCTGCTCTATTAGGTTAAGAGGTTACAAACCGGATCACTGCTTGTTACAGCCGCACCCGCCGCCGTTCTGTCTCAGCTCTTCGCAAGGAGACATTACTGTTTTGAACTGATTAACCGGAAAAGGCATACTGTTAAAGAGCGCGCATGGATTATCGTCGCTCGTTGCTGCAGTGCATTCCTTATCGGGAATACTGTAGTCCGTCGCCTGAACGAGAAGCTGAGCTTCGCGCTCTATTCTGATCACCGAGAAAATACCGAATGAGATATAGAGTCTCGGAGAGGTTGCGGGAGTGTTATATACAAGCTCACCGTCCACACAGCTGCATATAGCGGCAGGAATCTCACATCCGCATTCACAACCGCAGCCGCAGGTCTGAGGACAGTCAACAACCTTTGTACCAAGTACCACGGGCTGTACCGTTTCTACGACCGCAACGGGATCGTTGTTCTGCACGGTGTTAACGTCACCGATATTGCAGTAATCGTTACACGGACTCGAGGTATAGCTGATAACGCTTCCCTCGCCACCGTAAAGTATTACGTTCTTTTCAAGAACTGCAATACCTGTAAAGCTCTGACTTCTTCCTATGCCAACACATGCTTCGCACTCGACCTTAATGTAATAGCGAACGGTTACCTGATAAAATCCGCAGTTAAAGGGGACTTCATCTACCCCGACGTAAGCCCAGATAAGGGATGCCGATCTTGTTCTCACATTTGTAGAGCTCGCAATAGCATCTTCGCCTTGAGCCGTAAGATAAACTCTTGCATCTTCGAAGCAATCTCTATCTCTGCAACAATCCAAAACCCTTTTTGTATCAATACATACGGTGCTCTGAGTGTCGCTTCCGGGGCAGCATCTGGAATTTCTGTTTTCTTGCATTGTTATGACCATTCCTTATGCAAAATTGATGATGCAATTTTATTTGCACCTTGTTATTATCTTATGAGAACGGGCGAATTCTGTGAAAAAAAACAAAGGGACAAAAAATATACCTGTCCCTTTGAAAATAAAATATTAAATTAAAGCACGTTAAGCGTAAGCCTTGATTCCCTCGGGGCATTCCTCAACAGCGATAGAAGCTGTCATAACAATATTGACCTCGTTTGAGATTGCACTAAGCTTGCCGAGCATATCCTCAAATGCAGCTGTATCATTGCCGCAAATCTTAAGAGCGGAATCAACAAAAACATCAGTTATATCATTATTAGATGCAAGGATGCCTGCAATAAAACCGTAAAGAGAAGCTGCGTCAGAAATTTTATATGCGTCAGTGTCTACAAGACGAGCCTTATATGTAATATCGTGAGTGAGCTTATCACCCTTTTCGATGCATACTACGGAGCCGTTTGAAGCGGTGGTGGCGTTGTTGACAAGTTCAATAAGAGTCTTGGTCTTTCCGGATCCCTTAGCGCCGATAAATAATTTAATCATGTTGAATTTCCTCCTGTGTTGTACACTTGAGATCTGACTTAACAGATCTTCTATATATATTTTACACTAATATTTTTGAAAAATCAATAGTTTTTTGCGCGTTTTGATAAAGTTTTATAACTTTTTTATTATTATTTTATTCTAAGCTCCAATTCACGCTTCATATCCTCGTAACCCGGCTTGCCAAGTAATGCAAACATATTCTTTTTGTATGCTTCTACGCCGGGCTGATTGAAGGGGTTTACTCCCAGCATATATCCCGATACAGCACACGCAAGCTCAAAGAAATATACAAGATATCCGAATGAATATGCACTTCTGTCATCAAGCTCAATCAAAATGTTTGCCACACCGCCGTCGTTATGAGCCATAAGAGTTGCAAACATTGCAGTCTTGTTTACGAAATCAAGTGATTTTCCTGATATAAAGTTTAAGCCATCGACGTTAGCATCATCATTTGGAATAATAAAATCAGAACCGCTATTATTAACGGAAACTACAGTTTCAAACAGATTTCTCTGTCCATCCTGAATATACTGACCGAGTGAATGAAGATCGGTTGAAAATATTACGGATGCCGGAAATATTCCCTTCTGATCCTTTCCTTCGCTTTCACCGTAAAGCTGCTTCCACCATTCATTGAGCATGAGCATATATGGCTCATATCCGACGAGTATCTCTGTGGATTTACCTTTTCTCAATAGAGCGTTTCTGATTATCGCATATCTGAGAACCTCATTTTCTTCTACACATTCAAGATCAAAGCGCGATTTAGCATCTATCGCACCCTCCATCATTGAATCAATATCCACGCCTGCAACCGCAATAGGCAACAAACCGACCGCGGTAAGAACCGAGTATCGCCCGCCAACGTTATCCGGTACTACAAATGTTTCGTAACCTGCGGCATCGGAGAACTGCTTAAGTGTTCCTCTGGATTTATCGGTCGTTACAAATATTCTCTCCTTTGCGCCTGCCTCTCCGTATTTCTCAATAAGTAAGGATTTGAAAACTCTAAACGCTATAGCAGGCTCGGTGGTTGTTCCGGATTTTGAAATAACGTTAAGCGAAATATCCTTTCCTTCGCAGATCGAAAGAAGCTCACAAAGCGCGGTGGTTGAAATATTATTGCCTGCAAAATAGATATCCGGAGTATCCTTCTTTAAACTGTTATAATTGGGACTTTTTATAAACTCAATTGCCGCACGAGCACCGAGATACGAACCTCCAATTCCAATAACGACGAGTATATCAGAACTATTTTTAATTCTTTCTGCTGCATTTTTTATTCTTGAAAATTCATCTTTATTATAGTTTAGAGGAAGATCATACCAACCTAGAAAATCCGATCCTGCACCACAGGCATTCTTAACGAGCCCGAGCGCGTGCATTGCCTGATCTGCAAGATTACATATTTCCTCATCACTTACAAATTTATTTACAAATTTTTCTGATAATTTTAGAGTCACTGATTTAAACCTCGCACAATATTTTACTATAAATATATTATAATACACTTTTTAAATTATTTCAATACAGTTAAATTAATATTTATCCAATAAGTATTGACTTAATTATTCCAAAAAATATATCAACAAATCCAATTTCATCTATCCCCTCTGCTACATAGATCTCCGACGTTCCGATTATCTTGTCACCAAGCATATAGGTTATCTTTCCTACCGTCGTCATTGCCTCAACCGGCGCATCTATTGCCTCCGGAATATCAAATATCAAATTTACGTTCTTTGACTCTCCTTTGGGGATAATAGCAGAAAATGGCTTAGAATATACGGTTACCGTATTAACCGTACCGCAATAGACCGGTATATCCTCAAGAGCACGTTCATCAAGTGTGTAAAGGCTGTAATTTGAGAATCCGTAATCTAACAGCGCTCTTGCTTCTGCATTTCTTATATCCCTTGTTTTGGCTCCCATTATGACCGCAATAAGCTGCATCCCGTCCCGTTCCGCGCTTGCGCTGATACAATAGCCTGCCTTATCTGTAGATCCGGTTTTTAAACCGTTACAGCCATCATAATATCTTACAAGTCGGTTTGTATTTGTCAGCGTAAATTCGCCGTTACGAATCGTATCCTGCCATAATGAGCTATACTTCCTAACCAGATCATATTTAATAAGCATTCTAGACATAATTGCTATATCCTCAGCACTTGTTAAGTGCTGAGTTGTCGTATCATCAAGTCCCGTTACGTTTTCAAAACACGTATTCTTCATTCCAAGCTCCTCGGCTCTTTTGTTCATCATCGATACAAAATACGCCTCGCTTCCGCCTACGTGCTCTGCCAAGGCCACGGCAGCATCATTCGCGCTTGCTATTATTGCACATTTCAAAAGCTCTTCTACACTCATAGATTCGCCTTCTTCAAGAAACACCTGACTTCCGCCCATTGATGCGGCATAGCTGCTTATAACTACGTTATCGGTTGTTTTGATCTTCTCATTCTCGATTGCCTCCATAACCAATAATATCGTCATTATTTTAGTAACTGAGGCAGGTGATGCCTTCTCGCTTTCATTATATTTAAACAGCACCTCACCGGTCGCGGCATCAATAAGAACCGCAGAGTTTGCGTTTACTGAAAAATCCGTGCTTGTATTTACCGAGTCATCAGAAGAATTAACGGCATATACGTTTATTGCTTGCAAACAAAACAATGAGATACATAAGAAAATCAAAAAAGCTTTTTTCATAATATTCCCCGTTCCGCCGCATAAAAGCGACTATAATATATTTTCTGATAAAATATATTTACACAATATGAAACATATGTTTATTTTTTAATTTTTGTAAAACTTTATCTCATTCTCTTGTTTTTGTTTTAAATCTGTGATATCATATAATAGATAAACAAAAAGGAGCAAAGTCTTGGACAACAATAATAACAAAAAGCGCAGATTCAAGCTGTTTGATCTTCAGCGCGAAGGTAAGGGTGTAAGCAAAAATGCAGCAAAGCTCGAACCGGGACTTAAGCGTTTTTTCATATCATATAAGTCTAACTTCGGAAAGCTTGTTTCTGTAAATATATTTTTTATTCTTGGAAACTTTCCGCTTATATTCCTGATAGCTGCCCTCGCGGGAGTAACGCAGAACGACACTTTCTCTCCACTCTCAGAGGTTTTCCAAAACATAAACGGCATATTTGCAGCTGACGGTACGGTAACACCGTACAAGCTCGCCCTGTTTAGTATCGAAGGACTTCAAATATCATCTTATGCACCGACAGCATCTACATACGTGCTGTACGGAATAGGTGCGTTGGGACTGTTTACGTTTGGTCTTGTTAATGCAGGAACGGCTTATATCCTCAGAAATATGGTATCCGGAGAGCCTGTTTTCTTATGGACCGACTTCTGGTACGCTGTTAAGCGTAATTGGAAGCAGGCACTTCCCTTCGGCGTCATTGATGCTCTGATATCTATGTTGCTCGTCTACAATGTATATTCACTTATCACAACAACTTCGGATTTCATTGCATCTATACTGTTTTGGAGCAACGTTATCATCTTTGTTCTCTACTTCTTTATGCGATACTATATGTACGTTCAGATGGTTACGTTCAAGCTTACAGTATTCAAGATGATAAAAAATGCACTCATATTCGCCCTTGTCGGATTTAAGCGAAACATCCTGGCACTGTTTGGCATTATTATTCTTATACTCCTTGAATTTACTCTTCTTCTCGGAACAGGCGGTATTCTTGTTCCACTTGCTGTCGCGGCGCCGCTTGCTATACTGTTCTCTACGTTTGCCTTTATGAAGGTGTATGCTTCTTATTTTAAGATAAAGCAGATAATGATCGATCCGTATTTGGATGAGCACCCCGAATTAAAAACTAAGCCAATGGGATACGGAACAGAAGATGACGACGACATCATTATGCGCGATGACGTAACCGAAAGAGAGCGCCTTGAAAATATAAAAAGAAAAAACGGAATTCAATAAATTAAAAGCAAGAACAAAAGGTTTCAATCAGGAACTTTCTGTCCTTGCTTTTTTGCTGCTATTAAGGGCACAGGTCATCAAGTGTGCCAAAGCAATATCCCATATCACGCCATGTCTTAATTAGTTCAGGAAAAATCTCAGCATTTGTTTTTGAAGTTGGATGAAACAGCATTATTGCTCCGTTGTGGGTATTATTCAATATTTTTTGTATTGCACGTTTAGGATTCGGTTGTCTCGAATCATCCCAATCATCATATGCAAAGCTCCAAAATACAGTTTTATAACCAAGATCATTTACGCATTTCAATGCATCCTCACTGTATCTTCCCTCTGGAAAACGGAAATATTTTGATAACTCTCGTCCGGTTTTCTCGGTATAGATCTTCTCAAGATCTGTGAGATTTTTTGTAATTTCATCTACAGATGCACCTGAAAGATTTTTATGATTTTTTGTATGATTACAAATCAGATGACCGTTATTTTCAAGTTCTGTAACCCAATCCGCATTTTTTAATACAATATTATCAAGAATAAAGAAAGCGGCTTTAACATTCTCCGAATTAATTGTCTCGACTATTTTATCTGTATTTTCATTTTTATACCCTAAATCGAATGTCAAGTATATAATTTTTTCATTATCATTGTCTCCGTGATTTTTATCAATATAATAGCCATTATATTGGTAAATTATCTCCTGTTCGGAATCAAGAATAGGTTGTAAGCATCCGTTTCTTTTTATATACCACGACCGTTCTCGGTTGCTTGCAAAAACATACGTGCTCTGAAGCGCAATTATAAGAGTGAGTGATATTAAAATTACAAAAATCCTTTTTACTGCTTTCATATTATCTCCAATCCGTTGCCAACTGCGACATTTAAAGTTAGGGAAATTTAGTCACCACCTGTCGACAACTTACCGTTGCTTACATTTAGTTTTTCATTTTTGTAAAAAATAATTTTTGTAATTATTGAAAAAAAATAAAGGATGTACCAAATGTACATCCTTTAAAAAATCACTTGTACTTACGCTTTCTAGCTGCCTCAGCCTTCTTCTTGCGCTTTACGCTGGGCTTCTCATAGCATTCTCTCTTGCGAAGCTCAGTAAGAACACCGGACTTAACGCACTGTCTCTTAAAACGGCGAAGTGCGCTATCAAGCGTTTCGTTTTCTTTAACTCTGATTTCTGCCATCTTTATTTCCCTCCCCTCGCGATGCAAAGAGATACAATCTCAATTTTTTACTAAATAATTATAAACCATATTTCAAATTTTGTCAAGAGCTTTTTTATATTTTTGTGAAAATATTACTAAAAAATCATCAAACTGTTTTTTTGGCGGCAGTGAGGGTGTTTTTAAGCAACATTGTGATCGTCATTGGACCGACACCGCCCGGAACAGGCGTGATCATAGACGCGACCGGCTCAACGCTGTTATAATCCACGTCACCGCAAAGCCTTCCGTCAGGCAACCTGTTTATACCAACGTCAATTACAACAGCACCAGGTTTAACCATATCGGCACTCACAAAGTTCGCCCTTCCAATTGCTACGACAAGAACATCTGCACGCTTGGTAACCTCACTGAGTTCCCTTGTTCTTGAATGACATACGGTAACTGTTCCGTTTTCAGCAAGAAGAAGCAAAGCCATTGGTTTTCCAACAATATTGCTTCTACCTATAACAACGCATTCCTTACCGCATATATCAACGTTGTAAAAATGTAAGAGTTCCATTATTCCCGCAGGGGTACACGGAAGAAAATCATACTTTCCTATCACGATCTTTCCAACATTTTCTGGATGAAATGCATCTACGTCCTTTTTTGGTGAAATCGAATTTATAACGTTATCCTCGGATATATGCTTGGGGAGCGGAAGCTGAACAAGAATTCCGTGAACGTTCTCATCGTTATTAAGCTCAGCAATCTTTTCAAGCAGCTCTCCCTCGGTCGTTTCCTCGGGCATAGTTATTTCATATGAATTAATGCCAACCTCAAGGCATGCTTTATGCTTGTTTCTGACGTATACAGCTGATGCCGGATTGTTTCCGACAAGAATAACCGCAAGTCCCGGAGTAACGCCTGTCTCATCCTTAAATGCCTTGATCTCCTCTGTAATATTTCTTCTCACTTCGGAGGAAACAAGTTTTCCACTAATGATTTCTGCCATAGTTTATTTCTCCTTATTCAAAGGTTCTTTATAAGTGTGATAATATAATTCTTTGTTTGGCTTGCGAATAGCAAAATATATCAAAGCTGCGGAACATACGGTAAATATGACCGCTGCAAGCACCTGTGACGTACGGAACTCAATACCGAATATTTTCGAATAAAGGCTATCAGCTCTAAGTCCCTCGATAAACATTCTTCCAAGTCCGTACCAACCGAATACAAAGAGGAATATCTGACCGTCGTACTGACGCTTTTTATAAAAAACATTAGCAATTACAAATCCAACCATATTCCAAAGGGATTCATATAGAAAAGTAGGATGAACATACATAGTATCGAATCCTGTCAAGGCATTATTAAGTCCCATACGGCAGAAGATCTCCGTTTCAGACCCAAATGCCTCTCCGTTTGTAAAGTTGCCCCATCTTCCTATCGACTGAGCAAGAATAATTCCCGGAGTGCAGGAATCGGCTATTGTAAGAAACGGAATCTTCTTAACTTTTGAAATAATAAATACAGATAATGCACCTGCTAAAATTCCGCCATAAATAGCAAGACCGCCACCGCGAATATTTAAAACCTCCGCGAAACTGTCAAAACGGTCTATCTCAGCCAATACGTAGTAGAGTCTTGCGCCTATTATACCGCACGGTATCGTTATAAGTGCATAATCGACAACCGTATCGTTTTTTATCCCTGACTGCTTTGCACGGTACGAAAGATGCCAAACCGCTAAAACCATACCAAATGTAATGATAATAGCGTACCACGCAATATCAACACTTCCTATAGAAAAGGCAACGCTGTTTATCTCAAATTCCCCGATTCCAAGCCCCGGAAAAGAAATTTTCGACGTTCTTAACATATTTGGTGCTCCTATTTAATTAAATTAGTTCTGTTCAGGACATCCGCAATGGTTATCCCTTCCAGCTTTCTCGCAACGTCGAGGCTTATCGTGTCAAATATATGATGATAAATACAAGCTGTTTTATCTTGATTTAGAGCACAAGTCTCGGCAGTTTCGAGGCATTTCACCATAGCAATAGGACCATCTATATGCTCAATAACCTGCTTTAAGGTAATGTTTTCGGGATTTTCACGAAGACAGTATCCACCGCGCACCCCTTTATAGGATCTGACAAGATCCGAGCGAACAAGCTTGTGAAGGATTTTAAGGGTAAATTGCAAGGTTACAGAGGTTTCCTCAGACAGCGTCTTTGCATCTACGATCCCGTCATGCTTTGCCATCGCGCTTATTATACGCAATGCATAATCAGATTCAAGTGTTATTCTCATTTTTCCTCCGAAATATGCTTTTATTTAAATAATGGGATCGCTCGGCTTACGCCGAGAAATCCCATCGATTGTCATTTCTTGTAATTATCAAGTAGCGTGTGTATTTTCTTCGACTGATCGAGAAGATGACTGATCGTGCGATCGTGATTGAGAGTATCGATTATATAAGCAACATACTTGCAGAGGTTAACCTCCTGATACCACTCCCTCTTAATAAGCTCAGGCATTCTGTAAACAAGATTGGTAGTAAAGATCTTGGTAATTATACCTTCCTCATAAGCCTTGTCCATATTTTCAAGTCCGTTACAGAAGAGACCAAAGGTTGCAAATACGAATATTCTCTTTGCCCCCTTCGATTTAAGCTGCTGAGCGACATCTATAACGGAATCACCGGACGAGATCATATCGTCGATAATGATAACATCCTTGTCCTTGACATCACGTCCAAGATATTCATGAGCAACAATGGGGTTTTTTCCGTTAATAATAACGGAATAGTCACGGCGCTTATAGAACATACCAAGATCAATTCCCATTACAGAGGAATAATACATACATTTGGTCATTCCACCTTCATCGGGGGAAATGATCATAGTGTGCTCAGGATCGATCTTTATATCGGAGTAAAGACGAAGCATTGACTTAATCATCTGATATGAGGTACGTACGTTTTCAAATCCATGGAGAGGAATTGCATTCTGAACTCTGGGATCATGGGCGTCAAAGGTGATAAGATTGGTGATACCCATATTTACAAGCTCCTGAAGCATAAGTGCACAGTCGAGAGATTCCCTTCCCGAGCGCTTGTGCTGTCTGCCTTCGTAAAGCATCGGCATAATAACGTTGATTCTGCGAGCCTTTCCACCAATAGCACCGATTATACGCTTAAGATCCTGAAAATGATCGTCGGGACTCATTGGAACGGTCATACCGTACATATTGTAGGTCACGCCGTGATTAAATACGTCGCAAACAATATAAACGTCGTTACCTCTGAGTGAATTACGAACAGTTCCCTTTGCCTCGCCGCTTCCAAAACGGGGGCAAGGAGCGTCCACAAGAAACGTTCCGTCATTGTCATGTCGGCGCCATTCCTTGAGGTAAGAATCGATCTGCATTGCGAAATCTTCGCATCCGCGCATTCCTATTACACTTAATTCGCCGTATAAAGTATCCTTCATCGTTAGCTCTCCGTGTGCAAATATTTTATGTATCTATATTATATAATAGATCGAATGCAAAGTCAAGAGCAAATGTGACAAATTTCATCGATAATTACCGCGAAAAATATAACGAAAACGGAGGAACATATGCCTTTTGACAAAACAGGAACACTGATCATCAACGCAACAAGCGCCGGCGGTGCACTCCCCGCGGAAAACACCGTAGTGCGAATTTTCGGCGCAGGAGAGGAAAATAGAGACGTAGAATATTCAATAGTAACAGATGTAGACGGTATCAGCAGAAGCATTATTTTACCTGCCCCATCAAGATTGTTATCTCAAACCCCCGGTTCCCGTGAGCAGTCCTACGCAGTATACAATATTGAAATTACATCTCCCGGCTTCTACAGCAAAAAAATATACAACGTAGCTGTGTTTGAAGATGAAAAGACAATACAACCCATCAATATGATACCTCTCCCTGAAAACAGAATAGGTGTTACCTATCCGCGTGATACGCTAACTACCTACGTTCAGGAAAACGAAATGCTTGAGTAAACGGAGGAATTATAATGATTGAATACCCGATTATTCCCGACAGTATAGTCGTACATCTCGGAGCACCGTCAAGCGATGCTCAAAACGTTACGGAGAGCTTCGCGGATTATATAAAAAACGTTGCGTCGAGCGAAATTTACCCGACGTGGCCGGAGGAGGCGATACGTGCAAACATTCTTGCACAGATCTCTGTTGCGATGAATCGCGTTTATACTAATTTTTACAGAAGCGGAGGTCGCGATTTTGATATTACTTCCTCCCCGGCATATGACCAAACGTACATCTACCAAAGAAATATATTTGAAAACATCTCGCAAATAGTAGACGAAATATTCAACAGCTACATACGACGAGAGGAATTTATTGAGCCGCTTTTCGCAACGTTCTGCGACGGCGTTGAGGTAAACTGTAACGGATTATCTCAATGGGGATCAGTGGAGCTTGCAAATCAAGGACTGAGTGCATTTGAAATTCTCCAAAGATACTACGGCGACGATATAGTTTTGGTTGAAAACGTTGAGGTCGCAAACGTTGACAGAAATGCGCCTCCGTTTGATCTTGGCGAGGGGGATACAGGGCGTGACGTAGAGCTTATGCAGATACGGCTGAACAGAATTGCCACTAATTTTCCGGGAATACCGAAAATATACCCGGTCGACGGTTTCTTTGACACAAATATGACGGATTCAGTAAGGAAATTTCAAGAAGTCTTTAATCTGGGTGTTGACGGAATAATCGGAAAAGCGACTTGGAACAGAATACAAAACGTATATAACGCAGTAAAAAGACTTCAAACAGTTAATTCGGAAGGTTTAAGAATTGAGGATCTTTCGACTTCATACCCCGGTGTCCTTGCAGAAGGAGAGAGCTCGTCGGGAGTTATCACTCTTCAATATTATTTAGATTATATATCCACTTTTGTGCCTACGGTATTGGGGTTGAACGTAGACGGCTCCTTTGGTCCTTCCACAAAGGATTCTGTCATAGCCTTCCAAAAGACGTACGGTCTTGAACAAACAGGGATCGTTGACCGAGCTGTTTGGGAGAGAATACAAAATACCTATTACAGTGTTTTAAGCTCGGTGCCCTTTGAATTTTCGGAAGGAGTACTTCTCCCCTTCCCGGGTAGGATTCTCAGAATCGGAATTGAGGGAGAGGATGTGCGAGCTCTGCAAGAGTATCTGAATTTCATAGCACGAACTTATACGAACATCCCAACGGTAAGGGTTGACGGTGTATACGGTCCCGGCACGGCATCTTCAGTCACTGAATTTCAGAGAATTTTCGGTCTCCCCGGCGATCCTGGACGTGTGTCGGTACAGACCTGGGATGCAATTACAAACGTATATGATGACCTTTTCAACGGATACAGAGCAAATCCCGGACAGTATCCGGGCGCGGTTATAGGGGGTTAACAAATGTATCGTATTGATGATGCTGGTGACGTAACACAAGAGGTAAAAAGGTATTTATGGCACATATCAGAAGGTGGCGAGCAAGGAATAACGCGCGTGTCGATAGACCGTGTATACGATGACGATACAATTGCTTCCGTTAAGGATTTCCAACGTTATTCAGGTATTAATGAGACAGGAAAAATCGATCTCGAAACATTCAATGCAATATACGCTGCTTATAAAGATGTGGTATCAAAGAGATTATCGGCGGGCGGTATTGTAACAGATTTTGCATTTCCGCTTAAAAACGGAAGCTACGGAAATGATGTTACGGTTTGGCATATGATCGTTGAGGAGCTCAGACCGCGATATGCATCGATTGAGGGAACCATGAGAGGGCCGTACTATTCTGGTGCATCGGAGAGAGACACAAAACAGCTGCAAAGAATATTTGGAATGAACGAGACCGGAGAGGTTGACTCTTTACTCTACGACAGAACGGTAATGGAGCTGGATTCAATACTAAGAATTCAAGAAATTTACGAATAATAACCACTTGGGTGTTAAAATTCATAAATTCGGGAACAATTTTGAAAAATTGTCGGAGTGGATAATATGAGTAACAGATTTACGGAAAGAGCGGAAAAAGCACTAAATAATGCGGCGGTCATCGCGGAAAACCTTGGTCATATATATATCGGAAGTGAACACATATTACTTTCTCTGTGTAAAGAAAGAGGATGCGTTGCATTCTCCGTTCTTGAGAAACAGTCTATAACGTACGAGAAGCTTGTCGGACTTATCAAAGAATATTCGGGAACAGGTGCAAAAAGCTCACTTACACCAAAGGATATGACTCCGCGTTGCAGAAAGATCGTTGAAAATTCGTATAGAATGTCGGTTAGATATTCAGCTATGAAAATCGGTACCGAGCATATTTTGCTGTCAATTCTTGAGGAAAAGGAGTGTATAGCGGTAAAGCTTATACAACTCGCGGGAGCTGATACATCCGCAATTTCCGATGATCTTATAACAATGCTGCGAAATGCGGAAAAACATTTTGAAAGTCCGAAAACAAAAAAAGAAACTGACTCCCCGCTCCATCTTTACGGAAAAAATATAACCGAGCTTGCGGCAAAAGGATTGCTTGATCCGGTGATAGGACGCGAAAAGGAAACAGACAGATTGATAAGAATACTATCAAGAAAAACGAAAAACAACCCTTGTCTGATCGGAGAGGCAGGAGTAGGAAAAACCGCAATAGTTGAGGGACTTGCAGCAAAAATATGTGCCGGAAACGTTCCCGAAAAATTAAGAGGAAAAAATATTATATCCGTAGACCTGACTTCAATGGTTGCCGGTGCAAAATACAGAGGTGACTTTGAGGAAAGAATAAAAGGGATCATAAAAGAAGCAACAAACAACAAATCCGTAATTCTCTTTATAGACGAAATACACACAATAGTAGGTGCCGGGTCTGCCGAGGGGGCAATCGATGCAGCTAACATTTTAAAGCCACAGCTATCAAGAGCAGAAATACAGCTTATCGGTGCGACAACGTTTGCAGAATATCATAAATATATTGAAAAAGATGCGGCGCTTGAGCGGCGTTTTCAGGCTCTTAAGGTCAACGAGCCAACCAGAGAAGAAACGCTCACAATATTAAACGGAATAAAGAAAAAATACGAGGAGCACCACTCTGTAATAATTACCGATGAAGCATTAAAAACAGCTATAAGGTTATCTGAGAGATATATACAGGACCGATTCTTTCCGGATAAGGCTATTGATATAATAGATGAGGCATGTGCGAAAGCAAGTGTTTCTATGTTAGACAAAAACACTGCAAATATCGAAGAAAAAATTGAGCAGACAAAGATCCTAAAAACTGCCGCTGCATCTGATAACGATTACAATCTTGCACTTGCTCTTAGAGATAAGGAGATGAAATATCAGGTTCAGCTTGGAAAAAGCAAAATGCCGAGTTACAACTATGCGATACCAACCGTTGATACACGCGACATAGAAGAAATCATAAATGAAATTACGGGAATTCCCATATCCCGACTTTCATCAAGATGTGATTCAGCTCTTTTATCTGAGAAATTAAAGAGCAGAATCTTTGGACAGGATAAAGCAATAGAAGCATTATCTAATGCGGTAATTCGAAGCGAGGTGGGACTAAATGATCCGGAAAGACCTAAGGGTGTATTTTTGTTTATAGGATCAAGCGGTGTAGGAAAAACTGAGCTTGCCAAAGCACTTGCCGAAGAACTTTTCCATAACAAAAAAGCACTAATTAAGTATGATATGTCCGAGTTCTCGGAAAAAAATTCGGTTTCGCTTTTGATCGGATCTCCTCCGGGGTACGTAGGATATGAGGAAGGCGGAGCTTTAACAGAAAAAATAAGAAGACAACCATATTCCCTACTTTTGTTTGACGAAATAGAGAAGGCTCACCCGGATGTCCTTAATTTGTTTCTTCAAATAATGGATGAAGGCGTGCTTACAGATTCCTGCGGCAGGCAGGTAAGCTTTCGTAATGCATACATCATAATGACATCAAATGCTATAAAAAATGATCCTTATTCACATGGACTCGGATTTGCTTCAAGTAATAAAGAAGCGGATATTGACGAAAAAATGCTGCGCAGCCATTTCAGCCCTGAATTTATAAACCGAATTGACAGCACGATTCTCTTTTCAAATCTTACAAACGATGTGATCCGAAAAATAGCGGAACAGAGACTAAGCGATCTTTCATTGCGTCTTATGGAATTAGACGTTTGCCTTGAGGTGGATCAATCGGTTTACGATCAGATAATATATAAAAGGACTTCATCAATAGTAGGAGCACGCGACGTTCTGCGTACCGTTACGACTGAAATAGAAAATCCCATATCACATTATTTACTGGATCAAAATTTAGAGAAAATTGTACTGACAGCAGAAAACGACTCTATAAAGATAAAACCTATCAAAAATGCAGAACTAAATCTGATAGAATAAAAAAAGGACGCTTCTGCGTCCTTTTTTTGGGGTGAAATATGGGATTCGAACCCACGACCTCCAGGGCCACAACCTGGCGCTCTAACCAACTGAGCTAATCCCACCATATGAATGGCGCGCCTTGAGGGACTCGAACCCCCGACCTACTGCTTAGAAGGCAGTTGCTCTATCCAGCTGAGCTAAAGGCGCATACTGACAACGCTTAATATTATAACAGATTAGTTTTTCGTTGTCAATAGTTTTTTCAACTTTTTTAGATAACTTTTTTAGATATTTTTTGAGGCGGGATAGATGCGGACATGCCTTCATATCCCGTCCCCCTAAAAGAAATCATTCCGGTTTGCTGATCGATTCCGTTATTGAATTTGCGAGACCCGCGATTCCCTGAATACTTGAAGGGACGATTATTTTTGTTGCCCTTCCGTCGGCTGCTTTCTCAAAGGATTCAAGACTCCTGAGCTTTAAAACCGCATCAGATGGATCTGCCTCATTAAGCATTTTTATACCCTGTGCGGTAGCCTCCTGCACCTTCAGTATCGCCTCTGCCTGACCTTCGGCCTCGCGTATCTTCGCTTCCTTCGCAGCCTCAGCGCGCAGGATCGCCGATTCCTTCTCTGCCTCTGCAGCAAGAATGATCTGCTGTTTTTGCCCCTCGGCAACAAGCACGGTCGATTTCTTTTCTCCCTCTGCCTTCAAGATAAGCTCACGGCGCTCTCTTTCAGCCTTCATCTGCTTTTCCATCGCTTCTTGAATTTCCTTGGGAGGAATAATGTTTTTCAACTCAACTCTGGTGACCTTGATTCCCCATGGATCAGTTGCTTCATCAAGAATCGAACGCATTTTCGTGTTGATAATGTCTCTTGAGGTGAGTGTCTGGTCAAGGTCAAGATCGCCTATAATATTTCTGAGTGTAGTTGAGGTCAAATTCTCTATCGCGAGAATAGGATTGGTAATACCGTAAGCATACAGCTTACAGTCAGTAATCTGGAAAAATACAACCGTGTCGATTCTCATGGTAACGTTATCTTTGGTAATTACCGGCTGTGGTGCAAAATCCACCACCTGCTCTTTTAACAAAACTCTTCTTGCAACTTTATCAATAAATGGTACTTTAAAATGTAAACCTACATCCCAAGTCCCCTGATAAGCTCCTAAACGTTCTACTACATACGCATATGCCTGTGGCACAATCTTAATGCAGGAAACCAACACTCCTACCACGATTAAT
>JAZRUS010000082.1:0-2442 GCA_045652665.1 Eubacteriales bacterium | reverse complement strand
TACGAGGGCGGCGGTATCTCGTACAATCTCCCTTATTGCAAAAACATACCTATGGAGCGCACCATCCGCGATTGGCAGTATACCGACAGGCTTGTCGGAATTTACGAGGAGATGGGCGTATCTATCAACCGTGAGCCCTTCGGTCCGCTTACCGGAACGCTCGTTCCCCCCTGCATCTCTCACTCAGTCGCTATTATAGAGGCGCTTCTGGCTGCTGAGCAGGGCGTAAAGAACATTACCGTCGGCTACGGTCAGTGCGGAAACCTCGTACAGGACGTTGCGGCTATCAGAACCCTTGAGGAGCTGACCGACGAATACCTTAAAAAATACGGCTACGACGACGTAGAGGTCACCACGGTGCTTCACCAGTGGATGGGCGGATTCCCCGCGGACGAGGCTATGGCGTTCGGCGTTATCTCATTCGGCAGCCTTATTGCCGCTCTATCCAAAGCAACTAAAGTCATCGTTAAAACTCCCCACGAGGCAGTCGGCATTCCTACTATGGAAGCTAATGCGCAGGGACTTCGCTGCACCAAGCAGGTCGTCAATATGCTCTACGACCAGACCTTTGAAAACGAAAGCCTTGAGATCGAGAAGGAGATCATCCGTCAGGAAACCCGCGCAATCGTCGACAAGTGCTTCGAGCTTGGTCAGGGCGATATCGCAGTGGGCGCGTGCCGCGGTGTTGAGGCGGGCGTTATCGACGTTCCGTTCGCTCCCTGCCGTGCAAACGCAGGACTTATGCTTCCCTGCCGCGACAACAACGGAGCCGTGCGTATTCTTGAGCGCGGAAACATTCCCTTCTCTAAGGATATCTTAGACTTCCACAAGCAGAAGATAGAGGAGCGCGCCGTCGCCGAGGGCCGTAAGGCATCCTTCCAGATGGTAGTTGATGACGTATACGCTATTGGAAAGGGCAGACTCGTAGGTCGCCCCAAGTATTGATTATAAGGAGTACATAGTAATGAAAATTGTTAATGTCGTTTGCTCTGCCGGACGCACCGGCTTCTATTTTGACGACCAGCGCGCTATCAAGGGCGGCGCGGGCCACGACGGTATGTTCTACGTTGGATCAACCGTCACCGAGGGCTTCCGCTCCATCCGTCAGGCCGGTGAGTCCATCTCCGTTATGATCGTTCTTGAGGACGGTCAGATAGCATACGGTGACTGCGCCGCGGTTCAGTATTCGGGCGCGGGCGGCCGCGATCCTCTCTTCCTCGCCGAGGATTTCATCCCCGTTATCGAAAAGTATATCAAGCCCGAGCTTGTTGGCCGCGAGGCTGACGATTTCCGCGGACTGTGCAAGATGATGGAGGCTATTCAGGTAGATGGCAAGCGCCTTCACACTGCTATCCGCTACGGCGTGTCACAGGCACTGCTTGATGCCGTTGCAAAGGCGACCGGCAAAATGATGTGCGAGGTCGTTGCAAAAGAGTACGGATGCACGGTATCCGAATCTCCCATTCCGATCTTCACCCAGTCGGGAGACGACCGCTACGACAATGCAGACAAGATGATAATTAAGGGCGCACAGGTGCTTCCCCACGCGCTTATTAACAACGTCGATACAAAGCTCGGCAAAAACGGCGAGCTTCTCGCGGACTATATTGCTTGGCTCCGCGACCGCATACTTGAGAACAGAGCACATCCCGATTATGCGCCTGTTATGCACATAGACGTTTACGGCACTATCGGCGCAGTTTTCGGAAACAAAAATTACGCGGGCATGGCTGACTATATTGAGAAGCTTGGCGAGATAGCAAAGCCCTTCAAGCTCCGCATAGAGGGTCCGATGGACTGTGACAGCACAAGAGAGGCGCAGATAGAAGCTCTTGCGGGACTTACCGCTGAGCTTGACAGACGCGGCTGCGACGTTGAGCTGGTTGCTGACGAGTGGTGCAACACTCTTGAGGATATTAAGCTCTTTGCCGATAACAAGGCGGGTCATATGATTCAGATAAAGACACCCGACCTCGGCGGAGTAAACAACACTATCGAGGCAGTTCTCTATTGCAAGGAGAAGGGCATCGGCGCATATCAGGGCGGAACCTGTAATGAGACCGACCGCTCCGCGCAGGTGTGCGTTCACTGTGCTATGGCAACCCAGCCCAAGCAGATTCTCGCAAAGCCCGGCATGGGAGTTGACGAAGGATATATGATCGTCTTTAACGAGATGAACCGTATTCTTGCGTTCCGCGCGGCAAAGAAGGCTTGCAATAAGTAATAATTTGTTAAAACGCTTATTCGGTTTAACAAATTCCCATTTATCAATTGGTTAAATAATTGCATATGACATAGGGCTGTCGCATTTAGGCATAACCGAATAAAAAACAAGAGGCATTGTGAAAAAACACAGTGCCTCTTTAGTATTATGAACAAATTTGAGAAAATTAAGGTCGAAAAACTATGGTTTTTCTTAATTCTTTTTTGTTTTTTATTCTA
>JAZRUS010000081.1:0-4299 GCA_045652665.1 Eubacteriales bacterium | reverse complement strand
TGCCGTACTACGCGCAGATGCTCAAAAAGAATACACCCAAGGCAAAGCGCAAGCCAGCCAAGGCATCTGAGCTTTTTACCTTTGCCACCGAGCCGGAGTGGGAGAAAAAGCTTGATCCCGATATCCTTGAACGTATCCAGGTGCTTGTGGGAACGTATGAGAGCTGTCTGAAGCGCATCCGCGCAAGTCAGCACCTCCCGAACGCAAAGGCAAAGAAAAAAGGCATTAACCGCGTTTTGTTTATGCGTGACGAGGAAAACACCTATGATGCAGACGAGCTTTACGCTCTGTTTGTCAATCTCTCCGCTGACCGTGTGAGCGAGATCCGCCGTGCGATACGCGATGAAAAGTGGCACTTTATGACCGAGGATCAGAGAACGTTGTTCCTCTGTAAGTATTTGCCTGAGGAGGAATTCCATGAATACTACGAGCTGTTCTCGGATTTCCGCTCAGGTGGCTATCGTTTGCTCGGTGACTTGATTATGGATGCCGACAACGATAACATACAACAGAATCGTGCAAGGCTGCACTATGATGGGGACACGCCCGAAATGACAACTTTGCTTAATGCCTACACGGATAATGTATACGGCACAAACTACCGTGAGGCGGTTGCCAAGAAGTGCTTGGAGCTAGTCAAAGGTATCTGCAAGCCTGCTACGGCGGTCAAATATGTTGTGGCACTCCATAAGAGGTCATTCCTTTGGGACGTGCTTTGGGAATACGTTGAGAAATTTGCTTTGAAGAAGTGAGGAATGACAATATGGCTAACAAACTTCTCGCTAAAATATCAAGAGACTTTTTTGAAAGGCATCGTGTATACCGCTACGAAATGATAAAAATTAAGGATATGGACGATCAATCTGTTATTCGTTATTGTCATTGGTATTGCGAAGAAAACAATCTAACTGACGAATTTAAGAAATATCGTGAAGAAGTCGAATCGGAATATGTATATTGTTCTTATTTGCAAGAGTACATTTCTGAAGGAGAGTGCTATGATATGCAGATGATTAAAGACGGTTTTATTAAGCAGTCCGCTTTGCCCGATTCGCAAATAGATAAAGAAGAATTGGAAAAACATTGTGTTAACTGCAAGCAACAGTTATAGTTTTTCAAAGAGAGACAAGAGTTAATTAAGGATATTTTATGACAAACGAATGGAACGAATATAAAGCCTATATCGGTCAGCCGACCTATACCGTTTCAAACGGTAAGGATACCTCCTTTCTCGGAAGGTTTACCACCGAAATGATCAAGGATTTCAAGGGCTTTGCGCGTATTTTCACCATCATCGCTCGTGGGTATCTTTTTCACAATGCCGATGGCTCTTTGAAGGACGGCGATCCGCGTGAACGTATCGAGTATGCCCGACGCGCCCTTTGTGCGTGGTGCAGTATGCCCGATAAAAAGAAAAATGCCACTCCGATTGCGGAATGGCAATTCAAGGTAAGTTTCCCCGAATATCACGAGGAATTTCCGGAGCTTGTGAATGAGGACGGCGCAGGGTGGTATTACCGCCACATTCACGCCATCGCGGATTTTATATCCGCAAACAGAGCCAAGGTCAACAAGCACATCCATTGCCTTGCGGAAAGAACAAAGCAGTGGGAGGACGGATGGGGCGACAAGGTCAAGCAGTACCAAGTACCGATCTTCACGGGAACTACCCGAGCGGAGTGGGCATTGTCCTTCGATGCCGCCATTGCCGATGCTTTGGAGCTTGGCGCTCTGCGGTGCGAGTCTGTTAAGCTTACAAACAAGCAGATGGCTTATATCGAAAGCATTCAGACCCAGGGCATTCCGCTGAACGTGCTGACCACCATTGCGGAATACTATATCGCAAACAAGCCTTATGACAGCGATTGGTGTGTTCTGCCCGTTACCAACATCGAAGCCTATCTCGGCAGTTCCGCGCTTGGCAAGCAGTATATGACCAAGATCCCAGCCGAGTTTATGCAGAAGAAGGAAACGAGCTACGGTATTGCGGTGTGTAAAATACAGTTGTAAAAATTTTTCAAGTTTGATGTGTTTTGATTGTATTTTGTATATAGAATAGAGAACGATAGACTTTAAAATAATATTATATAGTAATTTGTATCGCGATAATCAATGTGACTAATGCCCCAAAGTAGGAAAATGAAAAGCAATTGACAGATTCTTCGGTAGTGAAGCCCGAAAGAGCACCGTAGGCAGGACTACTTGTCATACCTCCCGCAATAATAAATTCTTGCTGTAAGGGATATTTCCTTTGGATAACCTTACACAATCCACATCCGCAAATAATAGCAGTAAGCGTTATGAGGATTCCATACAGAATTGCTTTTATATCAAAAGCTGCATTTTGCGATCCGGTTGAGAAACCGGTTCCAGCAAAGAACAGAGCCAATCCCAAATTTCGGAAAACGTTGAGGTACTGAGGTGATATTAAGCTTGTCTTGGAAGATTTTCTAAAAATATATCCAACGAAGAGTCCAATCATCAATGTGCAGGCAGTCGTACCAAAGGATAAAGATGTAATCCTAATATTTCCGAGAATGTTTCCCAAAAGCGCAGTAAGGGAGATCAGAATCAGTTCGGGATATATCTTGCTTTTTACGTCTCGCTGAGGTGAGATTCGATTTATCTCATCGGTATACCTCCTTGCAAACAATTGCGCGAAGAATACAATGAGTATCACGCCGAACAGATAAGAGCATCCATACCCCATTACCGTGTTTTCGTTTCCGTTGCCAATCTGTTCGCAAACACTTGACAATCCCGGGGTGCTGGTCAACGCTCCGCACAGGATGCCGAGAAGGGAAGCGTAGCTGATCGATTTGTCAAGAATCGAAATAAGAAGCATCACAGTTACTCCGGATAGACTCATTAACGTGCCGATGACAAATGCGAATACCGAATTTTTTGAGTGATTTTTGATGGAGAATCCTGTTTGCAAACCGATCACCGAAACGAACAAAGCGGTGCCGAGCTTTGAAAATGTTTTCAGAGTGCTTTGTGCATTTACGATGATTTCACGGCTTTCGTTTGGAATAAGTTTATTCATCAGAAAACCGATGAATATGGCAGCAAACAGGATTCCCGCGATTCCGACCGAAATACTCTTGATTCGTATTCTGCCGATAGCAAGACCTGCAACGATCATGAAAAACAGAAGATTAAGCGGGGAAAGGAGTATTGTCAGGCAGGACATTATTCATCACCAAACAACTGCATATGCAAGGGACGAATATCACGCCACATCATTTGAAACTTATCGATCTGCTTGTCAACGTGATAGTGTCCGCAGAACCATACCTCATAATCGAGCTTCTTTTCAAGCTCACCCAGCCAAATCTCAGTTGAACGGTCGATATCGGGCTTGAAAAGCTTCTTGGATTTTGCTTTTCTGGGTTTTCTCTTGATGCTGGCGTTTTGTCTCGTGGACATAAACATTTCGGTAGGAAGATAATCGCTAGGACAGGTGTGCGTCATCATACCGTAGATCTTGTTCTCTTCGTTTAGCAAATGCTGCTCGACAGTTGCCTTTACGTTATCGTCCGGCATTTCATCATACCAGAAGGGAGTACCTTCCTCAAGACAGCGCATTTTATCTACGCTGTGCGCACCGCCTACAACCATATATTTTTTGCCCTCAAAGGTGTAGATCTCACCGTCAATAGCAAAGTAAATATTGGGATACTTGGGCTCATAGTATACCTTACCGCCGCAAAAGCTTCGGATACCGTATGTACCGACGTTCTGAGGGCGGTTTTCCTTGTTTCCGTGCAAACAGAACAAAGTAATGTTAAGGGCTGAAATTTCTTTCTTTAGTTCATCATCTCTCTTGTCGTCGTAGTAGTTGAAACCGGAATCTCCGAGAATAATAAGCACGTCCTTTCGGAGCGTATTCATTTCACGGCAAAACTCCTTGACACGATCAAAATGACGGTGCTTGTCTCCCGTAATAAAGAATTTTGAGGGAGATCCGTCATCGTAATACGAAATAACGGTATCTTTTTTGTAAGCCTGTTTGATCGTGAGAACAACGAGAGCAAGCAGTTCTCCCACAACACCGCCCATCAAAGCGAACAGGATGACGTTCTGAACGGTGATAGGAGAGAGGAGAAGGGACAAGGCTGCTCCTACGGGAATACCCGAAAGATACTTAAGGTAGTATTTCCAAGTAAGGTTGTCCATATCCTTAGTCAAGATACGAATTGCCCACAGACAAATTGAGTTTAACAGAACGCAGATAGTGATTAAAATAAAATGCAACATAACAAATTCCTTTCTTTAATTTTGAATAATAAATTTAAT
>JAZRUS010000080.1:0-3885 GCA_045652665.1 Eubacteriales bacterium | reverse complement strand
GCTACGATCCGACTTAACCTAAAAAAGCGTGATACTCTAATTGAGTATCACGCTTTTTTATACACTATAAATATAAGGCTGAAAACAGCGGTTTTCAGCCTTATAATATTTCAAAAATCATTCAGCATTGTGCTTTTTTCGCAGAATCTCCACGTTTTTTTCGACCTCGTGCTTGTGCAGAGGATACCAGAACCACAGAACAATGGCAAGCAGACCGAATCCGATTGCGGGAACAAGGGTAGAAATGTTGAATATTCCACGAAGAATACCCGGATCAAACGCCGTTTCCTGACTGTAGCCTATGATCGACAGTAGTATTCCCGATATTCCGGCGGAAGCCGCCTGTCCAAGCTTTCTTGCAAAGGAGTACATCGCATATATCGAGCCGTCCTCGCGTACCCCGTTCTTTATTTCGGAATAATCTATTACGTCGGTTATAAGTGCCCATGACACCATAGTGAAGATTCCGAGTCCGAGCCAAGAAATAAGATTTATAGAGATATACACCCATACGTTTGCCGGGCGTATGATAAACAGTGCGACCGAGATAAATGCGGCGAGAAGATTGGATGCAACGCTGATTTCCGCCTTGCCGAATCTTCTTGCAAGCGGCTTTGCAAACCCTGCCGCCAGCAGCATTCCTATCATCATAAAGATCGTGGATACCGATTGCGCCGCGGCATTGTTATAGTAGTTCGGATAAATGTAATTTGCCATTGACTGTATCGTCAGCTGCGCGAGAAGCATTAGCACGGAGGCGACGATAATTGAGATAAGCGCGCGGTTTCTGACCGCGCTTTTCAGCATTTGTCCGAGCGGCTGATGCTCTCTGCCGTGCACCTCCGGAATCACTCTTTCGGTAACGAGGAAATAGCATAGCACGTAGCAAACTATCGCAAGGGCAGAGAATATCCCTGCTATCAAGGTAAATTTTGACCCATTCATTACAGTCTGTCCCGCAACCGTGTCGTACGCAAAGAGCGGAACGCCAACACCGATTATAACTCCCGCCATAGTGCTTCCCATACTGCGGAAGGTAGATAGCGATTGCCTGTCTCCCGGCTCGCGGGAAATTGCCGATGCCATAGATCCGTACGGAATATTTATAGAGGTATAAAAAACGGAGCCCCAAAGAATATAGGTTACAAACAGCCAGAATATCTTAAATCCGTAGGAATAATCCCTGAATGCGCTTTGATATATAAGGAAGGAAGCTATAGCCACAGGGATCGCCATCCTAAGGATCCACGGCTTGAATTTTCCTGCCGCAGTAGGTCTGCTTTTGTCGCATATTCGTCCCATCGCAATATCGGTAAAGCCGTCTACGAATCTTGCAACCATCATCGCAACTCCGACGATCGCGGCGGATATTCCCATAACGTCGGTGTAAAACTTTAAAAGAAAGCTGGATGAAAGTATAAAGGTAAAATCGTTTCCGAAATCGCCGAACAGATACCCCAGCTTGTCTTTTATTCCAAAGGGAGGCTTTGCCTCCGTTGTTCGCTTCATAATATGACCTCGCGTAATTGATCTTGAGGCTATTATGCGCGGAATGTCGGAAAATATAACTAACTTTATTACATAAGCTCGGAGACAAGCTCGCTGAATTCCACGGGGTTTTCTATAGCAACCCCACCAATCAAACAAGCTTCGGAATAGAGAATCTTTGCATATTTTGAAAGCTTATCTTTATCCAAGTCGTAAAGCTCGCGGAGCTTTTGTGCAACGGGGTGTGCGGCGTTGATCTCCAAGACAACGTTTGCGCTGGGGGCATTTTCGTCTGCCCCGGGCATTCTCTTTAGTACCTTTTCCATTTCTACCGAGAGTTCCCCCTCACTTGTGAGACAAACGAGGTGCTTTTTCAGCGTGTTTGTAAATCTTACGGCGCTGACCTTACCAATGCTGTCCTTCATATACGAGAGCATTTCCTCGGAGTCATCGTTCGTTTTTTTGATCTCTGCCTTTTCTTCATCGCTCGAAATATCAAGAGCCTCTGCGGTAACGTTCTTGAATTCCTTTTCGTTGTAAGTGCCGAGCACCTTGAGCGCGAACTCGTCAACGTCATCGGTTAGGTAGAGTATCTCGTAGCCCTTTTCCTTTACTGCCTCCACCTGCGGGAGCATCTCTATCCGGTCAATACTTTCGCCGCATGCATAGTATATCGATTTCTGCTCCTCGCTCATCTGCGCTGTGTACTCCTTGAGCGAAACGTACTTCTTTTCCTTTGATGACTTGAATAGGATAAGATCCTTGAGTGTGTCCTTGTGAGCGCCGAAGTCGGAGTATACTCCGAACTTAAGCTGGATTCCGAATGCATCAAAGAATTTTTCATACTTGCTTCTGTCGGCTTGCATCATCTTTTCAAGCTCGCTCTTGATCTTTTTTTCAAGAGCCTTGGCCATGACCTTGAGCTGTCTGTCGTGCTGAAGCATCTCGCGGGATATATTGAGCGAAAGATCGGCTGAATCTACAAGACCCTTTACGAAGGAGAAGTAATCGGGAAGAAGATCGGCGCACTTTTCCATAATCATAACGCCGGAGGAGTAAAGCTCAAGCCCCTTCTCGTAATCCTTTGTATAATAGTTGTATGGAGCATGCGATGGGATGAACATAAGCGCAGTGTAGGTCGCCGTTCCCTCGGACTTTTGTGTTATAACCTTTGCGGGTGCTTCGTAGTCGTAGAACTTTTCGGCATAGAAGCTCTTGTATTCCTCGTCTGTGACTTCGCTCTGCGGCTTTTTCCAGATGGGAACCATGCTGTTAAGCACCTCAGTCTTGGTGACTTCCTCGTATTCGTTCTCGGTGCCTTCCTTTTTCTCGTTCCTTGTGACCGACATTTTTATTGGATATCTGATGTAATCCGAGTATTTCTTTATAAGCTCGCGCAGCTTGTATTCAAGCAGAAATTCGGAATATCTCTCATCTTCGGTGTCATCCTTGATATGCAGGACTATTTCCGTGCCGAAGCTTTCCTTGTTGCATTCACCGACGGTGTAGCCGTCGACTCCCTCGGATTCCCACATGCTGGCTGTAGAGTCGCCGTATTTCTTAGAGCGCACGGTAATCTTGTCCGCAACCATAAAGGCAGAGTAGAAGCCAACGCCAAACTGACCGATTATATCAACGCTCTCGCCCTGGTCATTCTCGCGTTTGAAGTCAAACGAGCCGCTCTTCGCGATCGTTCCGAGATTCTTCTCAAGCTCCTCGGCACTCATTCCGCATCCGTTATCCGAGATAGTAAGAGTGCGAGCCTCTTTATCCGATGATATCCATATTGCATAGTCGTCCTTGCCTATTGATACCTCGGAATCCGTCAGGGATCTGAAATAGAGCTTGTCTATAGCGTCACTTGCGTTTGATATAAGCTCGCGTAAAAATATCTCTTTGTGCGTATAGATCGAATTGATCATCATATCAAGTAGCTTTTGGGACTCTGTTTTAAACTGCTTTTTTCTCATTATTATATACCTCTTTTTGTTGTTAGCACTCGCAATACCTGAGTGCTAAGGGTATTATATCACCATAATATCTGCTTGTCAAGTCTTAAGTGTTAATTTTTTCTAACAATCGTTAATTAACCTATAAACACCTTTTTTGAAAAAACGTTCCATTTCAAATCAAATTGAAATATAGTAATATTGCACATAAATCAACTCTTAAATTTGTTGTTTTTGTGTTTTGTAATGAAAAAAATAAAAGTTTGAAAAAAAGCAAAAAAATGCTTGACAAATCTAAGAAATTAGGGTATAATAGACAAGCTGACCGCAAGAAGCGGTGGCACTTGATCATTGAAAATTGAACAACAAGAAATTTCTTTTAAGCACTGAAAAGTGCAGAGGAATCTCGTTAATAACACTTTGAAAGAAAAGAAATACTCAAGAAGTA
>JAZRUS010000079.1:0-43754 GCA_045652665.1 Eubacteriales bacterium | reverse complement strand
CTACCGGTGCTGCAAAGGCTATCGGTCTCGTTATACCCCAGCTCAACGGCAAGCTTATCGGCTCCGCTCAGAGAGTTCCCACCTGCACCGGTTCTACCACTATCCTTGTTGCAGTTGTTAAGGGTAAGGACGTAACCGTTGATTCTATCAACGCAGCAATGAAGGCTCAGGCTTCAGAGTCCTTCGGCTATAACACCGACGAGATCGTTTCCTCCGACGTTATCGGTATGAGATTCGGCTCTCTCTTCGATGCAACTCAGACTATGGTTGCAAAGATCGACGACGATACCTATCAGGTTCAGGTTGTTGCTTGGTACGACAATGAGAATTCTTACACCTCTCAGATGGTAAGAACTATCAAGTATTTCGCTGAGCTTGCATAATTGATCAGGTCTATCTGATTTTAAATGTTAATTAAGCGCCTCCGCACGGGGGCGCTTTTTTGATAAAACTTTTTATTACGGATGGCAATTTTATGATGAATTTGAGAAAAACTGTGGGATTTATACTGTTTTGCTGTGTACTGTTTTTATCTCTTGCGCTTGTTGCCACGGCAAACCTTGTTCGGGATCCGTCCGACTATATTGTGAACGGGCAGAGCTATGATTTTGAGGGAGAGACTCCAAAGCTCGGTGTCATTAATTCCGGAAATGGCGGTAAGCTGTATTGGAGCTACAATAACAAAGATTTTACGGAAAACGTTTACCCCAAGTCCACAAGCAACGATCCTTATGATTCAGATGAAAACCATTACATAAATCTTACTTATAATAACAGAAGCTACTCAACGACAGCTAATGCGTACATAGCATTTGAGCTAAGCGACTTTGTGTCTGCTATGTCCCCCGGAAAACATGAGCTTGTCAGTAATTACGATTTTGCCGTAGCGGATTTTGAAATAATGTCGGATAAGTACTACTGTACGTATATTCCGGCAGGAAAGACCTCTGAGGTAACAGAGCTCGTATCAGCCATCCCGGAGGGTGCCACTGTGATAAGCTGCCGACTTGCTCTTCCGGAGAAGTTAGACTTATATGCCGGTGTCCGTTCCTATACAAACGCGGCAATGTCCGGTACGGCTATAGATTATTGCTACGTCAAGATAGAATATCTCAACGGCGAGTGGTGCGTTCTTGCTAATCAGGGCGGTGAGGATCCGGTTGATACGGGTGTGCGTCTTGATAATGCGCCTGGGGAGTGGATTCATTTCACCTACCTATTTAAGATTAACAAAGAAAACCCCGACACGTCCGTTCAGTACGTATATATGAACGGAGAGTATATAGGTCACTGTAATATCGCTAAGAGCGGCGCAAAATTTATGTATTTCGAGGAAATACGTATGCAGGTAGCTCAGAGCTACGCAAAAGCTGATAATTATTCTGTGTGCTTTGACAATCTTAGCTTAAACTTCTACAAAAATGATTATACGAGTTACGGAGTGTACGGTCTTGACGAATATTTCTCCGACGGACTTGAATATACCGACGGAATTTACAATTGCGGGGACGTTGTATATAACGACTCGTACAAGTCGGTCAATCCCGTTGCCACAGTCGATAATAAAAGCTATTATACGATGGAGTCCGCGCTTTCCGCGATTGTAAAGGGTTCTACGGTAACCTTGATGCGCGGGTATGACAGATTTATTCCTACGGTAGGTAGCCTTACCGTTAAAGCGGCACCGTCGGTGCCTTTTAAGATTGATTCCTCTTGTGAGGAGAGCTATTCGGTGGTAAAGACCGAGAAGGATGGGGTATACGAGTACCGAATTGAATCATCTGCCAAGATAGACGTTATGTGGCAGGATGCGGACGGAACCCTTCTTCATGAGGGGGATATTTCAGCGGGCATGGGGCTTGACGCATCGGAAATATCCGCCAAGAACAGAGTTACCGATCTTTCGGGTGGAAAATATCGGGAAATATTATGTTGGTCGACCGACAAGATCGCAGGTGACATTATGACCGAGGCGGAGTTTAACGCGCTTCTTGAAAGCGGTGAAAGTGTCATAGTCCGTCCCGTTTACGGTGACGAGGTTACTGTTGGCGGATATATGATCTCCTATACCGATGAATTTGGGATTGAGCGTTTATACGTTGCCGACGATTCAACGGCAGGCATTCAAAACGCTAATAATACCTGTGCACGTAACGAATATTCGGTCACCCTTTATTCCGACGTTAATATCGATCTTACCGCAAACGGCGGCAGCGGCTTCTGCATAGCCGCAGATAAGACCGTATGGTTTGACCTTAACGGTAATGATATCTACCACGTTGGCGATCATTGCTTCTATAATCTCGGAGCGTTTTCAGTTTATGATAGAGCAACTCTAAATCTTTACAACTCGGATACCGAGAATTGCGCCGAGATATATCAGGCTCTTTACTATGAGGAGAAAATAGGTTCTCAGGCTCTTATTGAGATAAATGCCGGCAATAGCTGCACGGTAAATATTGGTGATATTTACCACGGCATAGATAAGGTTAGAGAGGGAAGCAACCTTGCATTTTATTGCGGTACGCTTATTGACGTACCCGAAACAGAATCACCGATGACCGATTCGGAGAGCTTTGATATCAATCTGAACGGCGGTGAGTACTACGGAATAATATATCCATCATACGCAGTATTTGCGATCGGAAACGTTGATGTAGATCTTGATATAAACGGTGCGATCATATACTGTGGCGATAATGGTGGCGCAGTGTTTCAGATCGACTGCGGATATCCGAGCTCCGCGGCACAGATAAACATGAAAAACTCGGTGATAGTAGCGAATGAAAAGGCAGTGTTCCACGGAATGAACGACAGTACCGTCGCGGTGTTCGAGGATGCCGTTATATACGGACTCGGATATCATGAGAATATGACGGGCAGCTCCACCTCACCTCACGTCACGTTCCGCGGAAGAAACTACATATGCTCATCAGATCTTGAGCATCGCTTCTTCGGTGCTGAATCGGGTAGTATTTTGGCTAAAAACAACGGAGGAGCAGTGGAGCTTCCGAGCGAAATGGCTGACGGGCTCAAGATTTCTTATAAAAATATATCCTTTGATCAGACATACGGCTTTAAGCTTATTGTTCCCGAAGAAAAAACACTTATGTTTGATGCAACCGCGGCTTATGGCTTCGCGATAAACTACGTTTCGGGATACTCTGAGGATGAGATTGTTAAGAGCGTCGTATGGCAGGATACCGATGGAGAAGCATATATAACGGAATATTGGTGTATCGGCTCCGACGTAGAGCACAGGCACACCGCGGTTCTGGAAAAGGCGGAGAGCAGGGAGGTATTCCCGATAGTCGAGGAGATGGGTAACGGTTGGTTTGATATCGGTTATTCCGGTTTTGAGAGATCGGATAAGAGCGGACACTCGACGGTATCGGATAGCGGTAACGTATTTATACCCGTCACGGGTATTATTGCAAACGTTGACGTTGATATCAATGTGTCTGTTTTCGGGAACTTCCGTGCGAACGTATATCTGCCGATCTACGAGGGAGTGGATCTTCCCGAGGGAGTCGAGTACAAGGGCGTATTCAGAGACAAAGGACTTACCTCGGCGGCAAGCTGTGAAAGCTATACGAGTACCGACGGAAAAATACAGACTTATACGTACGGCTTCTTTGATTCAAACAAGATAAGCGAGGCGTTCACCGTTTATATTGCCTTCTTGGCAGAGCATGACGGCATAGTTGCAGATCTGGTTTATAGGGTTTCCTTTGATCTTGCAAGGTATGCAGAGCTTGTGATGGGGGAAGATGACGTCGAGTGCGGCTCTGAGAGCGCAGTGCTCATGATTGCAATACTTGAATATGCCACGGAGCTATACGAGTACAACAATTCCGAGGGAAGCTATTCGGAGGCGGAGCGTGTTATAGCCGCTCACACAGATTGCGAATGCGTTATTGATACTTCGTATTCAAATCTTTATTCCAATATGTTCACAGAGAAGGAAAAGGCTGCGTCGGACGCCGACTATGCAAAGCTTGTTAACTCGGGCGTTAAGGGGGCAAAATTCGTACTGAACGTAGATCAAAGCGCGATGGCGCTCTACGTAGACGAATCTATGGTATACGTTCCGACGGAAGGGGCCGCACCGACGGTCGAGGATCTTCAGAAAATAGCCTACGTTTCCTACTCCTACATCGGTACCGGCAACAGATTAAATCAGCAGTTCACCGGCAACTTTACAATTGGAGAGATTTGTATGTTTGGCGAGGTCAGCTGTTACGAGTTCAGGCTCAATGTGGTTTCTGCATGCAACATCGATTCTATAGTTACCGTAACCTTGCTTAATGCAAACGGTGACGTGATATGTACGGAGAACGGAGATGACGCTGTCGGTGAATACTCCTTGGCAAAGTTCATAACGGATAACAGTGACGTTGCTGTGACCCGTGCATTATACGCTCTTGCCCACGCGGTGAGAGACTATAAGACAACTTTGATCAGTGAGCAATAATCTTATTTCTTGTCAAAAGCAAATATTTTTCGATATTGTTGACTTGTAGAAAAGAATTATGTATAATGTAATCAGTAATAAAACAAAGGAAAACTGAGATGAGTGATTTTGAAAGATATTCAGATTACAACGAATACGAGGATGATATTGAAAAACGCTCCGGTATAATCGGGCTTGTCCTGAAGATTGTCGCCACGGTCGTTTGCCTCTCTGTTGTCGGTCTGATCGGATTTAGACTTATCATATTCAATAACTACCCCGACAGTATCGAAAATATACATTTTAACGATAAGCTCACGGCTCATTATGAGACCACGGGAGGTAATATCGGTGCGCTGACGCAGAGCATGCGCGCAGATTACGACGACCCGGATGAGGGTAATTTCTTCTGCGGTAATCTCATCGTTATTCCGGATATAAACCAGCTGCAGCTGTCGGTCAGATTTAATACATCTCTTATGGAATCGATAAAGCAGGAGTATGGAGTTGAGCTTGATCCCGATGCAGAGAATCTTTTTGAGTTCTGCCTCGCAGTCCTTCCTCTTTCCAAAAATGACGGAACCGCGTATCCCACGGGCGAGCTTACCTACGTCGGTCGCGACAGCAGGATGATGTACCGATACTATAAGCTTGTTTTTGATAACGTTGATCTGTCTCTTGACGGGGAGTCCGAGATATGGATAAGGCTTGAGATAACGGTGAACGGCGTTAAAATGGAAAAGCCGTATATGATCCTCGTGTACGAGGACACAAGTGAGTCTGCTTTTGAGGAATATGAGCTTTCTAAAAAGGAGAGACCTTAAATGATTAAGGAATTTTCGGTAAGACCTAAACCAAAGAATAATAACGCAAGGATCGCGTTTCTAATAACTGTGCTTCTTTCTGCCGCGGGCTTTGTTACGTATTTTTTTATGGACAGATACAAGGGGGTCGTCGGAATGGCGGCACTCCTCCTTCTTGTCACGGCGCTTCTTTTTTACACGAAATATATCTCTCCCGTCTTTTCATATGACATAACCTTTGACAGCGCGAACACTCCGGTATTCGTCGTCCGTCAGATCGTAGGGAAGAGAATCACCACTCTTTGCCGCCTCGACCTTGCCGATATAACCGAGATATGCAAGGAAGGCAAGAAGGAGCGGAAGGCTCATAAGGCCGAAAAAGGGGTAAAAAGGTATATATACGCTCCTACGTTATTTCCGCCGGAGGTGTTTAGGCTTTCGGTTAAAAGTATGTACGAGCGTGCCGAGGTAATAATTGAGTGCTCCGACGAATTCGCCGCTCTTATATCCGAGTATTCGACCGAGGCCCGACTTACTGATAGGGACACGGAATAGAATAGAAAAAATAAGACAGAATAGCTTTATGAAGGGAATGAAGGGCTATCTGTCGGCATATTTTAAGGATCATAGGATCCGTATCGGTCTTGCAATGCTTGTAGGACTTATATTTAACGCCTGCTATACTGTATATAATCTCGTACTGGGTATACTTTACGGTGACGTATGGCTTGTGACGGTTGCGGCTTATTATACACTTGTTGCGATACTCCGATATCTTCTTTTTGATTATGGGGAAGACGTTAAGCACACGGCGCAGCTGGTCAGCAAGCTCGTTCTGATCGTGAGCGCGCCGCTCACAGGCATGATAATATATAACGTGATAACAAGCGGCGGCAGGAGTTACCCATCGGCAACTCTGCCTATCTTTGCGGCATATGCGCTATATAGTATTGTCAAGGCAGGAGCATCACTCGCTTTTTCCGGTCACGGCGGTGTTTCGAGTGTCGCAAGTACTATCAGACTGTCGGTGGCTCTTATGTCACTTTTTAATCTTCAAACCTCGCTTTTGTCGGCTATCGGTGTTGACGGTACTTTTGCAACGCTTCTGAATGCCGTTACCGGCTTTGGGACGGCGATCTCGGTGATTGCACTTGCTCTGAAAAGCGGAAAGGGGAATGATATATGAAAAAATTTGGAATATCGCTTCTTGTTATAGTCGTAGCGGCGGCATCGCTTATGTTTTCTCGTTATATGACTAAAAATACTGAGGTTGACACACTGAGCGTTGATGCGGTTTATCTTATGGCTCAGGAATCAGGCTATACCGGAACTCTGGATGATTTCATTAACGAGTTTCGCGGTGCAATAGGTGCTGACGGCCGCGGAATTGCGGATGCGAGAGTAAACGGAGAGGGACATCTGATAATCACCTATACAGATAATACCTCAATCGATGCAGGCGCTGTAAGTGTCGGAAATATAAACCTGTCCGAGGATTCTATAAGCGGCGAGGCACTTCATGCCGCCTTAACCTCATCGGTAAGCATTTATTGCTCGCTCGGTGACGGAAATTATAACGTCGGATCGGGAATTCTGTATAAGCTCAATCGTGAGACCGGATCTGCTTACATAATAACGAATCATCACGTGCTATATAATAAAGCTGCGTCAGCGCGGGTACCTGATTCAGCAATAAGCGTTTATTTCTACGGACATGAGTACGAGAAATTTGCAGTGCCGGCTACTTACGTCGGCGGCTCCTCAAGCTACGATATAGCAGTTTTGAAAATATCCGACAGTTCTGTTCTTAAGCAGTCCTCTGCGGCGGCTGTAAGGCTTGGAGATTCGGAGCGCATTTCGGTGCTGGACAGCGTTGTGGCTATTGGAAATCCCGGTGGAAACGGAATATCCGCAACAAAGGGCAGTGTGAGTATAGAAAGCGAGAACAGATACGTAAACATCTCGGCGTCCGGCGGCTCTGTGTTTATGCGAGTCATAAGATTTGATGCTGCTGTAAACAAGGGGAATTCGGGTGGAGGACTGTATGACTGTCGCGGTGAGCTGGTAGGTATCGTTACTGCGAAGGATACTGCCTCGGGCTCCGACGGAATAAGCTACGCAATCCCCGTTAACGTAGCTGCTGCCATAGCCGATAATATTTTGCATTATTGCGATGACAATTCACGTGAGCAGGGATACGTGCTTAAGCTCGGAATATCTCTGGATGTCATAGCGACAGACGTAAAATACGAAGAGATAAGCGAGCGTACCGTAAGAGCGGAGACCGTCGCGGTAAGTGAGATAACTGCGGGCTCAAGGGCGGAGGCGGCAGGACTTGCGGTAGGTGACGTCATAAAGAGTGTTATGCTCTGCGGTAAGGAAATATCCGTTACTCGAGTATATCAGGCTCCGGAGGTTAATCTCCGCGCATTCAGCGGTGACGTGATAGTATATAGGGTTCTCCGCGGAGGCGAGGAGATTGAGATATCCTTTACAGTTCCCGACGAGCTATCGGTTATACAGTAATCTGAAACAATAAGAGTTTGATCCAATAAAATCTCAGGGGTAGGTACGGTTTTTCCGTGCTTGCCCTTCTTTTCGTATTCCTGTGTAACGAGGCGTTTTATGGCATTTTTTTGATTTTTACATAAAATGAAAAAGGGGGGCACCCCTAAAAACGCAGAAAAAGTAAAAGGATAATAATATGGAAAGAAATGAAAACGGTTTTTCGGGACGCGGAGTACAGAACAGTACCGAGAGACGTAATTATGCATGTCCCGGAACCGGCGAGATCTGGAGACGGGATGGGAGAACGAATAACGGCAACGGTATGACGGGTGACGAAATGTGCTCGGACCGTCAGCTTGCTATGATGTATTCTCCCGTCCAATGCTGGCGTATGCTTTATTCCCCCGACCGGGCACTTCTTCGCGGTACTCTGTTTGAGGAGCTTGATAAGCCCTTGGAGGATTGCAGATGGTGAATAACGTAAACAGTTCTATGGAATCGCTCCTAAGAAGAATACAGGAGCTTTCCTTTGCAAAAACAGAAGCCGCGCTTTATCTCGACGTATATCCCGATTCAAAGCAGGCGCTCGATTATTTCAAGAAAACTCTTACAGAGCTTGATGCGGCAATGACGGAATATCAGAATAAATACGGTCCCTTGTTTAAGGATGCCGCTGCAACAGACAGATGGAGCTGGATAGACGGTCCTTGGCCGTGGCAGCTTGGAACGGAGGATAAATAAATGTGGGTATATGAAAAAAAATTGCAGTATCCCGTAAAGATAAAAAATCCTAACCCTCGGCTTGCCGGAGTTATAATATCTCAGCTCGGCGGCCCGGACGGTGAGCTCGGAGCATCTATGCGTTATCTGAATCAGCGCTACAGCGCAACCGATAACAGAGTGATCGGAATACTGACCGACGTCGGAAATGAAGAACTCGCCCATATGGAAATGATAGCGGCGATCATTCATCAGCTCACAAAGAATCTTAGTCCCGAACAGATTAAGGCTGGCGGACTTGACAAATATTTCGTCGATCACACACTAGGCGTGTATCCCGTTTCGGCCGCCGGTGTGCCGTTCACAACTGCCTACATCGGCGTAAAGGGCGACCCCGTCGCCGACCTCAACGAGGATCTTGCGGCGGAGCAGAAAGCCAGGGTCACCTACGATAATATTCTCAGGCTTTCGGATGACCCCGACGTAAACGACGTTATAAAGTTCCTTCGCCAGCGCGAGGTGGTTCACTATCAGCGCTTCGGTGACGCTCTGCGGCGTACGCAGGAGGGCCTTGATCAGAAAAATTTCTATCGTTTTAATCCCTCCTATACTTGCAGAGGAAAATAACCCTGAAAAGTCGGCATTTTTGCCGACTTTTTAAATTTTTTGTCATATGACCTTTACAAAAGAGTTGAGATATGCTAAAATATAATTTAAAGTTTTGTTCTCAGGGAGAAAATGATGTTCAAAATAGTTAAGAAGAAATCGCTTAATCCTACGGTCACTATGATGGAGATCGAGGCTCCCCTCGTAGCGAGGAAGGCCGAGCCCGGTCAGTTTATAATACTCAGGATAGACGAGGAGGGTGAGAGGATCCCTCTCACGGTTGCGGGATATGACCGCGAAGCCGGCACTGTCAGGATAATATTCCAGATAGTCGGTTCAACTACGGAGAAGCTTAACCGCAAGCGCGAGGGAGAATATATACAGGATTTTGTAGGCCCACTCGGAGTTCCGACTCATACCGAGGGAATAAAGAAGGTGTGCATAGTGGGAGGTGGCGTCGGATGCGCGATAGCTTTGCCCATTGCACAGAAATTCCGCCAGCTCGGATGCGAGGTAACCTCTATAATCGGTTTCCGCAACAAGGATCTGGTAATACTGGAGGATGAGTTTCGCGCAGCGTCGGATGAATTACATATTATGACCGACGACGGATCTTATGCGAGGGAAGGCAATGTATGCGTGCCTTTGAACGAGCTTTTTGCAGAAGGTAAGACCTTTGATAAGGTAATAACAATAGGACCTCTTATTATGATGAAGTTCGTCGTTGCCGCGACGCGTCCTACGGGTATCCCCTGCGACGTATCTATGAATCCTATTATGATTGATGGTACGGGAATGTGCGGTGGATGCAGATTAACGCTGAACGTGGACGGAAAGCGCGTTACAAAATTCGCATGTGTTGACGGTCCGGATTTTGACGGATATCAGGTAGATTTTGATGAGGCAATGTCGCGCGGTATGATGTACCGCGATTTTGAGCGGCATAAGCACGAGCAGACATGCAATCTATTTCGGGGGGGTTGAGTAATGGCAAAATTTAATATGGAACCCCAAAAGACCAAGATGCCGACGCGAGATGCCATAGAGCGCGCGAGAGACTTTTACGAGGTTGCAACGGGATATGGCGAGGAAGATGCGATCAACGAGGCACTCAGATGCCTTGGCTGTAAGAATATGCCGTGCTCCGAGGGATGCCCTGTAAATATACGCATTCCCGATTTTATCGCTAAGATAAAAGAAGGGGATTTTGAGGCGGCGTATCAGGTTATCGCAAAAAGCTCAAGTCTTCCTGCCGTTTGCGGCAGGGTTTGCCCTCAGGAGGTCCAGTGCGAAGCAAGATGCGTGCGCGGCATCAAGGGCGAGCCCGTAGGAATAGGAAATCTCGAAAGATTTGTTGCGGATTGGCATAATGCTCACAGCGGAAGCGCACCGACATCAATTCCGAGGTGCGGTCATAAGGTTGCCGTTGTCGGATCGGGTCCTTCGGGGCTTACCTGTGCGGGTGATCTTGCAAAGCTTGGATACGACGTTACCGTGTTTGAGGCGCTGCATACTGCCGGCGGAGTGCTTGTTTACGGCATTCCGGAGTTCCGTTTACCTAAATCGATAGTGAAAAAAGAGGTTGATAACCTTGCCGCAATGGGCGTTAATTTTATGACGAACGTGGTTATCGGTAAGACCTTGACCGTTGACGAGCTATTCACCGACGGATATGAGGCTGTGTTTATCTGCTCTGGGGCAGGACTTCCTAATTTTATGGGAATATCGGGAGAATCATATAAGGGTGTTTATTCCGCAAACGAATTTCTCACAAGAAGCAATCTTATGAAGGCTTACAGAGAAAATCCCGATACCCCGATAATGAAGGGGGGAAGAGTAGCTGTTGTTGGCGGCGGAAACGTGGCTATGGATGCGGCAAGAACCGCGCTCCGTCTAGGTGCAGAGAAGGTCTATATCGTTTACAGACGCTCTATTGAAGAGCTTCCCGCAAGGCGCGAGGAGGTCATGCATGCTGATGAGGAGGGAGTAGAGTTCCGTCTGCTTACCAATCCCGTAGAGATACTCGGATATAATAATCCCGAAGATAAAAGAGACCCGAGAAACGGATTCGTTACGGGAATTAAATGCATAAGGATGGAGCTCGGTGAGCCGGATGAACGCGGCAGGCGTTCTCCTATTCCTATCAAGGGGTCGGAATTTGTGCTTGACGTCGATACCGTTATTATGTCAATCGGTACTTCCCCGAATCCTCTTATCAAATCGACTACGTCAGGTCTCGAGGTAAACCGCCGCGGTGGAATCATAGTCGAGGAGAGCAGTGGAAAAACCAGCAAGGACGGAGTTTTCGCGGGCGGTGATGCGGTTACCGGTGCAGCGACTGTAATTTCCGCTATGGGAGCAGGAAAAATTGCCGCAAAGGCTATCCACGAGTACATCACAGGCTCTGAAAAATAAAGAAATATAAAAAAGCTGATTCGGTTAAATCCGAGTCAGCTTTTTAATTTTATCCTTACACCGGCAACTGCGCGTTTTGCCCAAGCAATAGATTGGCAAGCGCAAACATGAGTGGTATGGTAATTATACACAGGGTGTGCGATATGAGTGCCATTGAAGCTCCCTCTTCAGGGTCTCCGCCGTATGCCTCGGGGAAGATTATCGTGTTGAGTCCGAGCGGGGCTGCAATCGCAAAGAATAGAAGCAGTATGGGTGTATTGTCAATGGTAGTGTTTAAGATGAGATTTATCAGCTCCTTGATGCCAAAGAGAGCGGAGAGAATCACAACAGGTAGGATAATAAGTCTGAGAGCAGTTGCAAAGTAAACGCGTTTCTTTTTGAACATTTTAAGAAGATCGTATTTCGCTATTGTTACGCCTGCTACTATCATTGCCATGGGTCCCATACATACCTTAAGCGAATCAATCGTGCTGACGATGAAAGACGGAATGAGAAGATCGTATGCCGTGGTCGACGCATCTACGTTTGGTAAGACAGCGCCGGTTATCAGTCCAACTATCATTCCGAGGAACATTCCGACTATCGGACCGTTAAGAAGCTTTTTCCATAGGCTTTTTTTATTTTTATCAGACGGAACAAGGCGGCTAACGCCCCAAGTATATATTGCAATGCTTATAGGTAGGCAGGCTAGCTTGTAGTAGGATAGCGTTTCGTCACCGAAAAGTGCCTGAACGAGAGGATCGCCCATATAACCGCTGTTTGCAAAGGCAAGAGCATATTGATATACGCATCTGTTATAGCTTTTTTCCTTAACGAAAGCATAAGAGAGAAGAATTGAAATTCCGATTGACGGAACGAGCGATATCGTAAAAACAGTCAAATTCGAAACGTGAGCCGTGAGCGTTTCTACGGTAAAGTATCTTGCCATACTGGAAAAGCAGAGGGCGGGATATAGAACCCAGGCGACCAGCTTGGAAATTACCGTTCCTGCATTATCGGGAAGAATCCCTGTCTTCTTTAAGACAAAGCCAATCATTATGCAAATAAAGAACGAAAGCATAGGCTTTAATGTTGCAATAAAAGTTTCTATCATTATTTTACCTCAGGTGGATTTTTAACTTAGAAAGCGTATAATAGAGAATCGAGCCGAGCCCCCCCGCACATACCGCCTCGCCAACAAATACCGTAAGCATTATGAAGGAGTAGGATTCAGGTGCTCCGTATGCAAGAATCAGAACGGCGGGAACAATAAGTGAATTTGAGATGATTGTAGGAAGCGTTGCGCACCACATTGTTTTTGGAGGAAGATTTGAGAGCATTTTCGCTCCAAGCGCACCGATAAGGGTCGCAATCGCGCCGAATACAACGTCCCAGACGACGGCTCCGGTCAGGATGTTTGCAAGAACGCAACCGACGGTTAATCCAATCACCGCCTCCGGCATAAATACCGGCAGAATACAAAGTGCCTCGGATATTCGAAATTGAATAACGCCGCTTGACAGTCCGAGTACAGACGAAAAATAAGTCAGGACGACGTAGAGTGCGGCTATAAGTGCGCCGCGTGTCAGAAATAAAGTGCTTTTTCTTTCCATTTTTTACTCCGTAGTTTTGTTTTTTACCGTTTTTGCCGATGACAAAAGACGGGGTGAGGATGGTTTCGAACTCACCGAAAGACATTTTATCACATCTTTTTTGAAAATGCAATATATTTATGAATTTTGCCCCAAAATCTTCGATGTCAAAATGTGAGCAGTAATAGTATACTGAATAAAGAGAGGAGATGAAAAATATGGATTTTCTCGTTGTAAACGATTCTAAATTAAAGATCGTGATGAGCAGGGATGAAATGAAAAAATACAATATCGAGACCGATAGTGTTGACTGCGATGAGCCGAAGGTGCGCCGCTCATTCTGGAAAATACTTGATGAGGCAAAGCTGAGATGTGGCTTTGATTCCTCGGGAGATAAGGTTTTAATACAGTTCTATCCCTTAAGCGACGGTTGCGAGGTCTTTGTGACAAAGCTTGGTACACTCTCCCCCGTCGTTGAAAAGACGATCGTAAGATCCGGCAGGATAGCAATGCTAAAATGCCGCGTTGCCATATACAGGTTTTCATCCTTTTCATCTCTCACAGTGGCGGCGCGTCTGTTAAACACTGAGGAGTGCGAGAGAGCACCGCGCGTATTTTACGACGGAGAAGAAAGTTATTATATTATCGCTGAGGAACGAATAGGCTCAGGCAGAGCAGGGGAGATATCCGCTATCAAGGAGTTCTCGTCCGATATCCCCTCAAGCCTTGCTCCGTATGTGATAGAGCACTCAACAGAATTAAATTTTGACGTGATACGCAGGCTGTAATTCCCAAAAGAGCGAAAATGCAAGACAGCATTTTCGCTCTTTCGCGTTAAAAATTAATTATGTTTTTCGATATCGCTCATCATGTCTACGCGGATTTTGTGTCTGCCGCCCTCGAATTCATTTTCGAGGAATATATCCACGATATCCTCTGCAAGGCAGGAACCTATTACCCTCGCGCCCATACAAAGCACGTTTGCATCGTTGTGTCTGCGCGTCATCTTAGCGGAGAATGTGTCGGAGCATACTGCGGCTCTTACGCCGTTATACTTATTCGCGCACATAGACATTCCTATACCTGTGCCGCAAATAAGAATTCCGTATCTTGCATCGGGTTCTGCCTTCACTGCCTCACAGACCTTACCCGCGAATATGGGATAATGACAGGACTCCTTGGAATCGCACCCACAGTCAATGACCTCGTATCCAAGGTCGGATACGTGCTTTTTTATATACTCTTTAAGAGTGTATCCTGCGCTGTCAGCTCCAATATAAACGGTTCTTTTTTTCATTTCGTTATACCTTTCGTATTTTTTGTTTTTTCGATTTTTTCAAGTCGTTCTCTTTCTGCCTGCGGCATTCTGAGATACGTCGGCGAGAGCTCGATATCGTTTACCGTCTCCCCCTTTTTGTATTTACTAAATGCCACCCGTGCAACCGAATATGCGTTTTCGGTTATAAGAAGGGGCGGTGTTGCCTCTGTTTTTATCCCGTGATCTTCAAGTGATTTGCGCGCGACCTCGTAGCCGTCACCGCACAGATATATTGGCTTATCGGTGTTTAAAAGTTCTTCTGCCAGCTGTGCCGTCGATATCGCTCTGTCGGGAGTCAGTCTGGATGTCGACTTTCCGTCCGATACAAAGGTTGCGGTGTATAGCTGGTCTCTGCGAGCATCCATACATGGAATGAGAAGTCCCGCGAGCGGTGTGATATTTTCCGCAAGTGCTTCAAGGGTTGATACAGAAACGCAAGGAATTCTTTTTCCGAATGCTATACCCTTAATAAGAGCCGCACCGATCCTCACACCTGTGAACGAACCCGGACCGCAGGATGCGGCAAGGAGCTCAATGTCAGAAAAGGTAAGCTTGAGAGAGCTGAGCAGATTTTCAGCCATTGGTAAAAGAAGCTCGCTTTGAGTCAGCCCGTTATCAATTGTATAAGCTCCGAGGAGCTTATCTCCGTCGGTTACGGCGACAGATGCCGCTTTTGCGGTACTGTCAAATGCTAAAATTATCATATCTGCATCCATTCTGCCGCATACGGCGGCTTTGTCAGTCGGTAAAATGTGTATCTATTTCGATATTTCTTGCTCCGTTGTTTTCTGGATCTCTCGCTATCGTAACGAATATCGTGTCACCCGGGAGCATATCCGAGATGTTTTCCGACCACTCGGCAATCGATATTCCGTTCTTTGATATGTATTCCTCAAATCCGATAGAGTAAAGATCATCCTCACTCTCTATGCGGTACATATCAAAATGGAATATATTTTTTCTGCCCCTATATTCGTTTACAACGGTATACGTAGGACTTTTTACTCCGTATATTCCGTAATACGCGGCAAAGCCGCGGACGAATGCCGTTTTTCCGACGCCCATCTCACCGCGCATGGCGATGAAAATCGGTTTTTCGGTTTGTGTATCCAGCTTTTCTGCGAGGTATGCACCGACCTTTTCGGTTTCGTCGGTGCTGTTTGTATGAAAGACCATATAAGTTAAAAACCTTTGTTTATTTGATTTCCTTTAGATAATCGGATGCTCCGTCGCCCATCAAAAATCTAAGCGTTCCCTCATATACAGCCTTGCGTCGTAAAATCTCCGCATCCGATACCGACTCCTCGCGAACGGCTCTGATAAGAGTGTTCTTAGGCGTATTTTCGGGATCGGTCAGCTCAAGTGCTGTCGCTTTATAACCCGCGGCGTTTAGCCTCGCAATTCTTATTGCATCGGTTATCGCTTCGCAGAGCTTGCCTCTAAGCTGCGGGTAATCCGTAACGAATGAAAGCTTCGCTGCCGAAATTTTATCGTTCAGATATCTGTGACAGCAAGGTGTAGAGAGAATAACCTTTGCGTGAAGCTCAATTGCACGGTTTATTACTATGTCCGTTGCAATATCGCAGGCGTGAAGTGAGATGACCATATCGGGCGATCTGTCGCTTGGTGTATTGGTTACGTCGTCGCAGACAAACTGCATTCCGCTGTAAGAGAGCTCCCTTGCAAGGGCGTCACACCAATTTATAACGTCACGCTTGAGGTCTATGCCAAGAAGTCTGACACTCCTTTTTTTGATTTCTGTAAGATAATGATATACCGCGAAGCTTAAATAACTTTTTCCGCAGCAGAGATCGTAGATCAGGATCTCTCCGTTCTGAGGAAGTCGTGAGTAAATATCCTCTATATGCTCGAGAAAACGGTTTATCTGACGGAATTTCCCCTGCCGTTTATCGTGGACTTTTCCTTTTGAATCCGAGATTCCGAGCGCTATCAGAAAACGCTCATTTCCCGAGAGTATATAATTTTTCTTTTTATCAAGTGCTTCGATCGCGCTTTCAAATATAGGCGCATCTGAAGAAAGCTTACGCATAAGTGCGTCGGCACCGAGAAGTATTTCCTTGCCGTTCTTTGAAATCTTCCACTCGGCATCACCGAGTGTTGTTATAAGATTGGCTTGCTTATACTTGCTGAGAAGTGCAGTGATCTCGGCATCGAGATCTCCCTCGCTGATATTCTTCTGTGCGACCGTATTGCCGGGCAGAGAATATTCAAGCGCCAGAATCCGTCTGCCGCGATGCGCGCAGAGTCTTGCAGTGACCTTGCTTATATCTCCTTCGATTGGACGCGAGAAAACAAGCTTTTTTATAATTTCCTTGACGAACGTAGCGTTCAGAAGCTCTATAAAATTATTCCTTGGGTTCTTCTGATTCATTTTTTTCTTCCTCGTCCGCCGCTACCTTTTTCTTGAAGGATATTTTTCTTTCCGTCCTGTCTGATATGCGCTGAATATTTCCTCTGTGGCAGTAGACCACGAGTATTGCAATGGTTATCGAAGAAAGTGCCGCAAGACCGGGCAGGGATTTATCCGAGGCAGAGAATGCTATGGAGAAGTAGCCGTGCAGAAGGACGGGGTAGAGTATCGCGCCGATAATCGAGCCAAGCGATACGTACTTTGAAAAGTATACTACAATGATAAAGAGCGTAAGAAGGATCGCAAAGGGGATGGGTGAGAGTATAGCGATGGATACCGCCGTGGTAAGCACTCCCTTACCGCCCTTGAATTTATAGTATACGGGGGCGATATGACCGATAACGGTGAACAGCGCCGCAACGTAACATAAGCCCTCTCCCGTGCTGATGCCACCGACGTAATTAAAGCCAAAGAGTATAGCCGAAATGAATATTGCGATTACCGTCTTGAGAAGGTCACCTGCGAGGGTCATTCCCGCGGCACCGAGACCGTAGGTTCGCAGCATATTGGTAAGACCGGGGTTTCCGCTTCCGTGCTTTCGTACGTCATCGTGATATACCGTCTTTGATATTATCACTGCGGAATTGATGCTTCCGAGAAGATATGAGGTGACGATCACTATGAACGCGAACAGATAATAAAAAACAAAATGGTTATACCCTGTAAAGCTGTCAATATATTTTAAAAGGCCGCCGTCATTAAGGCTCATATGGTTAACCTCTTTCTTTTAAATCTTTTATGTCAATTATACACTATCGCATACCAAAAGTCAAGAAATATATTGCAAAACGCGCGCATGTGTGGTAAAATATAATTAAAGGGAGCGTGGAGAAAATGAAAGAAACGTTAAACATCTTTTTTAAAAATGAAGGCATTGAATATTTCGCCGCGCTTTCATACGGCGATCTTGCCGTCACGAATAAAAAAATTGCAGACCGGCTTGATTTTTCTCCGCGATCTGCAATAGTGTTTCTTATTCCGTATTATACCGGTACTGCTGTGAATCTGTCTGAGTACGCCGTTGCTAAGGATTATCACATTTACGTAAAAGAGATAACAGGGAAGCTCACCGAAGTCTTAAGAAAGGACTATCCCAATTATTCCTATGTCGGGTTTGGGGATCATTCTCCGATAAACGAGCGGGCAGCCGCGGCAGCAGGAGGGCTCGGAGTAATCGGTGATAACGGCTTGTTGATCAACGAGCGTTACGGCAGCTACGTTTTTATTGCTGAGCTTTTGACGGATGCTCCGCCCGAGCTCGTCGGTGCGGTATTGCTCCGACCGATTATGCATTGCGAGGGGTGCGGTGCTTGCAGGCTTGCCTGTCCGAGCGGCAGATTGTTCGATCCCCTATCACCGTGCCTCTCGGCAGTGACTCAGAAAAAGGGAGATCTGACAGATGACGAAGTAAGGCTTGTTCGTGCATCGTCCACCGTATGGGGATGCGATGCGTGTCAGAGCGTATGCCCTCATAACCTTACTCCCGAGAAAACACCTATAGATTTTTTTAAAAACGATTTGACACCTGCTTTGACGCATGAGGTGCTTCTGGAAATGAGCGATTGCGATTTCTCGGAGAGAGCATACTCGTGGCGAGGCAGGAAAACCGTTCAGAGAAACCTCGAAATTCTCTCGCAGAACAGCATTAAACCTGACTGAAATACTCCTCGGTAAAATAAATGTCTCTTTTATCGATCTTGAATTCCTTGCCGTTCAGATAATCAAGGGCAGTAGGCTCGCCCTTGAAGCTGAATTTCAGCTTGTATGAATAGAGTGCCTGGTATTTATATCCTCTCTCCCGGTCGGGCTTGTTGATTCCGTATTTTCCGTCACCCACTAGGGGGTGACCGATAGATGCCATATGTGCTCTGATCTGATGCGTTCTTCCCGTAAGGAGCTCAACCTCGATAAGCGAGGTGTCGCGCCCTTTGGCGATTACCTTATACTTTGTAATTATATTTTTCGCCCCCTTTGGCGGATTAGAAGCAAACACCTTTACGGTGTTTGTTTTTTCGTCCTTGATAAGGTATCCGGTGAGCGTATCTTCTTTTTTTGAGGGGATGCCGTGGATCGCGGCAAGGTAGAATTTATCTATTTCTCGAAGCTTGATTTTTTCGTTCATAACCCTCAGCGCTTCGGCATTCTTCGCTGCTATGACGATGCCTCCGGTGTTGCGGTCTATGCGGTTGCACAGTGCCGGAGTAAAGCTTTGCTCTTTATTCGGCTCATACTCTCCCTTTTGCGACAGATACGCAATGACGTGCGCTATAAGAGTGTTATTCTTGCTATGCTCGTCCTCGTGTACGGATACGCCCGGACGCTTGTCAAGAAGTAAAATGTTTTCGTCCTCGTAAATTATTGAAAGACGGGGCTTTATATTCATAATTTGCTGTGTGGCATCCGTTTTTTTGTTCTCAAAGAAGCTATCGGCAAGGAAGCACTGTACAGTGTCCCCCTCTGCGAGGATACTTCCTGCCTCTGCCCGTTTGCGGTTTAGCTTTATCTTTTTTAAGCGTATAGACTTATAGAGCAGACTCATCGGCAAGTCTAGAGTTTTCGTTATGAATTTATCCAGCCGTTGTCCGGCATCGTTTTTGTTAATTTTCAGCTCGTGCATAAAACCCTGTATCCTTAAATTACGCTGCTACAGTCGGCGGTACCGGCTGTAGTCATATTTTTTGCTATTCTTATTATACTACACTTGATCCGCTTTTTCAAGCATATGTCAGAAAAGCACGGAAAATGTTATAAAATAACGATTATTTCCCTAACGGGGCGGAAAAACCATAATTTTTTTGCCTTCTTTAGGGGGCGCCATGATTGGTAAAAAACTGATCAATTGTTCTACTTTACAAAAATATGTCATATTTTCTATTGCAAAAAATGGAAAAACAGTATATAATATTCTTGCAGTCAATACTTTTGGAGGAGTAAGATGAAGAATCCGGAATTAGTTATAATGGCAGCCGGAATGGGGAGCAGATACGGCGGTCTTAAGCAAATAGATCCTATCGACGATGCCGGTCATATAATAATCGATTATTCGATATTTGACGCGATGCGCGCGGGCTTCCGTGACGTTACCTTTATAATCAAAAAGGAGATCGAAAAGGATTTTCGCGAGGTAATGGATGAGCACCTCAAGGGCAAGGATATAAACGTAAAATACGTATATCAGGAGCTTGATAAGCTTCCAGACGGCTTCTCTGTTCCAAACGGCCGCGTTAAGCCTTGGGGCACCGCACACGCACTGCTTTGCTGTCTTGACACGGTAGATGCGCCCTTTGCGGTTATCAATGCAGACGATTATTACGGCGCGCATGCTTTTGAGCGTATTTACAATTTCTTGAAAAATTCCTCCGACGACGGTAAATATCATTACGCAATGGTTGGATATCGTATTAAGAACACGGTAACCGAGCAGGGAACCGTCTCTCGCGGTATATGCTCATCCGATGCTGACGGTATGCTTACGTCTATTGTTGAGCGCACGAAAATTGGAATTGACAGCGGAAAGATATATTATACCGAGGACGGTGTGGACTACGGGCTCGACCCGGAATCGCTCGTTTCTATGAATCTGTGGGGCTTTACTCCCTCGTATCTGAGAGAATGTGCCGAAAGATTTCCCGGCTTCCTTGCAGAGAATCTTCCGAAGAACCCCGAAAAGTGCGAGTTCTTCCTTCCCGGAGTCGTATCCGAGCTCATCACTGAGGGCAAGGCTGACGTAAAGGTTCTTGACAACGAGGATAAATGGTACGGAGTTACGTATAAGGAAGATAAGGAGAACGTGGTAAACGCATTCCGAGAACTCAAACAGTCGGGAGTATATCCCGAAAGCTTCTAATAACAGATAAAAACGGCTGACCCGCGCTATACAACGCAGATTTACAGCCGTTTTCTTTTTTTGTGTATTTTATTCGGTATCCTCAATCAGTTTTTTGACTGCTGCAGAAATAATGCGCGCAGTCTCCGCAATGCCGAAGGTTGAGGAGTTGATAGCCATATCGTAATTATCGTACTTACCCCACTTGTTGCCGGTATAGAAGTTATAGTAGGATGCACGGCGCTTATCGGTCTTGTTTATAACGTCAATTACCTGAGTTTTTTTGATCTCGGGATGTCTCTCCATAACGCGAGCTTGCCTATGGTCAAGGTCCCCGTAAATGAATATGCGGAACAGGTTAGGCTCTTCGCGCAGAACGTAATCAGCGCATCTTCCTATAATTATGCAGCTGCCCTTTGCGGCATAGTCTTTGATTGCCTCGGACTGCAGTATGAAAAGCTTGTCGTTAATCGGCATTTTATATCCGAAATGCATGGTTGCACCAAGAACGTTTGAGCCCATTGCAAGTGTATAAAGCAGGCTGTTAGCCGCAGATTCGTCAGCGCCTCTTATTATTTCCTCGTTAAGCTCGCCCTTTGAGGCGGCATCCTTTATTAGCTCTTTGTCAATGAGCGGGAGGCCGAGCTCCGCTGCTATTCTTTCACCTATTTCGCGGCCGCCGCTTCCGAATTGACGCGCGATAGTAATTATGATCTTCTTTGACATAACGGTCTCCTTTACATTGTTTACACTTATATTATACACAAAAAAACTTGTTTTGTAAAGGGATCTTGATACAATTTACCCAAAAATATTGAAATTTAGAATTGTTTGTGCTAGAATTATTCAAAACGTACAGAACAAATATCAAATTGCCGTGATCACAGCGCGGCAGAACGGAGGTGGATATGAAGCTTGCAACCTCGGCTATGATATCCGGAATTGACGAAGTTGTTCAAAGAGAACTTGGCATATCAATACTTGAGCTGATGGACAGGAGCGGTACTGCCGTTGCAAATGCGATCAGAGATATAGCCCCCAAGGATAAATACGTGGTGATACTTGCCGGCAAGGGCAATAACGGCGGCGACGGATATGCAGCTGCAGTAAAGCTTTTCGGTGAATACGACATAACGGTATACGACGTCTTTTCCGCGGGACAGAGGAGCGAGGAGGGACAGCATTTCCTTAAGAGTTTTTTGGATCTTGGCGGTTCTGTAATCAATTTCCAATCTACCCCCGAAGAGCTTTCGCATATTAAAAATGCCGGATGTATAGTAGACGCGGTGTTTGGCACAGGATTTCACGGCGAGATATCGGAGGAGATAGTGCCGCTTGCGATTGCCGTAAGAGAGGCGGTTGAGGCGCAGAAGATCGCGATAGACGTTCCTCTCGGTGTTAATGCGGATAACGGGAGCGTGAGTGAATACGCTATATCGGTAGGTGCTACAGTTGAGCTTTCGTATATTAAGCCCGCAATTATATCATATCCCGCGCGCTCATACGTAGGAAAAATTATTTACGACGATTTAGACATTCCGAAAAACAAAATAGGAAGGGCATTTAAGTTCAGACACTATATGCTGGATGAAAAATGGGTGCTGAATAATCTCCCCTCACGGGAGGAAAACTCTCACAAGGGAAGCTTCGGAAAGCTGCTTGTGATAACAGGAAGTAAAAAATACCGCGGCGCGTCGCATCTAGCTCTTGAAGGTGCGCTTCGCGGCGGTGCAGGGCTCGTATGCTTTGCCGGTGAAAAGACGCTTGTTTCCGAGCTGTCTCATAAATATCCTGAGGTCATTTATAATGAGATAAAGGAAATTGCCGATTTTGATACGTCGGATGCAGAGGAGCTTGTAAAGCTTTCATCCACTTATTCGGCAACACTTATTGGATCCGGCTCTGATAACACGGACGGGCTCAGGCGTCTCACTCTTAGCCTGCTTGCCGCTGAGGGCGGCCCTTTAATTCTTGATGCTGATGCGATAAATGCGCTTGCCTTGGATGAAGGAAACGTCGTTCTTGCGATCAAGAATTCATCGAGAAAGGTAATAATAACGCCGCATCCGCTTGAGTTCGCACGCCTGTCGGGAACCGACGTTGCCGACGTTCAGCTTCACCGAATCGAGGTGGCGGAGAAGTTTGCGAAGGAGAACTCTTGTATAGTTGTTTTGAAGGGGGCGGGAACTGTCGTTACGGACGGTAACGAAATATTTATAAACGTTGCCGGCTCGTCCGCGCTTGCAAAGGCAGGAAGCGGAGACGTACTTGCCGGTGTTCTGGCTTCTCTCGTAGCTGAGGGCGGTGTTTCGCCTTTAAGGGCGGCGGCGCTTGCCGTCTGCTTTCATGCTAAGGCTGGCGAGGTTCTTAGTGAGGAGCTTTCCACTTACGGCGTAACACCGTCGGATCTCCCCCGTGAGATCGCACGCAGAATATCCGAGTGTGAGCATAAGCGAAAAGAGTTAAAACGGTAAAATATATAGGCTAGCTTTATCCTTGTCGGATTTGAGCTAGCCTTTTTGATTTTATTGCCTTGAAATCATCTTATAAAGATATCCTGCACAGTCTGCACGCGTTACGGGAGACGTTGCATCAAATTCAGTTGTACCCGTGTCAAATATTCCGACTGAGCACATAAGGTAAACGTCCTCTCTTGCCCAGCAGGGGATAAGTGAACTATTATTGATGCTCACGTCTGTATCCTCGGTTTTCGCATTTGTAAGAGCTGCCATAATTCCCGCCGCCTCATATTTAGAGATCTGCTCGTTAGGTGAGAACAAAAGCTCTCCGTTCACAAAGCGGCCGTTGATTATCCCCATTCTTTGTGCGGTTGCAACGTAACCGAGCAGGGGAGTCGGAATACTCTCGTTATCGTCAAAATAAGTTGAGGTAAGAGTAGAATCAGCCTTGATTCCCAAAGCCTTGAGGGTCATTGCTACAAACTCAGCGCGTGTTACCGTATCGTCGGGATTAAAGTATACACCGTCGCCGACCACCTTGCCACTCATAATTCCCATAGCGGTCATAGTTACCGCTGCGCAGTATTCCGGGCGATTTTGCATGTCAACGTATTTGACTTCGCTCATCCTTTCGTCCACACGGATAGATACCGTTGCGGTCCTTGAGAAATTGCCCCATTCATCCCTTGCAACGTAGACAAAGCTGTCATCGCCGACATAGGAGTCGGTAGGCGTGTACACGTATTCACCCGTTTCTTTGTCAATATTTGTTAACATTCCATGCCTTGGATAAGAAATTACCATATATTCAAGTTTGTCGCCCTCGCCGTCGCTTGCGCGCATTTTTCCGTGCGCACCGATCTCTCTTTGCGTCTTGATTACAAGGCTAGCTTCATTTTCCTCGTCGATCTTCGGCTCATAGTTTATCCGCTCGGTGAAGCGAATTATAAAATCGAGCTCTTCTCCTGAGGCATATTCGGATATCGTGAATTTGAAGCTTGCTTCACTAACCTCACGGCTTGCAGGGATGAAAACCAGGGAGGGAAGATTCTTTCTCTTTATAGTCGTTCCCTCGCTTACGCGTCTGCCCGCCATCATCAGTGTCCCGTGTGACGATTCGGGAAGCTTCGTTATCGTTACCTCTTTGAAATCGCTTATACACAGTCCCTGCTTGAAGTCTGCATCGCAAAATGATATTTTTCTTCCTAAAAGGCCGCTTTTTACGATCTTGACATCATTTGCCACCACCGTCGCTCCACTCCCTAAATCTGCGGCAGACGCTGCAATGCCTATTGCTGACCCAATGGCAGAAATCAGAAGAATCAGTGCTATTATTTTTTTCATTTACCAGATATTCCTTTCCTTTAATTTGCTCTATTTTCTGCGGCATTATACTTTTTTATACGTATCTCTTGTAAATTTTAAATTTAATTAATTGACAAATCGGACGGCGTATAGTATAATTTTTATAAAACTACATTCTGGAGCAGAAATGACGAAAGCATTAAATAAACGAATTACCTTTGCCCTTATCTGTATCTTTACTGCTGTTGCCACGGCGGTCACTCTTATCCTTCTTCTCAGACCGAGAGAAAACGAGCGCGAGGTCTATGTTTACGGCGATTTTGAATATTCCGTACTTGAGAACGGACGTCTTGAGATCACCGCATATCTCGGTGACAAGTCCGAGGTCGATCTTCCCGATGTTATAGAGGGCAGGTCTGTGTACTCGGTTGGTGAAGGAGCGTTTCGCTCCTCGACCGTCAGCTCAGTCAAGGTCGGAGGATTTACAAGGATAATATCCGATTATGCATTTGCAGAGTCCTCAAAGCTTGAGAAGATAGAGCTTTCGGGTGTTTTAACTTCAATAGGCGAGTACTCATTCTTCGGTACTGCGATCACTGAAATTGAATTGCCCGATACGCTTGAGACTGTTGGGGCATCTGCGTTTGCCTATTGTACGTCGCTTAAGTCGGTTGCAATTCCCGCTTCTGTGGGAGTGTTTTCAGAGTCGGTTTTCGAGGGGTGCTCGCTTCTTGAATCGGTTGAAATAAGCGGTACGGTCACCGGGATTGCAGACAGGGCGTTCTATGCCTGCCGTTCTCTTACGGCACTCTCGCTCGGGGAAGGACTTACAACTGTTGGCAAGGATGCATTCCGCGGTTGCTCATCTCTTGAATCCGTATATATTTCCGAGTCCGTTTCCTCTATCGGCGACGGGGCATTTGAAGGAATGGACGCACTATGCTCCGTTAACGTTTCAAACTCTAATTCAAGGTATACGTCAGAGGGCGGAGCTCTCGTTGATAAAAATGAAAAACGGTTAATACTTATGCCTCGAAAAAGCTCCGTTTCGTCGTATTCCGTGCCTGAATACGTCACCGAGATATCCGCGGGAGCATTCAGAGAATGTGAATCGTTACGAGAGATAATACTGCACGAAGGGCTTTTAAGCATTGGTGATTATGCCTTTTATCACGCCTATTCGCTTGCTTCGGTTTCTGTGCCGTCAAGTGTTCAGAATATCGGTGCCCTTGCTTTTTCGGGAACTGAATATTATAAATCACTCACCGATGAGTTTACCGTTGTCGGAGCAGGCATCCTTCTTAAGTACTGCCCACAAAGGAGCGACGGAGCTCTGAAGGATACTTCTTATGCTACAGTCATCCGCGACGGAGATTCCGTGCACGGGATATCTCTTACGCTGCCTGTAGGAATATTAAAGATCGCATCGGCATTTGTTTACTGTGACGATCTTGTTAGTGTAAAGATACCCGAATCGGTAACCGAGATATCCGCGGGAGCATTCTATCATGCGACCTATCTCGAGTCGATTGATTTTTCGGAGTCAAGGGTTACATATATAGGCAGCAATGCCTTTAATAACTGTCAGAATCTTCTTTCCGTTTCGCTTCCCGAAACTCTAACCGAGATCGGAGAATCCGTGTTCCTTGACTGTTACGGATTAACGGGCGTTTATATTCCTCCGTCACTTAAGGTGATCGGGAATTCTGCCTTTGCGGAATGCACCTCGCTCGCGGGTGTAACCATCTCGGACGGAGTTGAGATATTAGGCGACCATGCTTTTATCTATACCTCGAGTCTTAAATCTATTGAGATTCCCGAAAGTGTTAGGGAGATTGGAAACGGTGCGTTCTATCTGTCAGGGCTTACTTCCGTAACCGTCCCCGAGAGTGTTGAGACCGCGGGTGAAAATATATTCGGTGAGTGTACGTCACTTGCTGAGATGAAATATCTTGCATCTACCGAAACCGTACCTTCGGGGCTTTGTCTCGGATGCACTAACCTTACAAGCGTAGAGCTTGGCAGCGGATATGAGGAGATCGGCAAGGATGCCTTTTACGACTGCGCTTCTCTCGATCGTATTTTGATCCCCGGGAGCGTCAAAAAAATAGCAGACGAGGCATTTGCATATTGCGCGGTACTCGCAGACGTTGAGTTGCCGCGGAAGCTTCGCGAGATCGGAGACGGTGTTTTCTATCAGAATACCGAGTTGAGAGAGCTCTCGCTGCCGAGGTCGCTTGACGTCATTGGCGACAGTGCCTTTTACGGATGCTTCTCACTGAAAAGCATTGATCTTTCTTCGGTCGAAAGCATTGGCTCGTACGCCTTCTCCGGATGTGAAAGCCTTAAGAGCGCAGATCTTTCTTCACTCACAAGATACGTGAGAAAGAGCAGTTTTTCAAATTGTGACACACTCTCCGAACTTAAATTATCAAAAAATATAGAATTTATAGGCGATTCGGCATTTATAAACTGCGTTTCCCTTGAGCAAATCAAGCTTCCCAAAAGGCTTGTTACACTGGGCGAGGCATCGTTTGCAGGTTGTACCTCTGTCATTGATATTGAATGGAATAAAAATCTCGTTGAGGTAGGTGACAAAGCCTTTTATTACTGTAAGTCTATAAGAAAGGTTGAGCTTCCCGACGGAGTCGTTCGCGTTGGAACAAGTGCCTTTGAGTACTGTGAATCTCTTGATAGCTTCATTATGCCGGATAGTGTGACAGAACTTGGAAAATCCGTGCTCATATCCTGCTCATCCTTAAAAACGGTTGCCATATCTGCTTCGGTTGCCGCTATTCCGGAATCCTTCCTTGCGGATTGCGGAAGTATTACCTACGTTACGATTCCAAGCGGTGTTAAAACTCTTTCAAAAAACGCCTTTTACGGTTGCGCGTCGCTCCGTGTCGTTGAGGTGCCGGCAAGCCTTATATTCGTTGAGGAAAACGCCTTTTATCTTTGCGATGCGATATCCCGGGTTGATTACTTCGGTACGGAGGAGGACCGCGCGGCGGTGGCAATAGCCTCCGGAAACACAAGCTTCAAAAATGCGCTTGGAGGTGCATCAGTTGATAATGATTAAGATTGCCGATCTTGTGATCGGTATTGACAATAGATATGAACATTTACAAATCCTTGCAAAAGACTACCTTGTAGATGCTAAGCCGCTGTTCACCGTATTTGTTTCCGAGGAGGAAATTGATAGCGAGCGCGCTGCAGCAGGAACAAATTACTCAAGGGGATATTATGAAAGCGCCGTCGCATACAGAAAAATTGCAGGAAAGCTATATGAATACGATGCCTTCCTGCTTCACGGATGCGTTATCGAATATGATGGAAAGGCGTACGTCATAACCGCAAAAAGCGGTGTCGGCAAAACCACACATTCCCGTCTCTGGCTGTCGGAGTTTCCGACAGATGCAAAAATACTAAACGGAGATAAGCCCATAATACGTATAATTGACGGTGTAGTATATGCCTGTGGCACTCCTTGGCAAGGTAAGGAAAATTACGGCAGAAATGCTATCTGTCCGCTCGCTGGTATTGCATTCCTTGAAAGAGCAGAAGAAAACCGTGCTCATAGGATAACTCCCCCAGAAGCTGTGAATCGTTTTATTTATCAAATGTATCTTCCCAAGGACAGCAGGATCGCAACCGCGAAAACCCTTGTGCTTGCTAATAAGGTAATATCATCAACTCGCCTTGTATTGCTTGGTTGTAATATGGATCCCACGGCAGCTCACGTTTGCCGTCGAGCGCTCTTGAGTGATGAATGACGTAGCGCTGGCTGATGCACGCGCAAGATTTAGCGCCGCGAGATGCACGGTGCTCGGCGAAAGTACGGAGCAAGGCGGCATAGGCCGCATTTCCGAAAAGTGTGTGCACAAGATAATAAAGCTCTATATTGATCCCAATGAGGAACATCATGAGGTAAAATATATGGGGTATGTAGCCGATATTGTAAATCGGCAGGGAATATACGAGATCCAGACACGCGCCGCAGAGCGCCTTGTTCCCAAGCTATCAGCCTTTCTTTCTTTAAGCTCCGTTTGCGTAGTGCTTCCGGTAATAGCAGAATGTAATATCCGATGGATCGATAAGGCAAGCGGTGAGATATCGGATCCGAGGAAAAGTCCAAAGCATGAGACAGTGTATCACGCATTCAGAGAGCTTTATAAGATCCGCAGATTTCTGAGTGAGCCAAACCTTTCTGTAAAGATATTAGTTCTTCATGCCGAGGAATTTAAGTATCTTGACGGTGGCGGAAAAAACAGAAAAAACGGCGCAACAAGACTTGAGAGGATTCCGACGAAGCTGATTGATGAGATCGACATACGTTCTCGCGAGGACTTTGTCGCATTGCTCCCCCGCGGTCTTGCCAAGGAATTTACCGCAAAGGATATATGCAAATCAGCAGCCTTTTTGCCAAATCTATCATCCTCTGTCGCGGGAGTCTTTGCATCTGCGGGGGCAATTCGCTTTTTGCGTAAAGAGGGCAGGGCATTCGTTTACGAGATATGTGATTGATACTGAGAAAGGGTGTAGCTCTACGTAAGAAAAAATATATCTTATGAGGTTGATCTCTTTGATCCTTTTCAAAAAACAAAAACAGGGAATATACCGATTATCCTCGATGAGACGGTATGTTCCCTGTTTTTATCGTAATTAAATTGTGATTTTAATATAGAATAGGATTTATTCAGCGGTATAGTTGTCGAAGTATCCCTGAATATAAACTATTGGAGTACCCTTATCGCCGGATCCGGAGGTAAGATCGCAAAGTGAACCGATAAGATCGGTAAGACGTCTGGGGGTAGTGCCCTCCGAAGACATCTGACCAACTAGATCGTCGTCTTTTTCCTGTATCTTTGCCTTGATAGCTGCCTTAAGCTCGTCACCTGAAAGACTTGCAAATTCGTTATCTGCAAGATACTTAAGCTTCAGCTCGTTAGGAGTTCCCTCAAGACCTGCGGTGTAAGCAGGAGAAACGACCGGGTCTGCAAGCTCCCAGATCTTTCCGATGGGATCCTTGAATGCTCCGTCGCCGTATACCATTACCTCGACCCTCTTGCCGGTTGCCTCATAGATGTTCTTCTGAATTGCATCAACGATGGGCTGGCATTCGCGGGGGAAAAGCTTTACCTGATCCTCGGTCGCCTTATTAGAACCGAGAAGACCGTAAGCCTCGTTGTATCCGCTTCCGTTTATGGGGGCGGTGAGTATATCGTCAAGACCGAACACCTTATCTGCACCTGCCGCGCGGAGAAGTCTTTTGGTTCTTGCTCTCGTGTGTATATCGCAGGTGATTACGTTTTTGGTGTAGCTGAGGATCGCGCGCGGATCGTTTGCAAAGATTATCTCTGCCTCCGCGCCGGATTCTTTTATAAGCGACTCATAATATTCAACGTAGTCAACACCGGTGAAGCGATGCTTCTCGTATCCGAACAACTCGCGGTATTTTTCAAGGGTAAGCACGTCGCGATAGGGGTCGACGCCCTTCTCGTCAAGCGCATCAAGGCTGACGAGATGATTTCCAACCTCGTCAGAGGGATAGGAAAGCATAAGAACTATCTTCTTCGCGCCCGATGCAATACCTCTGAGGCAGATAGCAAAGCGGTTGCGGCTGAGGATGGGGAAAATAACTCCGACAGTATCGCCGCCAAGCTTTTTGCGTACGTCCTCTGCAATATTATCAACGGTTGCGTAGTTGCCCTGAGCGCGAGCAACTATAGCCTCGGTCATTGCTACGATGTCACGGTCGCGAACAGCAAAGTTATCATCCTTCGCGGCGAGAAGCACAGATTCGGTAACGATCTTTACGATATCGTCTCCGTTCCTTATTATAGGTGCTCGAACACCGCGTGAAACAGTACCAACCATACGACTCATAATTGAATCACTCCTTATTTTACCACGCCGGCAAGGAATGCCGACGTCAAAATTTCTCACCATAATATTATATCATAAAAAATACTAAATGTAAAGCGAATTTTTACAAAAAACTTGCATGGCTTGAAAAAGATTTTTTGAGCAGGTTTCACATAGCCTAAAAAGGGGAACGCCTGCATCGCAGTATTAATTTTTGCACAATTGAGCCAAATTATTTATTCAATCTTCTTTTTGAGAGCAGGAAATCAAGAAGCTCCTGGGTATATGCCAGCCGTTGAATGCTGTGTCCCTCGCCGGCAAACTCAGTATATTTTACGTCCTTACCGTTTTCCTTAAGCCTTTGTACCATCTCTCTTGATTGGGTAGGAGAGACCGTTTTGTCGTTATCACCGTGAAATGCCCATATCGGCATATCCAAAACACCGGCGCTCCATGCCATTCCGCCTCCGCATACAGGTGCGATTGCAGAGAATTTCTCCGGGCGCGCCATAGCGGTGAACCAGGTTCCGTAGCCGCCCATGCTGGATCCCGTGAGAGATATCGCCGATTCATCGGGGCTGTATTCATCAATAAGCTGATCTATAAATTTCAGGATCGATTCAACGCGGCCTGCCCAGAAATCTCCCTTGGGGCACTGCGGCATTATAACAATGCAGTCAATATCCCTGTCGGCGATTATTTTTGTAAATCCGTGCTTGTCTACAAGGACGAGATCGTCACCGCCCTCGCCGCGTTCACCTGCTCCGTGGAGCTGGATCATCATTGGAAGTCCGTCTTTTCGGTTTTTGGGGGAGTATTCTACAAAAGGAAAAAACCATTTACTCTCTCTGTGTTCGATTCTGTTCATTTTGTTTCTCCTTATGCCGTATGGAGTCATCCATACCTATTCAAATACATCCCACCGCAGCGACGGTCTCGGCGCGGTAGAATTCTTGCATTCTCAGATGTAGGTGATAATCTTAGTTTAAAATTATTCGTAGAGGGGATACTTATTGCAAAGAGCTGCAACGCGTGCCTTTACTTCATCCTGATTCTTTTCAAAGTCCTTAAGAGTAAGTCCGATAAGCTTTGCAACCTCGGCTACATCCTCCTCCTTAAAGCCGCGAGAGGTCACCGCCGCAGTACCGACTCTGATACCGCTCGTCACAAAGGGCTTCTGGGTATCGAAGGGGATTGCATTTTTGTTAACGGTGATACCTACCTCATCGAGCAGATGCTCAGCCTCTTTACCGGTGTTTACCTTCATTCCGGTGAGGTCAACGAGCATAAGATGGTTGTCCGTACCGCCGGAAACAAGCTTGAAGCCTTCCTCAAGAAGACCGTCTGCAAGAACCTTGGTATTCTTTATGATCTGTTCTGCGTAAGTCTTGAATTCGGGTTTAAGCGCTTCTCCGAAGCAAACTGCCTTTGCAGTGATTGTATGCATAAGCGGACCGCCCTGTGTGCCGGGGAAGATCGCTTTGTTAATGAGCTTTGCAATTTCCTCATCGTTGGAAAGGATAAGGCCGCCTCTCGGACCTCTGAGGGTTTTGTGAGTCGTAGTGGTCGTAACGTCAGCGTAGGGAACGGGCGAGGGATGAACGCCTGCGGCTACGAGACCTGCAATGTGTGCCATATCTACCATAAGATATGCACCAACCTCTTTTGCGATCTCAGAGAACTTCTTGAAGTCTATAATACGGGGATATGCGGAAGCACCTGCAAGTATCAGTTTGGGCTTGCACTCAAGGGCGAGGCGTATTACCTCATCGTAATCAATAATGCCGTTTTCCTCCGTAACTCCGTAGGGAACGATGTTCCAATACTTACCGGACATATTAACGGGTGAGCCATGGCTGAGATGTCCGCCGTGAGCGAGGTTCATAGAAAGAACTGTATCGCCGGGGGTGAGAAGCGCGAAGAATACCGCCATATTTGCCTGAGCGCCGGAATGGGGCTGAACGTTTGCATAGTTTGCACCAAAGAGTTTTTTAGCTCTTTCGATCGCGATGTTTTCAACAACGTCTACGTACTCACATCCGCCATAGTAACGCTTGGAGGGGTATCCCTCGGCATACTTGTTGGTAAGGGTAGTACCGTTTGCTTCCATTACAGTTTCAGATACAAAGTTTTCCGATGCGATCAGCTCGATCTTGTTTCTCTGTCTGCCTGTCTCATCCATTACAGCAGCAAAGACTTCGGGGTCGTTCTGTTTCAAAAGGGTGTATTCTTTCATATTTTCTCCTATCCGCCGCATTTTGCGGCACATAAATTATAATCAATATATAGCCATTAAACATTATAACTCCAAATCACTTTTTTTTCAAGTGGTTTTGACAAAAAAGGGGAATATAAACAAAAAATTCAAAAAAATCAAAAATATTCTCAAAGCTATTGACAAATCAGCTTAAATGGTATATAATTAGTGCGTCAAAAGTTGAATATGCACCTCTAGCTCAGTTGGTAGAGCAACTGACTCTTAATCAGTGGGTCCAGGGTTCGAGTCCCTGGAGGTGCACCAAAAACAACCTAAATTGAACCGAAAGGAACAATTTAGGTTGTTTTTTATCCAAACCGTAGGTTTGGTATATCATCTCGCCTTTAGCGAGCATATCATCACGGCATAGCCGTGCATAACCTTTTCTGCGGTTTGACGATATGCAACACTTCGTGTCGGTGATATGCAATTTCTGCGAAATTGAGGATTTCCAAGCCTTTGTACGCAAGTGCTTTTTTTAATTCATCATTTACACATCTTGACTTTGCTGTGGAAAAGATTTATAATGATTAGAGTAAAGATTATCACGAAAGGACTGAAACGATGGAAAGAAAAGATATCGAAAAAGAGTATAAATGGGATCTCTCGGTTCTTTATGCCGATGAGGCGGCTTTTTTTGAAGATTACAGAGTTGCCGAAAAAATGATAAAGGACTTTGCGTCGAGGGAAAAGACTATGTGCAACAGTGCGCGTGATTTCTACGAAACGCTTTCTGCACTCTCTGCAATCGAAAGAAAAATTGAATTCCTCTGGGAGTATGCATCTCTTAATTTCTCCGTGGACACCTCGAATAACTCCTATCAGTCACTGAATGCTAAGGTTCAGAATCTTGTCGTTTCGGCGGGAAGCGCATCATGGTTTGTTAATCCCTATATTTTGAAGCTCGATTCCGCACTGGTTGATTCGTGGTTTGCGGAATGCCCCGAGCTTTCAAGCTATCGCAGAACAGTCGATAAGATAATGAGAGAGAAGCCTTACACACTGTCCGATGAGTGCGAGAAGCTTATGTCAAAGATGCAGGACTGTCTGGGCTCGCACGATGACATAAGATCTATATTCTCTGATTCAGATCTTCGCTTTGGAAAAATAAAGGATGAGAACGGAAAAACCGTAGAGCTTACCGACACCAATTACGTATCAATGCTTATGAGCACCGATCGTACCGTTCGCCGCGCCGCATTCAGAACCCTCTATAAGACCTACGAGCAATTTGGAAACACCTACGCTACTATGCTTAACGGGCGCATTAAGGAAAGATGCACGCTCGCAAAGGTTCGCGGCTTTAAGAATTCTATCACAGCATCGACCTTCCTTGACGAGGTTACACCGGAAATATACAATAATCTTATTAACTGCGTTCATCGGGGATTGCCCGCGCTTTACGGCTATTACGACTTGAAGTGCCGTGTGCTCGGAGTGGATAGGCTTCATATGTACGATCTTTATGCGCCTCTTATCGGTTCTCTTGATCGCAAGTACGATTATGAGGAGGCTGTATCCGAGGTTCTTGAAAGCGTCAAAATATTCGGTGATGAGTATTACGAAAATCTCAAGGCAGGTCTTACCGAAAAGGGGTGGGTAGACGTTTATCCGACTAAGGGAAAGCGCGGAGGCGCGTTCAGCGCGGGCTGTCCCGGCACCGAGCCGTATATTCTGCTCAATTATAACGGTACCTATGATAACGTTTCGACCTTAGCGCACGAGGCGGGACATTCGATGCATACATGGTTCTCTACGAACTATAACGAGCCGCATAACTCTGCATACACGATCTTCGTTGCTGAGGTTGCTTCTACTGTAAACGAGCTCCTTATGGCACACAGGAAGCTTCGCGAGTGTAAGAATGATGATGAGAAGCTCTATATTCTCAATAACCTTATGGAAACCTATAAGGGAACTCTTTACCGACAGACGATGTTTGCCGAGTTTGAGAGAGATATGCACGCTCTTTGCGAGAAGGGCGAGCCGCTTACCGCCGAGCTCATTAATAAGAAGTACTACAGACTTGTGCGCCGTTACTTCGGTCCTGACGTTGCGTGCGATAAGCAGATATCCTACGAGTGGATGCGGATACCTCATTTCTACAGCTGCTTCTACGTTTATAAGTACGCAACCTGCATCTCCGCGGCTTCCGCAATCGTTAAGCGAATTGAGACGGAGGGGGATGCCTACGTTCAGAAGTACATTGATTTCCTTAAGTGCGGAGGTTCAAGGTCGCCCCTTGAAAGCCTTGGCGTGGCGGGTGTTGATATGACCGATCCTGCAGTCGTGAACGGAGCTATAGAGGACTTTGTTGAGTGCGTAAAGCAGTTTGATGAAATATACTGCAAGAAAAATTAAATCTATGTTTGCTAAGACTAAGCTGCTGAGCTTTGCGATCTTACTTCTGACGTTGCTTTTGTGCTCTGCTTCCGTAGCGTACGCCGACGATGCACATAAGGTCGCTGAGTGGGATATCTCGGAGTTAAGCACCGAACCCGTAAGCGCTTCTTTATATGAATATAAGGACGGATATGCGCTTCGTCTTGACGGTGAGGGCTTCGTTTGTTTTGATACCGCTCCGTGGAACAGCTATGCCGAACGCATATATGAAGTGACTGTCGGAAGGGGAGTGTTAAACATTCCGTCAGGGGCGTTTATCCTGTGCACGAATCTATCGGTAATCACGATGGATGAGCCTGAGATAATCTTTCTCGCCAGCGAATCAGAGCTTCCCATAACAGCGCTGATATACGCGCACAGAAATTCAACGGCAGAGGTATATGCGAATAATACAAATCCCATGAGGCTTCGTTACTGTTGCAGCTTTTCTGACGGTATCTGTACAGTATGCGGTTATGAATGTGCTTCCCATTCCGGTGGAACTGCGATATGCGGTGTATATGCCGAATGCGAGACTTGCGGCGAGAAGTACGGAGCACCCGGAGCGCATCCTTACACGGAGCTTATAGGTAAACAGGCGGCAACCTGTATCGACGACGGTATGCTTGCACATTACGGTTGCAGAGAATGTGATATGATATTCGATGCTTCATATAAGCCTGTAACCGCCGATGAGCTTCGTATTCCCGCCTCGCATAACCTCGGTAATCTCGTACCTTATCAGAAGCCAACCTGCGATGGAGTCGGTTATCCGGCACACTACCTTTGTTCTGCGTGCGATGAATATCTTAATGAGAATATGGAGATATTTGATCGCTCAGCGATTCCGGCGTTAGGGCATAGCGGCGGCGATGCAGATTGCGTTACGCGTGCGACGTGCGATGTGTGCGGGGAGCAATACGGCGTTTTTGACAGTAACGACCATAGCTTCAGCGACCTGCTTCTTCATAATGATGAGGAGCATTGGTATGAGTGCGCCTGCGGTGAGAAGTCTTTGCTGACAGCGCATCAGCTTTATGATTTGGTAATTAAGGAGGCAAGCGAGACCGAGGACGGTGAGATTGAATCTGCATGTGTATGCGGATATTCAGTAACGACGGTCATTCCAAAGCTTGGTTCTGACAGTATTCCTCCTGTTGATGACGGCACTGATCGGGATGATGCGAATACGGACGGAGATAATTCCGGTCAGGATAACGGTACGGACGGTGATATCGATACAGATGACGGATTTCCGTGGATAACCGTTTTCTCTGCTTTGGCAGTCATTTCCGTGTGTGTAGCAGTTGCTATGAGCATTATTTATAAACGAAGAGTAGGGAAGAAGCGGAAAAGCTACGGTGAGGGTGATTTTGTTTTAGCGGATGTTGAACCTATCCATGCCGATGATTCACCCACCGATGACAGTCCTGTAAATATAGATCCGCCGTCTGATACGACGGGTATGTGATCTCTACAAAAAACAAGCGGAGAAACCGAGTTTGATTTCGGAATCTCCGCTTTTTTATAAGTAAGAATAACTATTCTTCTCTCAACCTAAGGGTTATAGAATCGTCTGTTAACGGATGCGGCAGGGTTATCTCGGAGCAGGTGAGCATATACCCCTCCTCGCGTTCCTCTCCGTAGAGAAAATCTCCCACGAGAGGGTGACCGATGTATGCCATATGTACTCTTATTTGATGTGTTCTGCCCGTATGAAGGATTATTTCGCAGAGAGAATCGTTGCCAACGGTTTTGATTACGCGGTAATCTGTGACCGCGGCTTTGCCCGTTGAGGAAACAATACGTTTTATATAGCCCTCTGCCTCGCGCTCTATCGGAGCATCTATTCTGCCTGACTCGGGCATTGGTGTTCCCGATACGAGCGCTATGTATTTTTTAATAAATTTTCGCTCCTTTATTGCCCGTCCGAGCTTAGCCGCCGCAAAAGGATTCTTAGCAATTATAACTATTCCGGTAGTGCCTCTGTCGAGTCGGTTTACCGCTCTGAATACAAAATTTTCACCAAGATAGGCACGCGCCGCGTTTGCAAGTGTAGGCAGGTGATTGCCGCGTGACGGATGCGTTGGCATGTCCTTCGGCTTGTTTACCGCGAGTATGTGCTCGTCCTCGTATATTATATCGAGCGGAATATCGATCGGAGGGATGTTTTCGCTTTCCTCATCGGGGAATGTAACGGTTATTTTATCCCCGTCGCTGACCGATGCTCTCATTGTAACGACGTTATCGTTCAGCTCAACGCCGCCGTATTTTACTTTTGTTATTAGCGCGGACGAAAAGCCGAGCCTTCGTTTCAGATAATCTGACAGCCGTATATCGCCGTCAGGGCATCTTGCGGTTATTAAAAGCTTTTCCATAAGGAATTTCCCTCAGTGTATCAGTATATTACAAGTATACCATAAGTAACTGATTTTATCAAGAGAAAACTACAGAGCACCGCATACTTACTTCGTCTGTTTTTTTATTTCTGTTTCCTTCGTCTGCGTTCCTCGCGCCTGTCGCGAAATTCATTGATTTTGAGCTTTACTACAAGCTTACTTCGCACTTTTTCATAGAAATTATCCACCTCGGGAAACGGAAGGTAGCTGCCGCCGATGCGCTCACGGCACAGACGGTTCATTCGTATTTTATGCCTCTTGCTTGGCGGTTTGATTTCAATATCCTTGCTTTTTTCCTCATCTTCGCGGATTTTCGCATCTATTGCCTCTGCTAATGCGCGCTTGAAATACTCACGGTTCTCGTTCCGCTTTACCTCGGAAAAATTCTCACCGTTTACATTTTCATTGTCTTGATTTGTCGTTTTGTTGTAATCGCTCATTTTCCTCCTGCGTCGGTGAGTTTTTAAAAATAAAAGGCGCGCCAACCGAAGCCGGCGCACCGAAAAACACAAACTCCGATTGTTGTCACACAAACGAATCGGAACCGGACCTTTTCAGCCATACCCAAACCAGAGGAGCTTGCGTTTTTACCAAGTCCATGGTTTGTGTATGCACAAAAAAAGGTATAAATATCCCTATAGACAGAAAAAAGTCCCAATTTTAATATTCAGTTTGTGTGACACACATAGTATATCACAAATTTTGCAGAATATCAAGGTGTTAGAAAGAAAAAAGCTGTTATAAAGAAAAATAACAGCCTTAGCATAGATTTGAGTCGCGCTTTTGCTGCTCGAAAGAGCAAATTCGTTTTTAGATGTAAATTTTTATTATGTCAGTAGCGCGAGACAGATGCAACCGCTCCCGCACCACAAAAAGAGACCCGAGAAAATTCAGGTCTCTTTTCGTGAAAGGGCTATAAAAAAATATTTTTTGGCGAGTGTTTACGGGATTTAAACCAGCTACCCAATTAAAGATAACTAAAGATATCATCATCGTCATCTTCATCCAGCATCCTTCGAATGCGCGTTTTAATTGAAAACGCATAAATAACAGGGGAGACAAGTCCGACTGCTATGAGCCACGGAGTAAGAATCAAAAAAAGAAAGCCACATATGATAGCACTGAAAAAGCCTTCGCAGGGTAATGATCTTATAGGGTAGAGCAGTTTGCGAGTGAGCGTGGGATACCATAAAAGAAAAATTAAGGAATAGGTGCATGCATTAAAATAAATAGACAACAGTACATCGGTAAAGCTGTGTGATAACGAAAAGAAAAATAACATAACGATAATAGCGGGTATTCCTGCTGTAATATTTGCAACTATAAATCTATTTCTCATATTGTGAGTTTTTTTTGGCGGCTCAGGAGTGGTTAAAGATATAATACCCTTACGGCTATGTAAGCCCCTACACGGATCAAGAGTAACCTTTGCGTCAACCTCTGAAAGATAGTTTGCTATCTGCGTTCCAGTTTCGGTATCAACCATGCCTGAAATACAATATGGAAGGCTTTCAACTGCGTTCTTCGCTTCGGCAAGACCTATACCCAGCATATTCCTAAGATATTTAATGGTTATTAGTTTTTTGTCAGGACTTATCTCTGTAAGATATACGTCGCAAAGCGAGTCTAACAATGAATCTTGCGAAGATATCTCATCCTGCGTGTGAACGACCTCTTCCTCACTTTTGTTTACATTTTCGGAATCAATTATATATGATATGGAAACACCGTATATATCCGCTATTTTTTTAAGCGTGGTAATGTCTGGCTCCGATGTGCCTTTTTCCCATTTTGAAATAGCCTGAGCAGTGATGCTCAATTTCTCTCCGAGTTCGCTTTGTGTTAAATTTGCTTCTTTTCGCAGTTTTGCGAGTGTCTTTGCGAGTGACATTTTACCTTGTTCGAATACTGTGATGCCTGATAATCTACATCTATTTTAGCATATCTCTCACCAGAAGGCAAACAACTAAAAGTTGATTTTTTTGTAATTTTAGTTGTGTTCTGATATTTTCTCCAATTTTTGTGGTAAGTAGAGTTTTGAACATCCTTCCCAATAGCCCTTACTCTCTATTCTCATAATACTGAGGTTGCGAGAGACAAATCTTTAGCGAGCAAAAAAGAAAAAACGCACAACTAAGAGCAATAAAAAGCAAAACGCCTATCCAATGTAGGCACAAACACTTCCAAAAGCTAACTAAAATCAAGGCGAAAGCCTTGTATATCATCAATTTCGCAGAAATTGCATATCATCAACACGGAGTGTTGTATATCATCATTGCGAAATAATATACAGCCTACGGCTGATGATATACTCGCTTTGGCGAGATATGCTCGTCAAAGCGGATGATATCCAGCCCTACGGGCTGATGATATCCCATTGCTTTCGCAATGGATAAAAAACAACCTAAATTGTCCCTTGCGGTTCAATTTAGGTTGTTTTTGGTGCGGGAGACGGGAATTGAACCCGTACGGTAAAACCACACGCCCCTCAAACGTGCGCGTCTGCCAGTTCCGCCACTCCCGCGGCAACGCAAATAATTATACATCAAACCAATCTAAATGTCAATAGGTTTTTAGAAAAATATGAAAAATATGAAAAATATTTTTTGAAAATGTAGAATAAGTATTTGTCCTATAAAGAAATAATAAAACGGCAATGAAATACTAAATACCTCGGTTATGAAGCATATATGGTTGATGATAATTTGGAACACGGTCAAGCGGCAACCGATAGAAAACGATAAAGAGTGTAAATGCGTTGTCGGTGCGGCAGATATATTGACAAGGCGAACAAAGAGTGGTATACTAATTAAAAAGATAATACGCGAGGAGTAGATATGGCGAAAATATACGAATCCGCGGACGAACTTATAGGAAAAACACCGATGCTTGAGCTTGTCAGAATCGAGAAAAAGCACGGTCTTTCTGCAAGGATCGTTGCGAAGCTTGAATATATGAATCCGGCAGGATCTGTCAAGGACAGAGTTGCAAGGGCTATGATCGATGACGGAGAGCGAAACGGCTTAATAACAAAAGACAGTGTTATAATTGAGCCGACGTCAGGAAACACGGGAATAGGACTTGCCTCGGTATGCGCGGCGAGGGGATACCGTGCCATCATCGTAATGCCGGAAACGATGTCTCAAGAGAGAAGGATGCTTATGAGGGCTTACGGCGCGGAATTGATTCTTACAGACGGTGCGCTCGGTATGAGCGGCGCAATTGCAAGGGCAGAGGAGCTTGTAACGGAGATACCGAATGCGGTTTTGGCAGGGCAGTTTACAAATCCTATGAATCCACGCGCTCACTATCTTACAACAGGACCGGAAATATATAGCGACACCGACGGTGATGTCGATATTTTTGTCGCAGGAGTCGGCACGGGTGGCACTATAAGCGGTGTCGGACGGTATTTGAAGGAGAAAAATCCCAATGTGAAAATAGTTGCGGTCGAGCCGTCCGGGTCTGCCGTTTTGTCAGGAAAGCCGTCGGGCAAGCACGGACTTCAGGGTATTGGCGCAGGTTTTATTCCGGACGTTCTTGACAGAACCGTTATTGACGAGGTCGTAACGGTAAGCGAGGAAGAAGCATATTCCGCGGCTAGGGAATTCGGAAGCCTTCAAGGCATCCTTTGCGGCATTTCCTCCGGTGCAGCGCTTCACGCCGCAATATCTGTTGCACAGAGAAATGAAAACGCAGGAAAAACGGTCGTAGTTCTTCTCCCTGATTCGGGTGACAGATACTTATCAACCGACCTGTATAAATGAAAATAAATGCATTAAAGCACTTGAAAAAACCGCCGATATATGATACAATTTAAGTATCAAATATTAGGTGGTTTTTTATATGAAGTTAGGTATGCCGGCTTTGGTAGAATGTAATGACATCGAGGATTGCGTTCGCGTAGCCTCGGAGGTCGGGGTTGATTTTGTTGAGATAAATATGTCTTTTCCTCAGTACATACCGCAGAACAGTGACGTATTGCTTTATAATCGGCTTGCAAAAGAACATAATATTTTTTATACCATACATGCAGATGAGCAATTGAATCCTTTTGATTTCAATCCTGCGGTTTCTGAATGCTATTTTCGAGTTATGGCGGACTGTATTGAATTTGCGAAGGCTATCGGAGCTCCGGTCATCAATATGCATCTGTTAAAAGGCGTCTATGTAACGCTTCCGAACAAAGTGATTTTACTAACGGATGTTTACCAAAATACGTATATTGAGCGCGTTAAAGCGTTTATTTCAATGTGCGAGCGGCAGATTGGAGATGCACCCCTTAGGATTGCAATTGAAAACGTTGATTCAAACCCGTTTACTAAAAGTCAAATTGAAGCTCTCGAATACTTTATGAAAAGTCCCGTATTTGCCTTAACTCTTGACGTCGGCCATGACGACTGTATGTCCGGTGCTGACAGTGCTGTTTTTGAAAAGTATCGGTCAAAGCTTGTACATATGCATCTGCACGACAGTGACGGAAAGCATGCGCACCTTCCCCTTGGCAGCGGTCGGGTAGATATCGGAGCAAAGCTTGCTCTTCTGGGACGTGACTCAACCTGTCTGGTTGAAGTTAAGACCGTAGAGGGCCTTTCTTCGAGTGTCAAATATTTGAAAAACATAATCTAGTATGCTCGGGGAATGCTCTATGGATTTTTTCAGAGAGCGAGGAGTCCCGTCTAATAACGAATAAGGAAAAATATTGGTAGATTTTCGAGGAGGAATTATGACTGCAAAGGAAAGGTTTATAGATGTATATAAAAGCAATATAAAAAGAGAAGGCGCAGATAAGCTTCTTGAATATCTGCTTTCTTCGGATTTCTTTACTGCCCCCGCAAGTGCCAGATATCATTCGTCATATGAGGGCGGACTCTGTGAGCACTCGCTGAACGTTTACGATTGCCTCGTCTCTTACCTTGATTCTAAAAGAGTAAAGGAGACCTTTGGCTTCTCCTATTCCGATGAAAGCATCGCGATCGTTTCGCTCCTGCACGATCTGTGCAAGGTTGGTGTATATAAAAAAGGCTTCCGAAACGTTAAGGATGAGAAGGGGACGTGGCAGAGAGTGGATACCTTTGAATACGATGATCAGCTTCCTTACGGTCACGGCGAGAAGAGCGTATATATCATTACCGGATTTATGCGACTTGCAAGAGAAGAAGCCTTTGCAATCCGGTATCATATGGGTTATTCGTCAACGGAGGATCCGCGAAACGTTTCAGCGTCGTTCGAGATGTTTCCGCTTGCATTTGCACTATCTACTGCTGATAGCGAGGCAACCTACTTTATCGAAAGCCAAAGAAAAAAATGAAAGAGCATCTTTGATTTTCTTAAATTTGCACATAATAGTAAAGAGGTATTGTGTTTTTTCACAATACCTCTTGTTTTTATTCGGTTCTGCCTAAAGGCGACAGTCCATTAATTATACTTCTTACGAGCTACGTAAGAGGTGTGAAGCGCGTGATGAGCCGCATGACAGCCGTAACCGCCCTTGAAGAAGTTATCATAAACTTCCTTAATAACGGGGTTCTGATGAGACTTACGCATAGTCATAGCCTCGTCCTGATCGTAAAGAGCCTTAGCTCTTACAGCCTTGAGGTCTACTGTGTCGCGTACGTGCTGGGGTTGGATAGGCTGTCCGCCGCCGTTTACACAGCCGCCGGGGCATCCCATGATCTCAACGAAGGTCCAGTCTGCCTCGCCGCTTGCGATCTTATCCATAACCTTCTTAGCGTTTGCAGCGCCGGAAGCAACTGCAACCTTGATCTCCATACCTGCAATGCTGTAGGTAGCTTCCTTGAGTCCTTCGGTTCCGCGAACCTCAGAGAATACGAGCTCCTTGTTATCCTTGCCGGTAAGAACGTCGTTTGCGGTACGGAGTGCCGCTTCCATAACACCGCCCGTTGCGCCGAAGATAACTGCCGCACCGGTGTCAGCACCGAGGGGAGCATCGAATTCCTCGTCGGGAAGGGAGGTGAATTTAAGGCCTGCACGACCGATCATCTTAGCAAGCTCGCGGGTTGTGAGAGCTACGTCAACGTCGCAGATGCCGTTGCCTGCCGCGGACATATCGTCTCTGCCTACCTCAAACTTCTTAGCGGTACAGGGCATGATAGAAACTACGAAGATATCCTTGGGATCATAGCCCATCTTGTTTGCCCAGTAGGTCTTGATAAGTGCGCCGCCCATCTGCTGGGGGGACTTACAAGAAGAGAGGTGAGCAAGATATTCGGGATAGTAGAGTTCGCAGAACTTAACCCATCCGGGGGAGCAGGAGGTGATCATAGGAAGCTTACCGCCGTTCTTAACTCTTTCGAGAAGCTCGGTAGCTTCTTCAACGATCGTGAAGTCTGCCGCGGTGTTAGTGTCAAATACCTTTTCAAATCCAAGTCTGCGAAGAGCGGCAACCATCTTGCCCTCAACGTTTGTACCGATA
>JAZRUS010000078.1:0-2382 GCA_045652665.1 Eubacteriales bacterium | reverse complement strand
ACTGTCAAAAGAGAACGCACGGCATCCCTCAACGCCTACGTCATTAAGACTCGGCTTCATACAGCTGTTCGGACAGCCGCCTACTCCGATCTTGAATTTATGCGGAAGCTTCACGTCGCGCATCCCTATGTAAAACTTATCGTATATAACCTTTGCAAGTGCCTGTGTATCAATGTTTCCGTAAACGCAGGTCGTGCCTTTACAAGCGGTAATAGGACGAACCTTTGCGCCCGTGCCGCCAAAATACAATCCACGCTCTGCCATAAAGGCTTCCGCTTCGGGAATTTTATCAAACGGAATTCCAACGATCTCTGCGGCAAGTCTTGCGGTAAATATTACTTTGCCGTTGCCGTATTTCTCGGAGCATTCGGCAATAGCGTGAAGATGGTCGGGGGTAAAAAGACCTGCAACCGTAACGATTCTGCCTGAGAAGCAGTCGGTTCCTCTGTTTCTGAGAAAGCCTCTTCCTTTAACACTTGTTATTTGTTCATTCGTCAACATAGCTGTTTGCCTCGATTTCATTGACTTACATCTTTTTTTTATGATATAATATTATATCATGTTTTCCGTGATTTGTCAATGAAATACGCCATTTAAGAGGATATATGAAGAAAGTAAAAACAATAAAGAACATCGTCGCTTTTCTGTTGATCACAGCAGTTCTGTTTTCTATGTCAGCGTGTAACGGTCAACCGAAAAACGAGAACAAAAATACGGTAGTCTTTACCGATGCCCTCGGTCGAGAGGTGAATATCAAAAAGAACCCCGAGCGAGTTGCCGCCCTTCTTGGAAGCTTCGCGGACGTTTGGATGCTTGCGGGCGGCAAGCTTTGCGCATCTGCTGAGGATGCTTGGGAGGATTTCGGGCTTGAGCTTGACGATGCCGTCAATATCGGCGGCGCGCATTCTCCGAGTCTTGAGCTTCTCATATCAGCAGACCCCGATTTTGTTATCGCAAGCGCGTCCACTGCCTCCAATGTTGAGATGAGGGAAACACTGGAAGCTATGGGAATTGCCGTTGCCTACTTTGACGTGGATAGCTTCGACGATTATCTGAAGATGCTTGATATTTGTACCGATATTACAGAACGCAAGGATATGTACGAACAGAACGGACTTGCGATCAAGGCACAGATCGATGAAATAAAAGCAGAGTACAAAAATTCGGATATTCCCGAAGATGAACGAAAAGTCCTATTGCTGCGAGCCGCTTCAAGCTTTGTAAAGGCAAAAGGCAGCAGTGGAACGATCCTTGGCGAAATGCTTCACGATATGGGCTGTATCAATATTGCCGACAGTAACACGAGCTTGCTTGAAAATTTGAGTGTAGAAGCGATCATTCGGGAAGAGCCGTACCACATTTTCGTGGTAACGATGGGAAGTGATACAGAGGCGGCGAAGCAGTCGCTTGAAAATCTGATAAAGGAGAACCCTGCCCTGAGTACGCTTGATGCGGTGAAAAACGGTAGATTGCACGTTATGGATAAAACGCTGTTCAATCTGAAGCCTAACGCGCGCTGGGCAGAGTCATACGGAATACTTTATGATAAGCTTACGAAAAAATAAGATGGGATATATATACGGTATAGCGATCCTTTTATTGCTTCTTGCTGCCGTTCTCGGTGTGCTTTTCGGATCATCGGAGCTGAGGCTTTCGGACATGCTTTCGTCGCTTATAGCGGGAGATATGCAGAGTCCCGAGGCAAGAATATTACTATACGTCAGATTGCCGAGAGTTCTTGGAAGTCTTATATGCGGTATGGCGCTCGCCGTGTCAGGCGCGGTCATTCAAGGCGTGCTTGCGAACCGATTGGCATCTCCGAGCATTATCGGTGTAAATGCGGGTGCAGGTCTTGCTGTCACTATTGGCTCGGCATTGGGTATCATAGGTGGCTGGAGGCTCTCTCTGTTTGCTTTTGTCGGTGCATTCTTGACCGTGATGCTTGTCAGTCTCGGAGCAAGAAAATGGGGGGCTTCAAGAGGAACGGTCATATTGATGGGCGTAGCGCTGAACGCCTTGCTCGGCGCGATATCCGATACAGTCACCACCTTCAATCCCGAAATCAGTATACAGAGCCTCGATTTTAAGATAGGTGACTTTTCATCGGTGACTTACGCAAAGCTGATACCTGCCACAGTGATCGTTTTAATATCCGTCTTGATACTCTTGACATTTTCAAACGAGCTTGACGTGCTGACTCTTGGTGACGAAAACGCCAAAGGGCTTGGAATGAATACGAACGTGATGCGCGTAATATTCTTACTGCTTTCCGCACTGTTGGCAGGTGCGGCAGTCAGCGTTTGCGGTCTGCTTTCCTTCGTAGGACTTTTAGTGCCGCACGCAGTGAGAAGAATATCCACATCGGAGTCAAAGCATCTGTTG
>JAZRUS010000077.1:0-10032 GCA_045652665.1 Eubacteriales bacterium | reverse complement strand
CGGTAGTCTTTGCTGTGGGTTGGGACTTATTTTTGTCGGTCTTGAGGTAATGAGCAGTGAACAAGCATTTGGAAATCCGCTCGTTGAGAGTTTGTTTACGGGTATATTTCAGACGATTGAGTTTCCTTTGCTGTTAATTTTAGTAGGAGTAATTTTTACAGCGCTTATTCAAAGTTCATCTGCGGCTACGGGTGTCGTTATTACTATGGTTGGTACGGGAGTTCTTCCGTTAGACCTTGCATTATTTATTGTTCTTGGTTCAAATATCGGTACTTGTGTAACCGCTTTACTCGCATCGGTCGGTGCTAACGCAAACTCCAAGAGAGTTGCTTTGATACACTTTACATTCAACGTAATAGGAACGGTGGTATTCACTGCACTTATTTGGATATTCAAAGAGCCTGCGGTAAATCTTCTCGTTTCTATGTTCCCCGGAAGCGATCCAATGTCCTTGCAGATGCGAGTATCAGTATTCCACGTTATCTTCAACGTAACCACTACGCTTTTGCTTCTCCCGTTTGTCAAGCAGCTTGTTAAATATTCTTGCCTTGTTATTAAGGATAAAAAGGAAACGGAAGAAGCTCTCACGCTCAAATACGTTGACGACAGACTTCTTACCACACCGCCCATCGCTTTGATGCAGGTCAAAAAGGAGATGGACTATATGCTTTCATTGGTTGAAGAAAACTCTATCTATGCTTTCGTTGCTATGGATAAGGGCTCGTCCGAGTATGACGAACGCATACGAAAGAATGAGGAAATCATCGACTTTACCAACGGTGCTCTCACAAAATTCTTAATTAAACTATCCGCAAACGCCACACAAAGCGATGAACGTGTCATCGGCTCGTATTTCCACGTGCTTAACGACCTTGAGCGTATCGGCGACCATGCAGAAAACTTCCACGAGATAGGTATGGAGATGATCGGTAAAAAGATCAGCTTCTCCGAAAAGGCACAGGGCGAGATATCCTCTATGCGTGAGAGCATTATGCAAATGTTCTATATTGCAAAGGATGCTTTTGAAAACCTCAACAGAGCTGAGTTGCCGACTCTCACAAGCTTGGAGGAAGGCGTAGACGTAAAGAAAAAAGAGCTTATTGCAAGTCACTTCGCTCGTCTTGCCGAGGGCAACTGTAATATTGACGTCAGCCCCTATTATTCCTCCGTGGTAGTCGGACTTGAAAGAGTCGCAGACCACCTTGTAAACATTGGATACAGTATAGTAAATCCCATTGGCTCGGAAAAGGATGATTGAAAGGAGAATAACAGAATAGTATGTATATAGCTTTGGCGCTATTTGCCGTAACTTATATCTTGATGCTGATATTCAGCAAATACAGACCGTACATTGCTCTTGCATCAGCACTTGTATTCATCGTGACGGGAATGTTGCCGCTTACGAAGGTTTGGGGCACGATAGACTTAAACGTTCTTTTGATGATTGCAGGAACGATGGGCATCGTTTCCTTATTCATTGAAAGCAAGATGCCTGCGCTTCTTGCGGATCTAATAATGGAAAAGGTTCCGAACGTGAAGTGGGCGGCAGTTGCAATGGCTTTGTTTGCCGGTATTATATCCGCATTTGTCGATAACGTTGCGACGGTACTGATGGTTGCACCCGTGGCACTTGAAATTTGCAAAAAGCTCAAGACCAATCCCGTTCCGTTCATCATAGCGATTGCGGTATCATCGAATTTGCAGGGTGCAGCAACGCTCGTAGGAGATACTACGGCTATTATGCTCGGCTCGGCACTTGATATGAGCTTCACCGATTTCTTCTGGTATAACGGCAAACCCGGTATGTTCTTTGCGGTTGAGCTTGGTGCTGTTCTTTCGGCAATTATTTTGCTCTTCCTCTTCCGCAAGGAAAAAGCAAGTATTCCCAAAGAAAAATGTCGCACTAAGGTAACTGACTTCGTTCCTACGGGATTGCTTGTGGGCACGATCGTGTTGCTGATCGTTGCATCCTTTATTCCGAACAAGCCGGATATCACCAACGGTCTAATCTGTTGTGGTTTGCTCGTTGTAGGACTCGTTTATAATTTTATTCGCAAGAAGAATCTGTCCGCTATCACAGCTCCCTTGAAGGAAATAGACTTCCAAACGATTGGACTGCTCTTAGGTCTGTTCATTATGATAGGCGGTATTTCGGAGCAGGGCGTTATTGCTGCCGCTGCCGATCTTCTCGCAAAAATGGGTGGCGGTAACGTATTCTTGCTTTATACCGTTGTCGTTTGGGCATCTGTTCTTATTTCTGCATTTATTGACAACATTCCTTACGTTGCAACGATGATCCCCGTTATTGCAGGTCTTGCATCGGCTTTGAACGTTGATCCTACTGTGCTTTACTTTGGATTGCTTTCGGGCGCAACTCTCGGTGGAAACTGCACGCCTATCGGGGCATCTGCAAATATTACTGGTATCGGTATTCTCCGCAAGGAAGGATATACTGTTAAAAATTCCGACTTCTTTAAGATCGGTATTCCGTTTACATTGGCAGCAATCATACCTGCTTACATTTACTTGTGGCTTGTGTACGGAATTTAATGACTTAAATAACTACATCTTAAAGTGAGCAGGAGAGACCTGCTCACTTTCAGCCTTTGCCACGTCTTAACCGCATATATGATAAAATACTTTATAATCCAATAATATTATGGGAAAGGAGTTGGTTTCGTGGACGCGATACCTCGAAGTTGCCCCGAAAAGGGATTCTTCAAAATCAGGCATACTCGTAAGAATAAATGCGTTAGCTTTCTTGACAGGGCAAGCTTATCAAGAATGCGTTGTTGAGCAATTTCGGTTCTACAACGATACACCATCAAACACATTTATAAAAACAGGAGATTTATTATGTCTGACATTATTAAACAATTATTATTACAGCTGATACTGATTTTGCTTAACGCTTTCTTTGCTGCCACCGAGATTGCCTTGATCTCCATAAATGAGAAAAAGGTGCGCTCACTTGCAGAGGACGGTGATAAGAAGGCTCGCAAAATGCTAAAGATTATAGAGGAACCTACGAAATTCCTCTCCACCATTCAAGTCGGCATCACGCTCGCGGGCTTTCTCGGCTCGGCATTTGCCGCTGACAGCTTTGCGGAAAAACTGACGGGCGCAATGGTGTCCGCATTCAACGTATCCGCAGAACACGTCGGAACGATTGATACGATATCGGTCATTCTCATTACGCTGATACTGTCCTATTTCACCCTTGTTCTCGGTGAGCTTGTTCCCAAGCGTATCGCTATGCGCCACAAGGAAAAACTTGCAAACGGTGTGTGCGGAATTATCTCTGTGCTTACAACGATACTCAAGCCGATTATATGGTTCTTGACTGCATCTACTAATATCGTGCTTCGCTTGTTTGGCATCAATCCTCACGAGAAAGAGGACACGGTATCCGAGGAAGAAATTGTCGTAATGCTTGATGCAGGCGCTGACGAAGGAACGCTGAAACAGGATGATGTGGAATACATAAAGAATGTATTCAAATTGGAGCGACTTTCCGCAGCCGACGTTATGACACCGAGAAGTGCAGTCATAGCTGTCCCCGAAGATATTTCCGAAAAGGATTTACTTACGCTCATTGAGGAAGAAGGATACTCCCGTATCCCCGTATATTCCGAAAGCCTTGATAAGATCGTAGGTGTTCTTCATACGCGCAAATATCTGCTCAAGCGCACCGATCCCGACTTTAAGCTTGAAGATGCGTTGCTTGAACCCGAATTTGTTCCCGAAACCATCCATCTCGATGCTTTGTTCAAGAATATGCAGGAAAACCACACGCATATGGTACTCGTTGTGAACGAATACGGGCACACATCCGGCGTCGTGACAATGGAGGATATTATTGAGGAGCTTGTGGGCGAGATATGGGATGAGCAGGACGAAGCGACCGAGCCGATTATTCCAATGGGCGAGGATACATATCGTGTGCTGTCCAGCGTTTCTATTGACGAATTCTTTGAATATTTCTCACTTGAAAAAAGTGAGGATATCGAATCAACTACGGTCAACGGTTGGCTTTCCGAGGTCTGCGGAAATATCCCCGAGGTTGGTTTTAGTTTCAATTATGAAAATCTTTCAATCTCCGTAACAGTAGCCGACGAGCAGATGACTCACGAAATTTCAGTTAAGGTCATACCCGTGACAGAGGAAGATACCGACGTTGAAGATACCGAAACGGTGGAGAGCAAACAATCATAAATCTTCCTATAGTGAGGCATACATAATCATATGAAAATAATTATAATCGGTCTTGGCACAATTGGTAAGACCATACTAAAAAATCTATCACGAGAAGGTCATAACATTACGATTATAGACGAGGATAAAGACAAGATCGAAAACCTTATCGGGAAATACGACGTGTCGGGCGTTGTCGGCAACGGTGCGTGCATTGATATTCAGAGAGAAGCAGGTGTTAAGGATGCCGACTTGGTAATTTCTCTGACGAACAGCGACGAGTTGAACGTGTTCGCCTGCCTTGTGGCAAAGAAGATCGGCGTAAAGAATACCATTGCCCGTGTCAGAAATCCCGATTACAGAAAGCAGATCATGGAGATGAAAGACGAGCTTGGTATTTCTATGATCGTCAATCCCGAACAGGATACGGCAACCGAAATATTCAATCTCATCAACCTACCTTCCATCGCGCAGGTCGAGCGTTTTGCAAAAGGCAGAGTTCTGCTCGTAGAGATCGTCGCCGAAAAGGGTTGCTCGCTTGTAGGAGAAACCTTAATAACGCTTGGTAAGAAGCTGAAAACCAAGGTGCTTATCTGTGCTGTGCAGAGAGGTCAGAGCGTAATGATCCCGACGGGAAATTTTGTCATTGAAGAAGGCGACCGAATCCATCTGACCTCAGATTCGAAATCATTGCGCGACTTTTTGGCAGAGGTCAATCTCGTGAAATCTCCGCTGAAAAACATTATGATTGTTGGAGGAAGCAGGATTGCCTACTATCTTGCGGGTGAGTTGTCTAAAAAGAAATATAAGATCAAGCTCATTGAAAGCAATCTCGCCGTAGCGGAGGAACTTGCAAGCGAGCTTCCTCGTGTGACCATTATTCACGGCAACGGCGCACAGCACGACCTTCTCCTTGAAGAAGGAATTGAGGCAATGGATGCCTTCGTTGCTCTGACCGACATTGACGAGGAAAATATGGTCGTGTCGATGTTCGCGGGCAAAATGAAGGTCAAAAAGACCATCACGCAGATCAAGAGCGACGACCTCATCGGTATGCTTGACGAGCTTGGCATTGAAAACAACGTATCTCCTCAGAATATCGTCGCCAACCGTATCATCAGCTACATACGTGCCCTTGCGAACACGAGAGGAAGTAACGTTCTCACGCTTTACCGCTTGGTAAACGACCAAGTAGAAGCCTTGGAGTTTTATGCAAAGAAGCCCGAACGCATTTATGAGAAGCCACTCAAGGAGCTAAAGCTCAAGGAAAACTGCCTTGTTGCTTGTATCATCCGAGATAATGAAGTCATCATCCCGAACGGTAACGACTGCATCAAGCTCGGAGATAACGTCATCGTCGTAACCACGCACAAGAACTTCGATGACCTTACCGACATTCTCGAATAAGGTGGCGGTAAGATGAACTATAAAATGCTTGGCAAAATACTCGGGAAGATCATGATACTTGAGGCGATACTGATGTTAGCACCTCTCGCAGTAACATTGATCTATAAGGAGAGCCTTAGAAACTTCCTCGCCTTTCTTATCCCCATTCTTGTACTTGCGGCGGTAGGCTTTGTTCTTCAAATTCCGAAGCCCCAAAGAGTGGCACTATATCAAAAAGAGGGCTTCGCTCTCACGGCACTTGTATGGGTTGTGATGACTCTCGCAGGCGCAGTTCCGTTTGTCATTAACGGAGATATTCCTAACTACATAGACGCTTGGTTTGAAATTATGTCGGGCTTTACCACAACGGGATCAAGCGTTATCTCCGATATTACGGCGGTATCTCATTCAACGCTCTTTTGGAGAAGCTTCTCCCATTGGATCGGCGGTATGGGAATCCTTGTGTTCGTGCTGATCTTCATTCCCGAAAGCGATGATGGCTCGTCGATGCATCTGCTCCGTGCGGAAAGCCCCGGACCGCAGGTTGGTAAGCTCTCATCCAAGATGAAGGTAACGGCACGAATACTGTACCTTATCTATCTCGGTATGACAGCCATTCAGATCATCATTTTGTGTTGCGGTGACTTGACCGATTATACCGCAATGTGTGCAGATCTCGGTGAGGCGGCAGCCACCGCATACCATAACGATAAATTCTTCCACATACTGCTGTCAACCTTCGGCTGTGCAGGCACCGGCGGCTTTGGTTTTATGCCGGGAAGTATGCAGTATTTCACACCCTTTGCTCAATATGTAATCTCGATATTCCTCATTCTGTTCGGATGCAACTTTGCTCTCTATTATTTGATACTGATCGGTAAGATCAGACAAGTATTCAAGAGTGAGGAATTCAAGAGCTATTTCCTTATCATAGGCGCAGCGGTTGCTTTTGTATTTATCAGCCTTGTGTGGCGATTTGAGTCCTTCCCACAGACCTATACCACAGAGGAATCCTTCAGACACTCGCTGTTTCAAGTCGCGTCCTTGATGACCACCGCAGGCTATACCACCACCGACTACGACGTGTGGCCGATGCTTGCACAGACTACGCTCGTAGTGGTAATGTTCATCGGTGCGATGGCAGGCTCGACCGCGGGCGGTATCAAAGTGTCACGTATCGTAATTGCTATGAAGGGCGCATATATCAACGTGCGAAAGCTCATCAATCCTCGCTACGTTCCCAAGGCAAAATTTGAAGGAAAGCCTTTAGAGGAAAAGACGATTAGCGATGTTTTCGCCTTCATAACGCTGTACTTCTTCCTATTCATAGCGGCTATATTCCTCTTATCATTCGATGCCGTCAACGGCACGACGGTGCAGATTGTTTCCGATGCAGGAACATATACCGTACAGCACGGCTTTTTCTCCAACTTTTCGGCGGTGCTCACTTGTATATCCAATGTCGGCCCCGCATTCGAGGCAGTAGGCCCGTATGCGAGCTTTGCAGGATATAGCGGATTTTCAAAAATAATCTTGACCTTGACTATGATGCTCGGCAGACTTGAAATACTCCCCGTATTCATTCTGTTCAGCCCGAAAACGTGGAAAAGGGTTTGATAACTAAAGAAGCAAAAATCTGCAACGCTGTAGTCAAAAATAGTCAAAACGATTGAAATATTCACAAAAATATGGTATAATAAACTCATCGGAAATCGAGAATTTGAAAGGAGGTCGCCTTTTGAAAAAGACAACAGGTGCAGGAATATTTTTAGCTGTATTGGCGGCGGCACTCTATGCCATTAACTCTCCTTTTTCAAAGCTGTTGCTTGATTATATGCCGTCGACGCTGATGGCAGGATTTCTATATATTGGCGCAGGACTTGGAATGGGCGTGATAGCTTTGTTTCGAAAGTTGAAAAAGGTAGAACGAACTGAAGAAAAAATAACGAAAGCAGACCTACCATACACGGTAGCAATGATCGTGCTTGATATTGCGGCACCGATTTTTTTGCTACTTGGACTGTCATATACATCTGCGGCAAACGCTTCGCTTCTCAACAATTTTGAAATCGTGGCGACGGCGCTTATCGCATTGGTTGTTTTTAAGGAGAGAATCAGCCCAAGATTGTGGTTCGGTATTCTGTTCGTTACAGCCTCCTGCGCGCTCCTCTCGATTGAGGGTATATCAAGTCTCAAATTTTCTTTCGGCTCTTTGTTTATCCTTCTTGCGTGTATTTGTTGGGGAATGGAGAACAACTGCACGAGAAAGCTGTCAGCGAAAGACCCCTTGGAAATCGTTCTGTTAAAGGGCATGTTCTCAGGATTTGGTTCTGTTATCATAGGTTTATGCATTGGAGAGAGAATCACGACTCTTTGGAGCGTGCTTGCGGTGTTGGCAGTAGGCTGCGTTGCATACGGACTCAGCATCTTTTCCTATGTCTACGCGCAAAGATTACTCGGTGCGGCGAGAACGAGTGCATATTATGCCATAGCACCCTTTATCCGTACGCTGCTGTCGCTTGTCATATTCAGAGAATTGCCCGAGTATACCTATTTCATTGCACTCGGCATAATGGTTATCGGTGCTTGGCTTTGCTCTTCAGACGAGCCGATTTTCAAGAAAACAAAAAGCAAGTCATAAACAAATTCCAATTTGACGGAGGAGAACATGATGAAAACAATCTGTGGAATCGATTGTAACGGATGTAGTTTTAAGGCTAACTGTAAAGGTTGTATGGAAACAAGTGGTCATCCGTTTGGCGGGGAATGTGTTGCTGCTGAATGCTATAAATCTGGCGGTGAAAATTGCTTCGTCGCATATAAAAATCGCTTGATAGATGAGTTTAATTCCTTAGGAATTGTCGAGATGCCCACACTAACAACACTTTGCCAGTTGTGCGGTGCATATGTTAATTTGGAGTACACACTTCCTAACGGAGAAAAAATCAAACTGCTTGATGATGCGAAAATATATCTCGGTTATCAACTTGAAAAAGCAAACAGCGATAGATGTTATGGTCTTGTTGCAGACGATAAATATATGCTTGTGTGCGAATATGGATGCAATGGCTCTGACCCGGAAATAATTGTATATAAAAAGAGATAAGCAAATTCCAATTTCTCGAACAGCTTGAAATTATCAAAGGGGTGACCGATTTGGTCACCCCTTTCGTTATTCTATCTTCACCCCAACGCCTTACTCATCGCCGCGCCGGTTTCGCTCTTGCTCACGGCATCAAGATGGCTATAAATATTCGCCGTCGTGTTCATATCGCTATGCCCGAGCCATTCCTGAATCTGCTTCATCGGCACGCCTTGTGCAAGCAGAACCGATGCACACGAGTGCCGCAGATCGTGGAAGCGGATCTTTTTTAGATTGTGCTTTTCCAGAAGCTGCCCGAACCGGTTCGTGATAAAGTCGGGATCATAGGCTTATACGCACATAAAACCGCCCGCACCTGCTCTGAAACACGAGCGCTCGGTACGGACGGTTTTTCTTTCATACGTTAGCGGGAGGGCGTGAAATCGGGCTTTTCACAGCGGGCATTCGGATCGTCCGGCAAGTTCTTGATGTTGTAATAGTTGTTGCCGTTGTACTTTGCGCGCGGACGCCACTCGATTTCGGTGTCAGGATCCAAAGCATAGAAGGTATTGTTCTCAAACACCCAGTCGTTGCTGTCAAACGGACCGCGGAATACCTGCACATCCTCCATGCCCAGGTAGAACAGGTTGTCGTGGATGCGGGTGCCGCCGTCGTTTTCGTGATTCCAGATCAGGCCGTTGCGGTCGTACTCACTGATGTTGTGGTGAATGTCATTGTTGCGGGTGCGGTACATCAGAAGCAGGAAGCCACCTTCGTTGTCGTGGGAGTAGTTGTAACGAATGGTGGTATCGTTGCAGGAAATATCGATATCAAACGCCTGACCGTCCTGCACGCCGTGTGTGTAGCAGACTTCGTTGTACTGCATAACGGTACCGTCGGCATTGTGCGGCCAGACTGCAGCATTCGGACCAATGCGCATTTCATAGCAGCAGTGCTCGACATAGTTATGCTCAATCAGTGCGCCGATGGTGGAATTGACCAGAATGGCGTCTCCTGCGGTACGATAAATCTTGTTGCCGCGGATGACGAGGTTGGTACTGCCCAGCCACGGACCGACGGTGGTGTGATAGAAGTTGTTAGTGGTGGCAAGATCGTTGTGATAATCGATGCCGCGGCCTTCTGCCCATGCGCTCCAGACCGAGATACCGGTACGGTCGATATCCGCGATGCGGTTTCCTTCCAGCAGAACGTCATCGAAGTTGGTCGGTACGCCATCCTCGGTGCCGGTGGAAACGACCAGGATGCCTTCGCCGGTAAAGCGGGACATTTCGGCGTTGATGTCATGGATATCGCAGTTCTTGATGTGGATATGGTGACCGGTGCCGTAGTTGTCCCAGCGGATCAGCACA
>JAZRUS010000076.1:0-16592 GCA_045652665.1 Eubacteriales bacterium | reverse complement strand
TTATCAGCTGATTGCCCTGGATCTGGACGGAACAATGCTCAACAGCCGGAAAGAGATTCCGGAGGAAACCATCCGGGCCATCCGGACTGTCTGCGCCGCGCCGCTGTTTTGGCGGTCGGCGTATGCTATCATAAGGTCTGCCTTCTCTGCGAGATATCTGTTACGCTCACGCATACAAGTCGGTGTGTACTCCTCCGAAATATATACGACCTCGTCGGCATTTTTGAGGGTATATTCGTAACAGCTTCTCTGTGAGTCCGTCCATCCCCTGCTCTGATCCAGACAGGGAAGCACGAGAATGAGCGATACGTCGGAATGGCTTACACGGTATTTTATGACGGTGAGTGCCGCCTCCGTGTCAAATCCTATCGCACCGCCGGCAAGAAAGGTTCGGCACCCCTTGGAGTATGCAAATTCAATAGCACGAAGGAGAAGCTGAGGCAGGGACTGTCGGTGCCCTTCTTTTATTTGTCTGTGTCCTGTAAATGAGCAGACCACACGTCCACCTCCCTCTCAAATGTCGCTGCTATATTTTATCACGACGCCCCCGCGTTGTCAAGCATTATTTTGCCGTATTATGTCTCCTCAATTGTTAACAAATAGTGAACATTTTTGTTTTTACTTGACTTCACAGCACGGTTATGATATAATCTTTTCCACAATACGCTTTTAAAGAGCGAAAAAACAAGGAGTTATTCATGGACGACGGCACAGACGGGGACACTTGTCAGATAAGTACCGTGCTTATAGAATATATGTAGACTTAGCCGCACACCGTTGCGGTTAGGTCTTTTTTGCGTTTTTTAGGTTTTGTAAAGAAAAATAACAATAATTATATAAATGAAAGGTTATAATTTATCATGGCGCTACAACTCGTGATTATAATTTTCTGTATAATCATGTCAGCTTACTTCTCGGCTACGGAGACCGCATTCTCCACTTTCAACAAAATAAGGATGAAGGGACTCAGTGAAAAGGGCAACAAAAAAGCCGCCCTCGTCCTGAAGCTCTCGGAAAACTACGATGCGTTAATATCCACCATTCTTATAGGAAACAACATCGTTAATATTCTCGCTTCCTCTCTTACGACGATACTGTTTATCAATCTTTTAAAGGACGGCTCCTTCGAAGAGTGGGCATCAGCGATCTCTACGGCAGTCCTTACGATCGTAATACTCACCTTTGGCGAGATATCACCCAAGACGGTAGCGAAAAAGAGACCGGAGGGCTTTGCCAGGTTTTCCGCTCCTATCATCAACTTCTTCGTGTATCTGCTTCTGCCCCTTACCTTCATATTCAGATTGCTCCAGAATTTTCTCGGAAAGATGTTTAAGGATTATAGCGATCAGGGGGTGACGGAGGAAGACCTTATCTCTATAATTGAGGAAGCAGAGGAGGACGGAAACTTCGATAAGGAAGAAAGTACACTTATCAAAAGCGCGATCGAATTTGCGGACCTTGAGGTCGGTGACATACTTACCCCCAGAATTGATATAACCGCGATATCCAAGGAAGCTACCAAGGACGAGATCGACGCGGTATATACCGACTCGGGCTATTCAAGACTTCCCGTTTATGACGGAGATATAGACAATATCATAGGTATTCTTTACTATAAAGACTTCTACACCGCCGACTTTGTAAGCATAGACGAGATAATCAAGCCCGTGCTTTACGTCGCGATGACGCAGAAGATAAACGACCTTATGAAGGAGCTTCAGGATAAGCAGCTTCATATGGCCGTGGTAATGGACGAATACGGATCGACCGCCGGTATAGTTACCCTTGAGGACGTTCTCGAGGAGATCGTCGGTGAGATATGGGATGAGCACGACGAAAAGGTAATAGAGATACAGAAGGTCAGTGATAACGAATACATAGTATCGGGTAAAGCAAGCGTATCAAAGCTCTTTGACGAATTTGATATTGACGAGGAGATCGAAGCGCAGACGGTTACAGGCTGGTCGATGAACGAGCTTGCAAAGATCCCCGAGGTCGGCGACAGCTTTGAGCATGCGGGACTCCGCGTTGAGGTCCTTGAAATGGACGGAAAGAGAATAGAAAACCTCCGAGTTATCGACGTAAGGCCGCGCGACGATGAAGATGACGAGGAAGAAGAAAAAGCAGATCTTTGATCGGAGAAAAAATGAAAAAATATTATTTCGGAATTGATATAGGCGGTACATTCATAAAGGGCGCTATAGTCACGGAGGACGGCGGAATAGTAATTAAGGATAAGGTCCCCACCGAATGCTCACGTGGCGAAGACGGAGTTGTGGAAAATATCGTTAAGCTCTGCAATTCCCTGCTCTGTGCCGCGAATATGAAGCTCACCGACATTGAAGCTATCGGAATGGGCGTTCCCGGTATGATAGATAGCGCGGCGGGAGTCGTCGTGGCATCAAACAATCTCGGCTGGCAGAACTTCGAGATAGCGAAAAAGGTGTCGGACGCGACGGGACTCAGAACAAAAATAGAAAACGATGCAAACGCGGCGGCGCTCGGAGAGATGATCTTCGGCTACGGCGGAGTATACAAGAACATAATACTTCTGACACTCGGAACCGGGGTCGGCGGCGGTATCATTATCGACGGCAAGGTGGTTTCCGGCAATCGCGGCGCGGGCGCAGAGCTCGGGCACGCGGTTATTGAGGCAGGCGGTGAGCCCTGCACCTGCGGAAGGCGCGGATGCCTTGAGACATACGCATCGGCGACCGCGATCATCCGAGACACAAAACGGGCTATGCAGGCGCACTCGGAATCAAGGCTCTGGGAGGTTGGCTCGCTTGAGGCGGTAAACGGAAAGACGGCGTTTGATTTCTATGCTTCCGACAAGTACGCAAAAGAGGTGGTTGACTCCTATATCGAGCACCTTGCCTGCGGAGTCACAAACTACGCAAACATATTCAGACCCGATGCGATAATACTCGGCGGCGGAGTATGCGCGCAGGGCGACGCACTGATTGACCCGATAAAAAAGATAGTATCTGAGGAGATTTTTGCCGGTGGATTAGGTCCGCAGGTCGAGATCCTCGTGGCAAAGCTCGGAAACGACGCCGGCTCACTCGGCGCTGCGGCATTAGTTATAGATCGTTGAGGTAATAAATATGGCACGATACGATTTATATGACAGTAACCATAACTACAGGGGAACAGCGGAGATAGACGAACCGTCCGGTTCCGGCTCTGCGGACTTCTTTACTGTACCCGCTGTAATACTCTATTTGCTCGGATTTTTCGGTATGGGCTTTATGATGGCTAACATACCCGAGACCTTCATATTTGTCGGAATACTCGCGCTTCTTATTTACGCATCACCGCTTATTATGGTAGTGCTGGCCCTGATTTTGCGCCCGATAGCAAGAAATCACGAGATCGAAATGTTTGACAAAGAGGATGAACCGCTGACGGTGGCGCTTGCTTCAATGCTCACCGGCGGAGGCGGAATCTTCAAGAATATCCTTAAGCACTTCATCGCTCCTTACGCATACGTTCTCTTCAACGTAACGCTTGCAGTGTTCTGGATCTCCTTTATGCAGGGTACGGTACACAATAACATGCTTATCGCATTCATTGTTCCGAGTGCATACTCAATGTACTACTACCCCTTCATGCTGATACGCAGATCAGTAAAAACACATAGCAAGCTTCTTCTCATACTTTCGATATCCTCGTTCGTTGTGTCACTTGCTCTGTTCCTCTGCTTCTACGATGCTTTCATGCAGACCTCAGGCGTTCTGGGACTCGGATTCTTCTTCACGATGATAACCGTATTCGGAACCCTGCTTCTCCTTGTCTCAAATATTAAGATAACGAAAAAGAGAAGGAGAAAAAGAAACCTGATCGTATTCGGTCTTTATCTCGTTCTGATTGCGGCGGTAGCAATAACAGCGACGCTCGTAATTCCCGCAAGACAGCAGGCAAAATACGACACGGCTATGCAGTACATACAGGAAGGCAAATACGACGAGGCGCGCGAAGCGCTCTCCGAAATGCTCCACTACAAGGACAGCGCGGAGCAGTATGACAAGATAAAATTCAAGGATCTGTCAATCGGTGACGAGGTCACGCACGGAAGCTACGGCTTCTTTAACGGAGCATACGGCAACTGGTCAAAAACAGAGGGCAAACCCATTGTATGGGTGGTTATCGATATAGACACCGAGAGCGGTAAAGCACTCATGATCACGAAGGATATCGTTGATTTCACGGGTTATAACGGAAGCTGGAAGGACGGCTCACTGAGAGAATATCTCAACGAGGGAGAATTCGCGAAAAATATAATGGGTTCGGAGACAATCTACGATTCCATACTCACAACAAATCTCAAGACCGTCATCGGCGGCGAAACCGTAACTACCGAGGACAAATTCTTCGTCCTCAGCAAGGCCGAATACGAAGAGTATTCGGAAAACGCGGACGTTGCCGCGGTGCTCAACAGCTTCACCTATACCTACTACACGAACGCATGGGTCGAGGAGCTTCCCTACGACGAGGACAGAGACCCGCAATTCTTCAAGTCGGAATCCTACTATCTTCGTGACAGCAGCGAGGACGAAAAGCAAACGCTTTGCGTCAACAGTGACGGGACGCTTAGCTACGTTCAAAAGTATAACCGACAGCAGTACAACGCAGGCTTAAGACCTGCCTGCTATATTTCGATTGATTGATAATGACGATTGATTAATAACTAAAGAGCGGGCACGCAAGGTAACCTTGTATGTCCGCTCCTTCTTGTAGTTGATTGCCGAAATCGGCATAACAAAAAGCCCGACAGCCCCCTCTCTTGGTAAGAGGGGGCTGTCGCATTTAGGCATACCGAACAAATCTTTTATAGCTTAAACATTGTAAAATAACGAATCTAATTCTCCGCCTTTGCTTCAAATTGGTCTAAGGCGAGCTTTACGGCGAAGTACACTCCCAAAAAGGCACAAACAGCAAATACAATCCTCAAAAAAAGCCACACGGGTGCTGTCATTCTGCCACTTGAATCAAATATTAGCCGTGAGAGACAGACCGCCGCAACAGATGCGGCAAGAGGCGCAATGACTGAGCGGACGAGATATATTTTAAAGGCGATCCTTTTTCGCAGGCGAGAAGCCGACAGAATAAAATTGTACCCTTCCATAACGACGATAACAAGAGCATAACCTCCAATTCCCATCCGAGGTATGAGCGTCCACACGAGGATTATTGAAAGAAAGGAATCGGATATATTTACCCACATAGAATAGACGTGCTCACCAATTCCCTTCAGCATCGAATCGGCAACGTGGTCAAGGTACATTATCGGTATAACAGGGGACATAATGGCAATATAATACCCCGCCTCGTATGAATCGTAGACCGCGTAACCCAGCTCCTCGGAAAACATTGCAACGAGAACTGCGGCGGCAATCGAGTAGCTGAGGGTCGCGTTAATCGCCTCGGTGGCTATCCTACGAAGGCGAATGCTCTCTCCCCGTGCGAGGCTCTCCGAAAATTCCGGAACTAAAAGTCCCGAAAACGACGTGAGAGGCGCCATTGGGTAAAGCAGCATCGGAACGGTCATTCCGTGCAATATGCCGTAGTGCGCCAGAGCCTCTGAATGCTTCTCTCCCCTCTTCCGAAGTCCCTTAGGTATAAGGGTGTGCTCAAGCGTCAGAAGCGCGGAGCGGATATACGTCGATACGGCAAGCGGCAGCGCCATACTCGAAACTGCCGAAATATGCCCCGCCGCTCTTCTGTCCTCTTTGAACGCGCGCCGTCTGTCAAAGAGGTACTGTAAAAGAGCGACTAAAAATACGAGAAGCTCCGTAAGAGTCATGCTGGCGGCGAGAGCGCAAATCCCCTCTGCGATACCCATTTTTGCAAAGCGAAGAACAAGCGCTGTTGTGACCGCTATCTTAAATATCTGTGCGGCGATCTGAATGACCGCGTTTCTTCCCACCCTTTTTACACCTATGAAGTATCCCGAAAATACCGAGGACAATGCAATCGGAGCAAGAGACAGCGACAGTATTCTGAGGGGGATCACGCATCGCGCGTCGGCAAGCAGGCGCGCTCCGAAATATCCTGAAAAGATAAAGAGAATCAGAGTCGAGGAAAAGCTGAATATCAGCGAATATTTCACTGCCGCACGCAACACGCCCCGAACGTCCCCATCCCTTCCCTCACCTATCGCGGAGGAGACGAGCCGCGTTACAGTTAAGCTTATGCCCGACGTTGCAAAGGTAACCGCAAAGGAATAAACCGTGCCGATTAGCGAAAAAAGCCCCATTCCCTCAGCACCGATATTATACGTGATAAATGAGCTATAAGCAAGCGAGGCACTACGCACCGCAAGTCCCACGAGGGTGAGTAAAAGTCCGTTTGCAAAAAATCGCTGTCTGTTCGTCATTTTCGCATCCTTACCGTAAGTCTTTTACTCATTATATGCGACCACTTGATTTTTATATGATATTGTTATATAATATAGGAAGTAAAACCGTATTAGGAGCTAAGATATGAAGTTTGCAGTTCTCGGTTCGGGCAGATGGGGCTCGTTCATCACATGGTACCTTGCATACAATAAATTTCCGGTCATAGAATGGGGGCGCCCCGAAAGCAAAGCCTTCGAGGAGCTTATGAATACTCGCAAAAACGAGTACGTCACGATTCCGGAAAGCGTTATTTTTACGCAGGATATTAAAGAAGCAATTGATTTTGCCGACGTCATAATAATATCGATAAAATCCCAGGCACTTCGCTCTCTTGCCACCTTGGCAAAGGCGCACGGCGCAGACCGAAAGCATATCGTCCTGTGTATGAAAGGTATTGAAGAAAATACAGGACTCAGGCTTACAGAAATTATGGAGGAGTGCGGATATGACCGCGATAGGCTCGCGGTCTGGGTAGGTCCGGGGCATATTCAGGAATTCGTTGCAGCAAAGCCTAACTGTATGGTAATAGACGGATATAACAGAGGGCTTGTGACCGAGCTAGTAGATGCGCTGAAAAGTCCGCTTATCCGCTTCTATTACGGGGATGACGTAATAGGCAGCGAGGTCGGAGCGGCAGCAAAGAACGTTATAGGCATCGCCGCGGGAATTCTTGACGGCGGAAATATGCCCTCACTTAAGGGGCCGCTTATGGCGCGCGGTGCGCGAGAGGTTGCAAGACTTATACACGCTATGGGAGGAAACGAGCTTTCGGCTTACGGTCTTTGCCACCTCGGCGATTACGAAACCACCCTTTTCTCACCTCACTCAAACAACCGCCGATACGGTGAAGCATTGGCAAGGGGCGAGCGCTTCGACAAACTTGCGGAGGGGGTATATACCGCCAAAGCGATGAAGATGCTCGGCGAAAAATACGGCGTTGACCTGCCGATCACCAACGCAGTCTACAGAGTTGTTTACGAAGGAAAAAATCCGTTCACAGAGCTTTTCGGAATGTTTGAAAGAAAGACCGTTACCGAATTTTCCTTGTAAGCAAGAGCTGATTCAGTTAGAGCAGAGATTTCGTTTGCATACAGCAAAAACTTCACTAACAGAAAAGAGGCTAGCTCATTTTTTTGAGCTAGCCTCTCACTTTGTATATGGACAAAGGGATTAGCAGGAAAATCGACATCTATCGACCGCAAGGCGTACAAAGGCATCTTATCTGTTAAGCATAAATCGAAGTATTCGCCGCTGCGCAGAAGCAGGCAGAAGCTCCATAAGCCTGAGCCATACGGATCTGTGCTTTGAATATACGGCGCGCGGGCGCGCCTTCGTTACCGCTTTATAGATTATCGGTGCGAGGCGGTCAGGCCTCATCGGTTTGCCCATAAAGCGCTTCGTGAGTCCGAGAAAATGCTTTGCCTGTTTCTTATAAAGTGCGGTTTCCTCCGCAAGCCGTTCGGTCGCGGTGAGGGAGGATGTGCAAAGCGGCGTTTCTATCGCGCCGGGGCGCACAGTCACAACGCGCTGACCGATAAGAGAAAGCTCGCGCCTGAGAGCCTCGGCATAGGTATCGAGCGCGGTCTTTGACACACTGTAAAGACCGTTAAAGGGCATTGGTTCGTATGCGGCGACCTCGCTTGTGACTATTACGACCCTGCCGCTCTCCGAGAGAAGCGGATGGAATGAATTGACGGTGAGCATTGCGCCGCAGAGATTTACCTCAATAAGCCTGTGAAGCTCGGCATAATCCGCCTCAACGAGCGATGCCATAGTGTGCATTCCGGCAACGCAAAGTATCGCGTCAAGCTTTGTTCCGCGCGAACGGATATCTCCCGCCACCGCTACCATATCCAACGCACACGTGACGTCCGCCTTATAAGAAATGAGCCGCTCTGATGCCTGAACATCCTTAATATCTACGGCATACACGGTATGCCCGCTCTCAACAAGAAGGTCTGCTATCGCGCGGCCGATACCCGACGCTGCGCCCGTCAGTAAAATATGCATCTGTCACCTCTCATATTTTCCAAAATTTTAAATATGCTTGTTATGAAGCACGTATATATTCTACAATATTTTCTATATGATATCAAGTCCCCTTGAACTAAAAGTGCGTTTTATAAAACGGTTGACCGCGCAATGAATGTTTCCGGTGGTCAAATCAAACAAAAATATTTCTCTTTTTTGTGCGTTTGGTAGAATTTTCATGTTTTTTACACCTGCACTTTACTTTTGTAAAGGACCGAGGTATAATTATTTCATAAGTATATCATATTTTCCATCATTTTCAGACACATTTTATGACGGACTTGTGGTATATAATTCCATAGTTAAATGAGCGATCAGGAGGTATTTAATGTCAGAAACAGCAAAAAAAGGCGCTCAGGCTGCCGCTGATCAGGGCACTCTGGTTTTAAAGGCGGATGCGCCGAAGGAAAAGTTTATTATTTGCGAAGTATGCGGTCACGCAAATCCCGAAAACACGGCAATGTGTAAAATGTGCAGTAATTATTTGAAAGGATACAGATGATGGCAAAGAATTTAGACAAAATGACAACAGAGGCGCTCCTGGCCGAAATTAACGAAGGCAGAGAGGACGTTAACTCCCTCAATCTTTCCAAACCGAATCAGAAGGAAGCGTTCCTCAAGGCAGTGGAGGCGCATCCCGCAATACTCAAGCACGTTTCCCGTCATAACGAGGCCACCTTCTTCAAACTTGCAATCAAGAAGAACTACAAGTGGTTCGTTCAGCTGAAAAGAGAGCAATACACAGACGAGCTTGCTCAGTTCTACATATACAACCGTCTTACCGACGTAGATGACAAGAAGGCCGAAACGAAGAGCAACACCAGTATTATGGTTCAGAAAAGCATGGATGATAAGACCGTGTTCATCTTCTCCTTCGTTACCGCTGAGGGTGACGAACTCTACTACCTTGACAAGGAGCTTCAGGTTCCCGTATCACTTAAGTCCAGCTTCAAGCTCACCCTTAAGCTTACCGATGCCGTTGCGCTTATCGACAAGCTTGATACTACCATCACCCAGCTTGGTGAGCAGAAGATCAAGACCATGATCACCGACACCATCTCAAATCAATACAAAGCATACCTTAACCAGCACATAACCGAGAGGCAGATCGGCTACTATACCCTTTGCACTACCTTCGCAGATATAGAGGCAGGTTTCAAGTGCAGACTTGCCGACGTATTCGCTCCCTACGGAATCTCCGTTAGCGAATTCGTTATCAAGAAGATAGCTATTCCGAAGGATATTCAGAACAAGCTTGAGGACCAGGCGTTTAAGATCCGTCAGATGCGCGCAGACGTTGAGGCTGATGCTGAATTCGCTAAGCTCTCCCTTGAAAGCTACGAGGCAAAGCTCGCTATTCAGGATAAGTATCCCAATGCAGAGGCTACTCTCACCGAGTACGAAAAGGATCTCGCTCTTAAACGCTATATGACAAAGCTCGGACGCGTTGAAGAGGAGACCATCGACCGCTCCATCAAGATCAGCCAGAAGGTTGAGCGTCAGGATTCCGAGGTTACTAAGTCCGACGATGCTCCTGAGGTAGCATCATCCGCCAGCAAGTTCAAGAAGGTATTTATCGCCATCTCGGCTGCGGCACTTGCTCTCTCTCTCCTTATCATGATCACCGCGGGCGCGGGCGCCGGATTCATCGTTCTCGGCATTGCGGCAGTTGCGCTCGGTATAGTCGGCGCACTTAACATTGAGAAGCTTAAGGGCACTCCCGCAATTCCCGCCGCAACTTCTATTTCCGACACTCCGACAACTGATGAGCCGGAAAACAAGGAGGGGCAGAATTCCTAATGGCAGAAAAACGTTTTGGTAAAGCAGGTGCTCTGTTTCTCGTAATTTCGCTCGTCCTCGGTATTACCTTCTTCATCGTAGGTATCGTCCTTGTAAGCGGCGGTGAAGGCTCAAGTGACAGGAAAGACTCCTCATACACCTTATACGAGGGATCGTCAAAGTACATCTCCGCGGATAGCTACGAGTACTACACCTGTGAGTTCACACCGGATTCCACCGGATATTACTATATCATGGTTGACGGCGCGAACGTAAGCAGTGTTTACAGTGAAGATGGGGACTACGTAACTAAGTACACCGAATATTCCTATTCTTACGATCACTGCTACGAGGTATATCTCTACTCCTATGAGACCTACGAGATCGAGCTGTATTCCAACGATTACTCAATCTACGTACTTGTAGACGATAATTCCTACTAATAGCTAAATTAAAAATTGAGCAAGAGTTACGGGTCACTTTTCCCTGTACTCTTGCTCTCCTTTTGCCCTTTTGAATATAATACGGTGAATATGCCCCGCTTCTTTCGATAAAATACGTTTGAGGCAAAAAAATGGCGCAGTCAGCAGGTGACCACGCCATTTTCTTATAGAGATGAAATTACTTAACTTCAACTTCTGCGCCGGCAGCCTTAAGCTGTTCAGCGATCTTCTCTGCCTCTTCCTTAGAAACGCCTTCCTTGATGTTCTTGGGAGCTGCCTCAACAAGGTCCTTAGCATCCTTAAGTCCAAGGCCGGTGATCTCACGAGCAACCTTAATAACTGCGAGCTTGTTAGCGCCTGCTGCCTTAAGTACTACGTCGAACTCGGTCTTTTCCTCAGCTGCGGGAGCTGCTGCTGCGCCGGGAGCTGCTGCAACTGCTACGGGAGCTGCAGATACACCGAATTCCTCCTCGAGAGCCTTTACGAGATCTGCGAGTTCAAGAATGGTAAGACCCTTAACAAGGTCAAGAATCTGAGTTGTCTTTTCGTTCATTTTAAAATCCTCCGAAAATTTACTTAATTTAATACAAATTTTGTGTTTGCAGAATTAAGCCTCTGCGGGAGCTTCGGCTGCTTCTTCGCCGCCGTTTTCTTTGTCGATCTTCGCCTGAAGAACATATGCGAAGTTGTAGAGAGAAGACATAAGGCTTCCCATCATCTTAGCAACGAGAACCTCCTTAGAGGGAGTTGCTGCAAGAGCCTCAACACCTGCTACGTCAAGAATACCGCCGTCAACAAATCCTGCCTTGATCTCAAAGCACTCGATCTTGTCGGCAAATTCCTTCATAACCTTTGCAGGAGCGAGGGGATCATCCTGGCTGAATGCGATAGCAGTCATACCGGAAAGATACTGCTTCATCTCGCCATAGCCTGCGATATCGCATGCTCTGCCGGTAAGAGTATTCTTCATAACGGTATATTCTACGCCAGCCTTACGGAGCGCCGCACGAAGCTCGGTGTCTTCCGAAACCTTGATGCCTTCGTACTTAACGAGAACGCCGGCCTGCGCAGACTGCATCTTAGCAGCGAGCGATTCTACGACTTGCTTCTTCTCTTCAAGAATCTTATTACTGGGCATTTTTCCACCTCCATGAAAATTAAAAAACAAAAATCCCTTCCGATAGGCACAAGACACCTCCGAGAAAGGACAAACAGAAAAAAATATTCAAGTTGTCACACCTCGGCAGGAAAGCTTGCGCTTTTACCGGAACCTGCTGTCTTAGGATACCTAGAATATTATACACACAAAAACACCGTTTGTCAATACTTTTTTCAAAAATTCCAAAACTTTTTCAAAACGCCCCCTTTTTGACAAAAAATCTATTGACAACGCTTCGCTTTTGTGATATCATATTAAAGCGACTTGCCGTCCTGACGAATTTAAACTCAGGACACAAAATTCAATATGCGGACGGTGGCGGAACGAGCCGACTCGTCGGCGAAGCAAGAATGCCCTGCATTCTTGTATGTTAGCGAGCATCGCGAGTCTACTTACAGACTGCGCCGGTTTCAGGTAATGCTACCTCTGTGTAACTCCAGATAAATTCGCAGAAATGCGTTTTTATACAATTTGCGGAGTATGCTGAAAGAGTCTGACTCAAAGTAAGCACCGCCTCGGGTGTCCTTCCCGTGTAAAAATAGAGGACGAAAAACTTAAAATGCGGACGTGGCGGAATTGGCAGACGCGCTGGTTTCAGGTAACGCTACCTCTGTGTAAAGCGCAACAATCACAATTTAATATCAATTTGCAGGTGTGGCGGAACGGCAGACGCGCTGGTTTCAGGTTCCAGTGAAGAGATTCGTGTGGGTTCAAATCCCGTCACCTGCACCAAGCCCGAAAAGCCTTGAAAACTCTGGCTTTTCGGGTTTTTCTTTTGCTTTTCGCAACCGTTTTTTCGTAGGCAGACGCATCGTTGAAATCGTGGATTTTTATATAATTCACTTCTTTCAAGGTAGTGCGTCTGCCATTGTTTTTACTTCTCCACGACTAGTATATCTCCGTGGCTTTTGTACATTGGATCGTCCTCGTCGTGCAGGAAGTCTATGTGCGTGGAGAAGTCGGCATTCAGCTGAATTTTTATTTTCAGCTTACCTTTTCGCTCGGTGATGATAATCTTTTTGACAAGCATTCGTAGGCTTGTGTCGCTTATTGCACCGTTTTTGATTATCTCGTCGAGCATATCTATGCCTTCTTTAATTTCAGCTTTACGCTTTTTGATGGTTTCATCGTAGTTGCGTATCTCCTCTATCTGTTCCGCGAAGCTCTTTATGTCGGCTTCGCAGGATTTCAGCATCTCGTCGTAAACCTCCGCGTGCTCTCGGTCACGGATGCGCTCGAGGAGTATTAGTTGCTGGTCTTTTCTCCTTTGGTCGAGCTTTACCGTTAGCTCGGCTATTTTCTTTTCTGCGGTGTTCCGCTTTGAGAGCCATCGCTTGACCTCACCCTCTATGCTGTTGTAGTTTTTCTCGGCTTCGCTCTTGATGCTCATTATCTCTTTGTAGATAAGCTTATCGAGGTCGGTTTCACCTATCGTGTGCGGCGTGCACTGTCCTTTGCCGTAGCGGTGGTATCCGTTGCAGGTATATTCGAGGCGGATACCGTCACCAGATTTTCTTCTACGGCATACGAAGTTCGACCCGCAGTTTCCGCATTCTATCAGTCCTGCGTATCTGTGGCAGGGTGCGTCCTTCGACGCTCTCACATTCTTTTCCACCTTATCCTTTAATAAAAATTGTGCCTGTTCCCATATCTCACGCGATACGATTGCAGGCACATAGTTTTCGTGGCGGAAATGTTCCTCGGGCGGAAGCATTTTACGCACACCGTTTATTTTATTGGTATATGACTGGTGGCATACGAGAGTTCCCGTATAGAACTCGTTTTGGAGCACACGCTTCACCGTTGTGTTTATCCAAAGGTAGCGGTGAGCTATCTCGGGTTTGTTGTATCCGAGCCTTTTACCAAGCACTTGCTTTTGATAGTAGCTCGGTGTTTTTATATCCTCGTCATTGAGGATTTTTGCAATAGCCTTGAGTCCGTAGCCCGAGGTGTACATCTCGAATATTCTACGGACGATGGCTGCTTGTTCTTCAACGACTACGACCTCTCTCGTATTCTTATCCTTGAAGTAACCCATCGGAGGAATGATGACTATTCCTTCTTTTTGCTTCTGCTTATATCCCGCGCGAATTTTGCGAGAGATATCTCGGCAGTACATATCGTTGAAGATACCCTTGAAGCCTATCATAAGCTCGTCATCTTCGTTGCTTGTGTCTATGTTCTCGGTTACCGAAAGAACACGCACATCATTCTGTCTTAGGAAATCAATAAACACGGCTGTTTGCGTTTTGTGTCTTCCGAGACGGGATAGGTCTTTTACGATTATCGCGTCTATGCTTTTCTTATCCACCTCCTCGTAAATTTGTTCGATACCTTCTCTGTCGAAGGTCATTCCGCTGACGTTGTCGTCGTACGACTCGCCCACTATCGTGTGTCCGTTGTTTTCAGCGTATTCGAGAAGTATTTTACGCTGATTTGTGAGTGAGTTCATCTCTCGGTCATCGTCACGTGAAAGTCGGTAGTATTACCATACTCTCATTGTTTTTCTCCTTTCTATATTGTTTTGTAAATCTTAATAGTCAAATTACGCAATATTTATTTCTTCAATATGCGTTTCGAATACAAGCTCTACGCTCGTTTTGTCATCGTCGATGTACTCTCGGATAACGTTTTTTAAGAATGCGTTGAATTCCTTGTCCGTACCAACATACTCGTAGGATACGGATTCTATTTCGAGTTTATTTTCTCTCTTCATATGTTTCCTTTCTTTCATTACTTGTGTTGCTTGTGACGTATCCTCTGTGTACCAACACAATACCACATAGCTTTCTTCAAGTCCAGACCGATTCCGAATTGTTATCACTCTAGACTTATTTAATTTACCAGTGCCATGATAATCCCTGGCTCTGCTCGTATTCCTCACGTGTTGAGTAATGGAGGAATGCGTTAGGCTCAACTCTTCTACCAAGAAGCTCTTCGAGTATTTCTATATCCTCTTTTTCAAGCTCGGTGAGCATCTCGGGAGTATATCCGTTGCTGTCCTCGGGAGCTATTGATAACAAATCACCGAGAAGATTTAAGAGTCGCACACCGGGAGTATATCCAAAGCCTTCATAGATATAAGTCTTGTGCTCGTGATAAGGCTCGGAGATTGGTGAGTCGCAACCACCGAGACGGAAATATATTTCCATATTGATTTTCAGAAGCTGATCGCAGAAAAGTTTATTATCTCTGCATTTGTGACCATCGGGAGTTGTGAAGGTTATGTATTTATATCCGTCTTCCCACTTAACCTTATATCCGTGGTTCTCCATATACTCAATGAATTCTTCCTTTGAGCGAGACCACCTGAGAGCTGCAAGAGCAGTTCTGCGAAGCTCGATTTTCCATTTCGGTGCATTTTTATAATCGGATTTGACTTCGGTTTCGGAGAGTCCGTATTCACGGCAGAGGCGGTTTGAATATCTCTTGCGCTCTTCCATTTCCTTCTCGGTTTGATGAAACTTTTTGCCGGTTTCAAAGTTTACCGAGTTCATAACAAAGTGCGTATGTATATGATCCTTATTTGTATGCGTTGCGATTAGGGTTTGAAATCCGGGAAAGCATTCCGCAAACTTCAAAGCAATCTCGTGCGCCATTTCGGGAGTCACTTCATCATCGGGAGAGAACGATTGTATTATATGATAATACTGCCGTCCGTCTGTTTTACCGAACCTTTCTTTCACGTAAGTGAATTCATCAAACGCAGATTCGGGAGAACAATTAATTCCCGAGATGAGCTTGTCTTCGGTTTTCTCATTGTCCATTACGTATTTGAAAATATAACTCATTGAGCATTTCGACGTAATGAATTTAACGATTGCCATATTTTTGCCACCTCCTTTCTCGTTTCCTTAAGATTTATTTCACGCGCATATCCGGAATTAACAGCGCGCGTTAATTGATTTAGGTTGTTACCTATTCTGCGAAGTTCCTCCGCGATATCGTCTGCGCCAGGCACAACGATTATCTCTTTATCGAGAGCGCAGTCTCGCAGATATCGGCTCATCGTTCTGTATGAGCCGTATGCTTTTTCTTCGAGGATTTCTTTTTCCTCGGGGGTTACTCTGAATTTCAGAATTTCAGTTTTTGCCATTTAATCTCCTTTCTTTTTTAGTGATGTGTCTTGCTGAGCAAGACGTGATGTTTTGCTTACGCAAAGTGAAGTTGCGGAATATATTCCGCAGTGAAGTTTCTGCACGAGTGCAGAAGTTATGACGTAGACGTCATAGGGGTATGGGCTTAGCCCGATGCCTTTGTCGGCGCCAATTTAGGCGTCCGTAACACAAAGGCGAAACTCGCAATATAAGATATATAACGCTATTTTGATTTTCTTACAATGCTTTATTTTATCATCTCCTTTCATTTTATTTAGCATCTACACGAGACCTTAGAGAAAACAAAAAGCCGATCTGTCAACAACAAATCAGCTCACGCTACCGGCATGAAGGCATAGTTATCCCTTGTTTTTTGAGGGCATTATCAGTGGCTTTCGCTAAAAAGGCAAAGCTCCCCCAGCCCCACGGGCACGATGTATATAACAGCATCTCGCGGTAGCATCCTAGTAAAGATCGAGATTGCCCCTGCCGTTTTTCATCGCATTAGTCTCTACCGTTCACAGACATTACCGGTCTTTAAGTCTTCGCTCGTCGATTACTCGATGTCTTGGCGAATCATCCGCACCCGGAGGCTTGCTCTCGATTTTCCTTGGGGGAGAAGAGCTGGCAGGTTTGAGCATGTATATACCCCAACGCACCGACATATGCGAAAAGCGAGGAG
>JAZRUS010000075.1:0-3803 GCA_045652665.1 Eubacteriales bacterium | reverse complement strand
GAATGCCCCATTTGAACGAGGTTCTGGAGACGCAGAGATCCTGGAGTCCCGCCTTAAGGAAGTTGTTTACCATCTCCTTCTTACGGCTTTCGGGCTCGATGAACTCGGGATTGTCCTCTATATGCTTTATAAGGCGATCGGCATACTTCGACATCTTAAAGAAATAAGCCTCCTCACGCGCCTGAGAAACGGGTCTGCCGCAGTCGGGGCACTTGCCATCAACCACCTGAGTCTCGGTAAAGAAGGATTCACAGGGGGTGCAGTACCAGCCCTCGTAGTATCCCTTGTATATATCGCCCTTGTCGTAGAACTTCTTAAATATCTTCGCTACTGCGCTCTCGTGGTATCCGTCGGTGGTTCGGATAAAGTAGTCGTAGCTCGTATTCATAAGATCCCAGATGCCCTTTATCTCACCTGCCACACCGTCAACGTATTCCTTCGGCGTGATCTTTGCCTCAGCGGCAAGATTCTCTATTTTCTGGCCATGCTCATCCGTACCCGTGCAAAGAAAAACGTCCTTTCCCATTCTGCGCTGGAACCGCGCGAAGGCGTCTGCCATGATGATCTCATAGGTGTTTCCGAAGTGCGGCTTACGCGATGCGTAGGCAATAGCCGTTGTAATGTAAAACTTTTCCATATAAATCTCCTTCTGTGCGGACAAATGGGCCCGCACCTATACTAACACAATATTTTACCACATTTTTTCATATTTTACAATATTTTTTTAGCATTTACATAAAAAAAGTTACCATTGACATTTTAATAAAATATGATATAATTAATTAGAGAAGTAAATGCGAGGTTGCGAAGATGGAAAAGGACGGCAGATCATATTTTTCCGCGCTATACGGCAATGCGGCTGTCAAGCGGCGGCTTGGCGCGGCAATCGAAGCCGATACACTTCCGCACGCGTTTCTTATAATAGGTCCTGACGGCTCAGGAAAAAGGACCCTTGCAAGAGAGCTTGCCGCGGCGCTTAACTGCGAGAGCAGAGGTGTCTGCACATCCCCGCTGCCCTGCCACAGCTGTAACAGCTGCAGAAGGATCGCAGAGAACAACTTTACAGATATAAAGAAACTCATTCGCACCGACGGAAAAGTAACGGTGGGAGTTGACGAGGTGAGGCTGTTCAGAGAGGATATGTTCCTTTCTGCCACTGAATCGACGCATAAAATATACGTTATAGAGGAAGCGGACAAGCTGACGGTAAATGCACAGAATGCGCTCCTGACGGTTCTCGAGGAACCTCCCTCAAACGTTGTAATACTCCTGCTTGCCGAATCGGCTGATAAGATACTTACGACCATAAAAAGCCGCGCACAGACCATATCTATGCAGAGATTCGAGGCGGACGAGCTCAGAGAGTATGTTATAAAACATAATGATAAAGCGTCTCTGTATTCAAAAACAGACGAGGATGCACTGCTCGGTGCTATTATGAGCGCGGACGGCAGGATAGGTCGCGCATTTGATATGCTTTCCGACAAGCTCTCAGAGGAAAGTCGGGCATCGCGCAGTACCGCCGAGAGGCTGATATCCGCTATGCATCCCGGTGCAAAATATTCTGAGCTTTACACCGCGCTCTCTCAGCTTCCCACGGCGCGCACCGATTTTACGGAGGCTGTTGAGGAAATTATGCTGGCACTCAGAGACCTGTTGCTCGTGAAGTTTGATAAGGATGCGCCACTGCTCTTCTATACATCACGCGACAGAGCTCTCGACTCCGCAGCGGAAATGAGCACGAAGCGCCTTATTGCACTGTACGAGGCATTTAAAGGTGCCGTAGAGGATGCGGCAAGAAACGTAAGCACCTCTACTATATGCGCCGACCTCGGAGCAAAAATCAGATTTATTTAAAGGACGGTGACGTAAATGTCCGAAAAAAATAACAGAAAACTTGAAGAAAACAACTTCGAGCAAAAAAGACCCGAAGAAAAAAGGAACGATGAAAATAGTCCCGACAAGAAAGTCGAGATCATAGGTATAAACTTCCGTGAGGCGGGAAAGATATATTATTTTGCGCCGGGATCGTATAAACTCTCCGTTGGGGATAAGGTCATAGTAGACACCTCGCGCGGAGTTGAGATCGGCGTAGTCAAAACACCCAACAAGCTTGTTGCCTCAAGCGAAATAGTTGCACCGCTGAAGGAAATAACGAGACCCGCGACGGCAGAGGATCTGAAGAAGGACGAGAAAAACAGGCAGGCTGAATTTGACGCGGCAATAGTGTGCAAGAAAAAGATAGCAAACCACGGACTGGATATGAGCCTTGTCTGTGCGGAATACACCTTTGACAATTCAAAGCTCATATTCTACTTCACCTGCGAGACGCGCGTTGACTTCCGCGAGCTTGTAAAGGATCTTGCATCAACCTTCCGCACAAGGATCGAGCTTCGCCAGATAGGAATACGCGACGAGGCGAAGATGATGGGTGGGCTCGGCATATGCGGACGCAAATTCTGCTGTGCAGGCTTCCTTACCGACTTCGTTCAGGTATCTATCAAGATGGCGAAGGAGCAGAACTTCTCTCTTAACTCGGCGAAGGTGTCCGGTGCGTGCGGCAGGCTTATGTGCTGTCTCAGATACGAGCACGAAACCTACGAGGAAGCACTCAGGCGCACTCCCCCCGTCGGCGCTACGGTAAAAACGGCTGACGGCGTCGGCGTAGTCGTTGAAACAAAACCGCTTGCAGAGGAAATAAAGGTAAAGATCGGCGATAACGAAAAGGATGCGCCGAAGGCCTTTAAGTGCTCCGACGTAAAGGTACTTAAGTATCCCGGAAAGAAAGACATGAAGGAAGAAAACGATGATCTTATAGAAGAGTAAAAATCTTCTTTCGATATATTTTTGCAAAACCCCTTGATTTTTTTCTATAATGTGATAAAATATACTTGGTCACTATTTTAATTGGAGGTACATAAAATGGCATACAAGATTACAGAAGATTGCATCGCTTGCGGCGCTTGCGCATCCGAATGCCCCGTTTCCTGCATTTCCGAAGGCGATATCTACGTTATCAATGCTGAGGAATGCATCAGCTGCGGCAACTGTGCAGATGTCTGCCCCGTTGGAGCACCTGTTGAGGAATAAGAGATAATAGAAAAGGCGGAGCATGAGACTCCGCTTTTTCTTTAAGTTTTAACGAGGATGGCAGCTTTGGTATGGATATATTTGAAAACGAAAGAATAGACGCGGTCAACGACGACCTCTCTCTCATACAAAAGACCGACGGCCTGACCTTCGGGACGGACGCGCTCCTGCTTGCGGGGTACGTTTCCGGAAAATACAGGATCGGCGCGGAGCTTGGCGGCGGAAGCGGCATAATATCAATGCTCCTGCTTTCAAGAAACAAGATAGATACCGTCACCGCGTACGAGGTGCAGAGTGAATACGCAGAGCTGATACGGCGCAACGCGGAATATAACAGCCTTACCGAAAGACTCTATTCGGTATGTGCCGACGTTCGCGATCTTACAGCTGACGAGAGCTGCGACGTAGTTTTCACAAATCCTCCTTATATGAGATCGAACAGCGGAGCTAACAACTCTACCGATGCAAAGGCGATTGCACGACACGAGATATGCGGCGGTATATCCGACTTCTGCATCGCCGCAAAGAAAAAGCTTCGCTTTGGCGGCATATTTTACGCCGTATACCGCCCCGACAGACTTATAGACATTACGGAAGCGATGCGTGATACGGGACTTGAGCCGAAGCGAATGACTTTCGTTCACGCGGACACCAAATCCGAGGCATCTATGGTGCTGATAGAGGCGAAGAGGGGGGCAAGATGCGGAATGATC
>JAZRUS010000074.1:0-14462 GCA_045652665.1 Eubacteriales bacterium | reverse complement strand
TGGCGTCAACAACAAGCAGAGCACCTTCGCACGCTTTGAGCGAACGTGATACCTCGTATCCAAAGTCAACGTGACCGGGTGTATCGATTAGGTTAAATTCGTAATCCTCGCCGTTTGAGGCTCTGTAATTCATTTTTACAGCACGCGCCTTTATCGTAATTCCACGCTCTCTTTCGAGATCCATATTGTCGAGTATCTGGTCCTCCATATCTCTGGTGGCGACGGTACTCGTTTTTTCAAGCAGGCGGTCTGCGAGAGTGGATTTGCCGTGATCGATATGCGCTATTATTGAAAAATTCCTTATGTGTTTCTGTCTTTCAGTCACTTTATTTCCCTTTTATACTTCCATCAATTTTCTGCCGTCAGCCTCTAGTGAGAAAGCCTTTTTCTCGAGCTCCTCAGCACAGCTTCCGTGCATAAGAATATAAATTTTTATTTTCGGCTCTGTTCCGGAGGGGCGAATTATGATCTTATCTCCCGTAGAAAGAGTGTAGGCAAGAACGTCGGACGATATCTGCCCCGTAGATTCCTCAGAGCCTGTTCTCAAATCGGTCACGGTTCCGTCAAGGTAATCACCGATCCTTACTACCTCGATGCCTCCGATAGCCTTTGGCGGCATTGAGCGAAGCGAGGACATTGTTCTGCGGCGGCGCTCTATTCCGTCAAGTCCTTCCATATAGATATCGACCGTTCTCTCTCCGTATACACCGTAAACCTTATATAGATTTTCAAGTGCGTCGTCAAGGGTCATACCTGCCTTTTTATAGTAGGCGGTCATTTCGAGAATGATCATAGCCGCGCCTACAGCATCCTTATCCCTTGCATACGTGCCGAACAGATATCCGTAGCTCTCTTCAAATCCGAGAAGGAAGCCATCCTCATCGCCGCGCTCCTCATATCCCTTGATTACCTCACCGATAAACTTAAAGCCGGTAAGAACGTCGTGTAGCTTAACGCCGTGACTCTCTGCGATCTTATATGCCATATCCGTGGAAACAAGGCTCTTTACGCAATATGCGTTTTCGGGAAGTTTGCCTATATCCTTCTTCCTTCTTATAACGTAGTCAAGAAGCAAAGCTCCCATCTGATTTCCGCTTACCGTCGTAAAGTTGCCGTCAGGGCGGCGGGTCACAACACCGACTCTGTCAGAATCGGGATCGGTTGCAATAACAATATCCGATCCGACGCTGTTTGCAATCTCAATACCCAACTTAAATACTGCTGCGTACTCCGGATTCGGCTTCTCAACCGTAGCAAAGTTTCCATCGGGTATCATTTGCTTATCCACGGTGTACAGATGCTTAAGCCCGCATCTTCTGAATATCTCAGGAACAAGGCGGTAGCCTGCACCGTGAAGCGGAGTATAGACCACGGACAATTCATCTCTAACAGCTCTTACCGCATCGGGATCTATCGCAGTCTTCATAACCGCACTGAGATATTTCTCGTCGAATTCTGCGCCGAGAACGGTTATAACTCCGTCGCTCACCGCCCTATCGAAATCGGCAACGCCGCTCATATCAAGAACGTCAAAGAGCTCGCGCTCAAACGAAACGATCTCCGCCTGTGCAGGACTGATCTGCGCGCCATCCTCCCAATATGCTTTGTATCCGTTATATTCCTTGGGGTTATGCGAAGCTGTAATATTTATTCCGGCTATAGCATTGAGCTCACGAACCGCGAAGGATAATTCGGGAGTAGGACGAATACCGTCAAACAAGTAACATCTGACGCCCGCACCGGCAAGAACGGATGCGCTTATACGCGCAAAAAGCTCGGAATTATTGCGTGAATCGTATGCTATGGCAACACCCCTTGATTCACCGCCGGCAGCCTTTATAAGCGCCGCGATTCCTCGCGTTGTCTGCGCTACCGTAAAGCGGTTCATACACGCAGGTCCAAGATTCATCGTTGATCTGAGACCGGCTGTCCCGAAGCTCATCATTGAACCGAATCGCAGTTCCTTTTCGTCATCGCACTCTTTTATTGACTCGAGCTCCAGCCTTTCGTCCATGGTAAGTACGTCAGATGACATCCATCTTTCAAATTCACGCTCAAATTCTTGCATAATACCTCCAAAATCAGGCGTTAATAAGTGCTTCCTCCAGCGCCTTCGCAAGCTGATCGGGACAGGACGTGCTCTTTGTTCCGCACTTTATCCCCTTAAGTCTGCCGATAGCCTCCGAAACGGTCATCCCCTTCACAAGCGACGCTACGCCCATAGTGTTTCCGGGACAGCCTGCTACAAAGGTGCAATCCGTTATTACGTCATCCTCAATATCAATTAATATTCTTCTTGAGCAGGTTCCCTTAGTGTTATATTCGATATGCTTTTTCATTTTTACCTCATCCTTTATATTTATTCAAGATTTTTATACAGTCCGATTGGTGTAAAAGCTCCGAAGAAGAGCGTAAGATAAGTTAGCAGCTCTGTGAAATCCCTACCCTCATCGCGAAATACGACAGAGTAAAACTGGCAGGGGCCGTCCTCGGTATCAAAGGTAGCGGTGTTCACGCGGTAAACGAATGCTCCGAAGACCTCTGCCGCCGAGAAGATATCAGCGAGCCGAGAAGAAGAATCCGCACGCAAACGAAGCTCAAGATACCTGTCGTCGTCCGGCGCGATAGTGGGAACGGTATAATGCCGAGACACAAGCGCATATTTCATATCAGCATTTCCCTCAAAGCCAAACACCGGTGTTACAGAATTGATCTTAAGATCCTCTTTAAACAGAAGCTCCGCAACAGACGCAAGCCGTGCGCCCCGCTCCTCGAGAGGAAGTAAAGCGTAAACCGCATCGCCCCGAGCAACCGTTCCTGCCGCATCGGAGATATTCGACGAGTAGCTCAGGCGCGGATCGCTAAAATCCTGAGAAAACACGTCGTACGCCTCATCGGCAAGCGGATTCTTTACATACGTAAAGCTTTCTCCCGCAGTCCTCGTAGGCAAAAAATCCGTCTCTGAAAGACTGATCCCACGCCGTCTGAAAGCATCCACCAAAATCTCGGTAAATATAACCTTATCACGGGCGGTAAGCATCGATAGATATTTGCTGAGAATTTCCTTGTTTTCAGTCAATGAATGTGGGTGCGGTGTAAGATTCTGCTCGGAAAAGGTATCTGAAAGAATGGATAGAATCTCGTACACTCCGTATCCTTCGTTAATCATCTCATTCGCGCGATCAGCGGCAGAAAAGGCAATTTCCGAAATCTCACATATTCTCTGTTCCTCTAATACAGATTGCCTCTGTGACAGTACGGTAATATTTGCGGCAGTGACTTTATCGGGCGAAAAAATATTTTCTCTTTCCATATTTCCTCCGCGCTCTTACTTGTGTTAACTTTATACAATACATTATACTATACAATTTCCAAAAAAACAATAACCTGCTTCAAAAACTTAATACTTTTTATAAATTTATATTGATTTTTCAAAAAAACTATGCTATAATAACATTCGTGTTCCACACATGCCGGTATGGTGGAATTGGCAGACGCGTCGGACTCAAAATCCGAAGGTAGCAATACCGTGTCGGTTCGACCCCGACTACCGGCACCATTAGGTTGTCTCATTCAGACATACCGACAAAAAAGCGGAGACATTGCAAATCGCAGTGCCTCCGCCTTTTGTTTTTATCAATACATTAAGTAGTAAACGTCCAATTTTGAAATTATGAATGAAATTCTGCCCTTATTTAACATTGGATTTTATAAAATTAACGCAATCTGCAAGGTTGCCGTTAGGATATTTTGATATGTCGACTCCCCGCCTGTTTATAAGGCAATCGGTAACGAGGAAGACTGTCATTCCAAGCTCTTCGGCAATCATATCCTCATCTACGTCGTTACCAACCATTATCGCCTCGTCTGCAGATATACCGAGCTCATCAAGTATATATCTGTAATACATCGGATTCGGCTTACAATAGCTCGAATTTTCATACGTAGTATATAAAGCAAAATCCGCAAGGACAAGTCCTGCCCACTCTGCTCTTTTCTCGGTGGCAATGCTTGGAAACAAGGGATTAGTTGCAAGAGCCGCAACAAGCCCCATATCCTTTACGCATTTGACCAGCTCCGCCGCCATGGGATCGAGTCGGCACGCCACCTTTGCGCAGTCAAAATCCTCATGGTAATACCGCTCCAGTGTCGGCTCGTAGGTTCTTGCTCCCTCGCCGTGAATTTCACAAAATCTAGTCCAGAAGGTATCTTCATTCGTTCTGCCCCCGTCGTTTTTTACCATATCCTCAGATCCTTGCCAGATCGAGGAGATAAGCTTGTCGGGTTCAAATCCGTACGGCGCCATCCTCTTAGCCATTGAGCCGAGATAAAGCTTCGTAAATGCATCCTGATCCATTGGCAAAAGAGTGCCGTCAAGATCAAATAATACTGCTTTTATCATTATGAATTCACTCCGCAATAAAAATATAAGGATAGATATCCTGACCGCCCTCAATAAAGTAAACCTCGGCATCGGGGTGATCCGTCAAAATATCCTGCTCCAGCTTTTCGGTCTCGCCCTTCTCCGCATCATTGCCGCAAATGACGGTAAGCATAAACTTTCCGTCCATCGAAAGAAGCATATCCGCAAGTCTGCGCGATGCCATACTGCGATCGGGATCGGACAATACTATCTCTTTATCAATTATTCCTATAGTATCTCCGTTGTTTATATGGATACCGTTCATATCCGCATCCCTGATGGTGGGAGATATCTGTGCAGAGGTTACCCGGCTCATTGCCGCGTTCATTTCTTCCAAAACCGTATTTACATCATCAGAGTCAAAATTCATTGATGAAAGCGCAACGTATCCCATTCCTATATTCTTACTCGGAACGATATGGATCTTAGCATCGCTGTACAGCTCCGCTGCCTGATTAGCCGCCATAAATATATTTCCGTTGTTGGGGAAAACAATTATATTCTCAGCACTTATTTTAGCGAATGCCTCGATAAAGTCATTGGTAGAGGGGTTATGAGTCTGTCCGCCGGTTACGATAATATCGCATCCGAGCTCTCGAAATAAATTCTCAATTCCCTCTCCGCAGCAAACGGATACAACGCCGTATTTCTTTTTTTCGCGAGCCTGTGTCTCAATTTTTTCCTTCTCAAGCTCCCCTTCTGAATGCTGTAAGGACATATTTTCTATCTTAACGGTAAGAAATTCACCGTATCTTCTTGCATACTCAAGAACCTTCTCGGGCACAAGAGTATGTACGTGTACCTTCACAATACTCTCGGTCTTAAACGCTACTACAGAATCTCCGACCGATACAAGAAAACTCTTTAAGGCGTCAACGTCGAAGGTATCCACGTCGGTCTTTGAATTCTGGAGCTGCAGAAGGAACTCGGTACAGTAACCGTAGGTCATAACACTGTCAGGACCGAAGGCGGCGACCGATGCAGGCTTTGCAATGCTCTTCATCGGAGTGGATTTGGTTGATTTGGTGATGGATTTTCCGCTCAGAACTCGATTGAATCCGTCAATGATATGGTAAAGACCCGCGGCTCCGCTATCGACGACACCTGCATCCTTGAGAACCGTGAGAATTTCGGGAGTACGCTCAAGAGAACGGTTCATTTCCTCACAAAGATCAGAGAAAAGGCTCTGAATAGTAGTATCGGCATTTATTCTGGAAACCGCATACTCAACAGCCTCTCTTGCAACCGTAAGGATAGTTCCCTCGGTAGGTGTCATAACGGAGGAATACGCCTGCTCAACACCCAATTCAAGTGCATGTCCAAGTGTTTTAGGGTCTGCCTTATCCGCTGACTCAAGTCCCTTTGCAGTGCCTGCGAAGAACTGAGAAAGGATAACGCCGGAATTGCCCCTTGCACCGAGGAGCATTCCGTGAGAAAAGGATTTCATAACCTCGCCTACGTCATCGGTATCAAGATCTTCAACGGCGGAGATTCCGCTCTCTATTGTCATTCTCATATTGTCTCCCGTATCTCCGTCGGGAACCGGGAAAACGTTAAGCTTGTTTACCTCGTCGGCATTTGAGCTAAGCTCCTTTGCACCGCCGAACGCCATTTTCTTAAGAAGCAGTCCGCCAAGAAATTTTATATTTTTCTTCTTGCCTTCAACGGACGTTTTTTTTGCATCGGTCTTAGTTTTTGTTTTCTTAGACGTCTGCTTTTTTGCCTTCTTGGCAGATGCGGACACTCCCTGCTCCTTCTTGCCGTCAGCAGCTCTCTTATCTATATTTTTACTCTTCATAAATACCTCGACGAAAAATTATCTCACCTTGCCTACATAGAACAGCGCGAGCGTACCGGGACCGGAATGTGCGCCTATGACAGGGCCTACATCGGTTACAAGATCAACGGATGCGCCATATTTTTCTTTAAGCATCGCGGCAAGCTCGTCAACATCCTTAGCACAGCAGGCGTGAGATATGAATATCTTACCGTTCTTATCGATCGCATCTCTGCCAAAGCTTTCCGCAAGTGCGGAAACCGAATTTTTTCTTCCGCGAACCTTCATTACGTTTACAAGGTGACCCTCATCGTCGACGTGAAGCACGGGCTTGATTCCGATAACGTTGCCGAAGAACGCCGCCGCCGGACTGATACGTCCGCCGCGCTTTAAATAAACGAGATCGTCAACGGTGAACCAATGGCAAATAGAGGGAGCTGTGCTTCTGGCGAAGTCTGCCGCCTCATCAAGAGATGCTCCGGATTTTTTCTTTTCTACGACAAGATCAACAAGTAATGCAAGACCTGCGGAGGCAGTAAGAGTGTTCACTACCTCTATTCTGGAATCCTTGTATATTTTCATAAGCTGAGATGCCGCAAGCATTGCGGAATTATAGGTTGTGCTGAGTCCGGATGAAAAGGCAAGATATAAAACGTCACATCCGTTCTTCAGCTCGGATTCAAACGCAGCGGAAAAAGCCGCGGAATTAATGGCTGACGTCTTTGCCACCTCGCCCTTTTTCATTCTGTCATAAAAAGCGCTGACAGGCATATCATAGTTCGAGTATTCCTTATCCTCATTTGTAAATCTGAAGGTGAGAGGCAAGACCTTTACTCCCCATTCAGCCAACAGCTCCGGCTTAACGTCGCAAGCCGAATCGGTATAGATAACATATTCTTTCATATTCGTCTCCCAAATTATAGACACTAAAATTTATACGTATTCATTATATACGTCCGTAAGATTTTTATTAATCTCTCTAAGGCTTTGATACATTATTGCTCTGTTTTCCTCCGAAACTCCGTTGCTCACCCTCCTTAATATCTCCTCAACACGTTTATTTAGGGATTCTCCGATCTCCATTCCCTGATCTGTAAGCACGTAAGGATTTTTATACATTCTGCCCTTTCCCTGTTTTACAGTCAGTATTCCTATTGACTCAAGGTATTCAACAGAGCGGGAAACATTTGCTTTATCCTCATTACAGACCTCGCACAGTTGCGTCAAAGTAAGAGTTTTTTTCTTATAAAGATAATAAACGCAGGATACGTGGTTGCTCTTAAGTCCCCATTTAGCCATTTCCTCGGTCTTTATCTTCCTTATAACACGTGCAATTTCGGATATCAAAACAGTAAACGTCTCAAATCGCTCCATCAAACGTCCTCCATTTTTGTTGTATTTACAACAATTATATTATAGCATATCTTTCATCGGATGTCAATATCTTTATGAATACATATGGTGAATGGCAGCAAAGGCTAACAACGATTATACCGAGGTGATAAACAAGTTAAGGCTGACTCAGGTTCAAAAACCGGGTCAGCCTATGATTTTTATTCTTCTGAAACACGCCGCAGGGCTCTGTGCAGGTATCTTTTGATATATCCCTGCTTTTTGAACTCGTTTTTAAACATGAAGAGATCAAATACGACGAGTATTGGAGGTACTACGGAAAAGCCGCTTAGCTTAAAGCACTGAACTATAAAAACAGCAATAAGAGCGAGGAGTGCAAGATGGTAAATGGGCGCCGTCGTTACAACACCGCAAAGCTTTGTAATTCCATCCCTTTCAATTAGCTTTCCTCTAAAGTAAGTGCCGATAAAAAATCCGTTATCCTTCGTAGGACCGCCGATCATCTCGCAGGTGATCTTGACGCTGTTCCCTTTTTCTCGGATTTTCATAAGCGGTCTGCCGCGGCTCTCATCAAATCTGACGTTGCGATTTACGCGCTCATTATCGCGCAAAAGACAAAGCACCTCATCCCGTGAAAGCGGGAAATCAATATTTATAAATTTCATAAGCTACCTCTACATTTCACCGAGACAGGAGTAGACAACGTTGCGCAGACGCGGCTCAACGAGCGAATGAAGACCTCCCATATGCTCGGCGTGGAATATGGCTATTCTGCCCTTGGGATAACAGGACATAAAGGATAAACGCATCCCGTCCCATCCAAACTCTCCGACGGGCGCAAGATTACCTGCAACGCAGGGATCGATATTTACACGTACGCCACAGCCGTAGCCGTACCCGAGATTGAGTCCGGAGGCAAAATCGGCGAGCGGCTTTGACGTGAGCATATTACTGCTCATAAGCGAAACTGCGTACTCTGACAGAAGGCGGAAGCCGTTTTTTGCAAGTCCGCCGTTTGCGAGCGCATCGCCAAGCAATATATAGTCATCGACTGAGGAGACGATACCTCCGCCACCGCTGTCAAAATCACATCCTATACGCGCGATGCACTGATGCGCCGGCAGATCCCTCGCAGATCGGGTCTCGGGATCATACTCATACTGACATGCCACTCTTGCGAACTTTGAGCTTTCAATATGGAAATCAGTGTCCTTCATACCGAGAGGAAGGAAAACGTTTTCCTTCATATACTCGGAGAAGCGCTTTCCCGAAACAAGCTCGACCACAGCTCCGAGAATATCGTGAGAGTAGCCGTACTGATAATGCTCACCCGGATCAAAATCCAATGGGGCTGTAGCAAGTGCCCTGCATATTTCAACGGTCGGTGCGCGGCCGCCCGTAGAATCAACCGTCTTGATCACATCGGGCGTCGCAAATTTATAATTAAAGCCGGATGTCATTGTAAACAAATGTTGAATTGTAATCGGTGTTTTTGCAGTCCTTGTGTCAATAACGTTACCGTCGCGGTCCTTAATAGCAACCGAGACATTTCTGAACTCGGGCATAAATGCATACAACGGATCGGTTGCAAGGATATTTCCTCTCTCTATAAGCTGCATCACCGCAACGCAGGTAGCAATCTTTGAGCAGGAATAAATATTGTAAAGCGCGTCGGGGCGCGTAGGCGTCCTAAAACGAAGACTGTCATATCCGCTCTGATGGCGAAACACCTCTTTATGATCCTTGTATATGACCGTATCCGATCCCGGAACGCCTATGGATGGCAAATAATAATCAAGAAAATCTGTTAATGGTTTAAAATTCATATATATCTCCGAAGAAGCTACTGCTTAAGCTCTATTACCGTAACGCCTGCATCTCCCTCGCCGTATGCGCCGTGGCGATAGCTCTTTATTCGCTTGTCGGTCTTAAAATATTTCCAAAGCGCCGCACGAAGGGCACCCGTGCCCTTACCGTGAATTATACGCACCGAGGGGACCGCTGCAAGAACGGCATCGTCAAGATATTTATCAACAACAAACCAGGCGTCATCTCCTATCATTCCTCTGACGTCAACCTCAGAGCGGAAGGTAGAAACAATGCTTTTTTTGACCTTGCCTTCATTCACGCGGACAGGCTCCTCGCGTCTTTTAAACTTCGTCTTTCCGTCAATAAGACGAAGCTTATCCTCGCTCACCTTAGTCTTAAGAATCCCGGCAGTAACAGATACCAGTCCGTCTTTGTTTTTAAGAGCAGTAACGATGCCCTCCGCACCGATAGTAACAACGTATACCTTATCACCGATGACCAGCGGACGCGGAAGCTTATATCCGTCGTCAAGAGCGAGATCCTTAACATCGATCTCCTCAAAGTATCCCTCGCTCTCTCTGAGTCTGCGGCGCACCTCATCACGCGCGGCATTCATCATCTCGTAGCGGCGATCCTTGTCCTCCTGCTTGCGGATATCCTCAAGCTGACGGAAAATAAACTCACTTGATGCGCGCGCACTGTCGAGAATCTGCCTTGCTTTTTGTGTGGCTTTCAGTATTTCCTCTTCGCTTTTAGCAATCTTTTTGTTCAGTTCTTCTTCAGACGTACGCTTGAAGTTTTCGTACTCTATTCGCATTTTTTCTGCCAGAGCACGCTCCTTTTCCATCTCGATCCTATTGGTATCAAGTCTTTCAATAACGTCCTCAAAGCGCTTGTTATCTCTCGCAATAAGCTCGTTCGCCCTCTTTATGACGTCCGATGATATACCGAGCTTTTCGCTTATCGCAAACGCATTGGATTTACCCGGAGTTCCGACTATTAGCCTGTAGGTAGGTCTGAGAGTTTCTATATCAAATTCACAGGACGCATTCTGCACTCCCGGAGTATCAAGGGCATATGCCTTAAGCTCTGCGTAGTGCGTCGTTGCTGCGGAAAGCGCCCCTTTCGATCTTGTATTTTCAAGTATTGATATCGCAAGAGCTGCGCCCTCAATGGGATCCGTTCCGGAGCCGAGCTCGTCAAAAAGAACGAGCGAGCCCTGCCCTACCTTATCAAGAATATCAACAACGTTCACCATGTGAGACGAGAACGTGGAAAGCGATGCTTCTATACTCTGCTCATCACCGATATCAACAAGAACCTCACTGAATATTCCGATAACCGAGGTTTCGAGAGCGGGTATCTGCAAGCCCGACTGCGCCATAAGCGTAAGCAGACCCATAGTCTTTAAGGTAACGGTCTTTCCACCGGTATTTGGTCCGGTTATGATAAGGGTATCAATTCCGTCACCTATAGAAACGTCGATCGGAACTACCTTATCACGCGGAATTAGGGGATGCCTCGCCCTTTTGAGTTCAAGCCTTCTTTCCCCTACGATCCTCGGACGATCCGCGCGCATCTGCATCGCAAGCGTTGCCGCCGCAAACGTAAAGGCTAGATCCGTTATATTATGATAGTTAAGCGTTATAACGCTTGAGATCTCACCGCATTCGGCAGACAGCTCAGCGAGTATGCGCTCTATTTCGTGCGCTTCACTGCTTGCAAGACTTTTCAGCTCGTTATTCGCATCAACGACCGCCATCGGTTCAACAAAAAGGGTCGCACCGGAGGATGATGTATCGTGAACAAGACCCTTCATCTCATTTTTATATTCCGCCTTTACAGGAACGACGTATCTGCCGTTACGAATAGTGACGAGATTTTCCTGAAGATATTTAAGTCTTACTCCGCCTATATAGCTTTGAAGCGTATCTTTTATGCGGTTGTTCGTTGCCTTGATCTTTCTTCTTATCTCTGCAAGGAGCGGACTTGCCTCATCTGCTATAAGCTCCTCGGAAATAATAGACCTCGTGATTTTTTCTTCAAGTGCGCGATTTGGAATCACACGCATAAAGATCTCATCGAGTGAGGTGTCAAACGGCTTGTCTGTATTTATATAGTCAAGCATCATTCGCGACGAGCGCAAAAGTGCCGCTATATCAAGAAGCTCGCGCGGAGACAGCACTGCCCCCTTATAAGCCCTGTCGGCAGACGGAACTACACCCTCAGGTGCGGAAAATGCAGGGTATCCCTTTGCATTTATCAGCCGCTTTGCATCCTCTGTCCTCGTCTGTCTCTGAATAACAGTATTAAAATCGGACGCGGGAGTCAATGCCCTGGCGCGCGCCTTAGCTCCGTCGGTCGATGCACATTCGGCGAGCATCTCTATTATTTTGTCATACTCAAGTGTTGTAAGAACCTTGGAAGTAAAAAGCATTTTAACGTGCTACCTCTTTATAAAATTCAAGCGATTTAAATGAGCGCTCAAGCTGGTTAATGAGATATTCCTCGCCGGCTCTGGCAAAAAGCTCCATATCCTCATCGCTGATCTTGAATGAAAAAAGTTTTTCAAGCGGTGAGTATATGCAATATCCAAGAGCCATTTTCGCCCCCTCGGTCAATATTGCCACCGCCTGACTCTCGTGCGGAGAATCAGCCTCCGCTCTTTCTGCCACCATCTTCTCGTGACAAGCGTAGCAGCAGAGAGAGCCGCTCATGATGCGGAAAAAGAAATTACCGAGCTTCTCGCCACAAAGCGCGCAGGAAACAACGTCGGGCATAAATCCGAGTATAGAAGCACATCTGATCTCAAACGCCGCCTTTATCTTTTTCAGTGAATACTTCCCTGTTGAAATCGCATAGAGCGAATTCAGTGAGAGCCGTAAAAGATCCTTATCGGCCTCTGCCGTAGCAACGTCACCGAGCACCTCTGTAATATAGGTTGCGAGAGCCAGTCCCTCGATCGAATTTCTGATGCCGAAGAAGCTCTCGATCAGCTCGGTCTCCTTTATCTGATAATATTCGCCGCGCTTATAAAGCACAAAGCTCGAATAGCAAAACTGCATCGTTGAGGACATTTGACGGCTTTTCAATGAACGCGCGCCTCTGGCAAGCGCGCTGACAACGCCCATCTCCTCAGTGTACACGGTTATAAGTCTGTCAGACTCCTTAATATCGGTAGTCCTTATGACCAGCCCCTTTACCTCAGCCGCCGTCATACGTCCTCGTCGCGATAGCCGAGGTTAGAGATATTGAAATCGCTGTCACGCCAATTTTCCTTTACCCTAACGTAAAGATCGAGAAACACTCTCGTATCGAGCACCTTTTCAATATCCTCTCTGGCATACATTCCGATCTTCTTTATCGTCTGCGCGTGCTTTCCGATTATTATACCCTTGTGCGACGCCTTCTCGCAGTATATTTCGGCACGAATTGAGACGACGTCTCGCTTCTCAGTCCATTCCTCTATTGCAACCGCCGTTCCGTGAGGTATCTCCTCATCAAGCGTTCTGAGAAGCTTTTCACGTATTATTTCCGCTGCGATCTGACGCTCAGGTTGATCTGTCACGATATCGTCGGGAAACATCCAATCACCCTCATAGAGAAACTTGCGGCATTCATCGACAACGGTATCAACGCCGCGCCCATTCTTCGCGGAGATCGGAATAACGGCAGAAAAATTAAACGCCTCGGCATACGCCTGTATCGTTTTCGCAATATTTGCGGCTCCCACAGCATCGATCTTATTGATTACCAAAATTGCCGGTATCTCATCACTGCGAAGGCGCGCGAGCACCTTTGCCTCAATATCTCCGACAGCCTCCCTCGCCTCAACTACAAGAATTGCACCGTCAACTCCACCGAGCGTTTCCGAGGTGGTTTTGACCATAAAATCTCCGAGCTTGGTTCTAGGCTTATGTATTCCCGGCGTATCCAGAAAAACGAACTGCTCCTCACCGACAGTGTGAATACCCGTAATACGGTTTCTCGTCGTCTGAGGCTTCTTCGAGACTATCGCGATCTTCTCTCCGAGAATTGCGTTCAGCAAGGTAGATTTTCCGACGTTTGGACGTCCGACTATCGCTATAAATCCTGTCTTTTTCATTTTCTGCCTTTCAAATTTCGATTGTTTGTATTATTTCCTTTTGCAGTCTGCACTGCAATTCGTCATCCTCTTTGGAGCGCTCGTGATCGTATCCGAGAAGGTGCAGGGTTGAATGTACCGTAAGGAATGCCACCTCGTAAAGAAAGCTGTTACCAAGCTCCGCCGCCTGCTCTCTCGCCCTTTCGAGAGATATGACTATATCACCGAGCATTGCTACTGATTCACACTCCTGTGCATCAAAGTTCCCCCCCTCGTATATCGGGAAGGAAAGCACGTCCGTATGCTTGTCCCTACCTCTGTATTTTAAATTGAGGCCCCTTATGTAGGCGTTATCACAAAACGTGACCGAGACCTCTGCATCGTACGGAAATCCGTCGCGCGCAAGCGTTGCAAGAATTGCGCGCCTTATCACCGTTTTGAAATAATAGTCCGCTTCGTCAAATTTTCTGGTAGCAGAAAAACGGATCATAAGATTTCTCTTGCTCATTTCTTTTCCTCTTTCCTCTTATCCTCCAGACGGAATTTTTTACTTACTGCTTCGCGCTCGTATTTATCGTAAGCGCTTATTATTTTGCGTACGAGACTGTGGCGCACTACATCGCGCTCGGAAAATTCAAAGATACCGATTCCATCTATCCCACGGAGGATTCGCGAGGCGATAGACAAGCCGCTCTTCTTACCGAACGGAAGGTCGGTTTGCGAAAGGTCACCGGTGACGACCGCCTTTGAATTATATCCGAGACGCGTCAGAAACATCTTCATCTGCTCGGGCGTGGTATTCTGTGCCTCATCGAGTATGATGAAGGAGTCGTCAAGAGTTCTTCCCCGCATATACGCCAGCGGAGCGATCTCTATAGTTCCGCGCTCCATATGTCGCTGATAATTCTCAGGGCCGAGCATTTCAAAAAGCGCATCGTAAAGAGGACGCAGATACGGGTCTATTTTGCTTTGCAGGTCTCCCGGAAGGAATCCAAGCCGTTCTCCCGCCTCAACGG
>JAZRUS010000073.1:0-13791 GCA_045652665.1 Eubacteriales bacterium | reverse complement strand
GGACCGGGTAGGACGTACCTCCGGTGCATCGGTTGTTCTGCCAAGGGCATAGCCGGGTAGCCGCGTACGGATGTAATAAACGCTGAAGGCATCTAAGCGTGAAGTACACCTCAAGATGAGATATCCCATCATTTCAAATGTCTAACGTCCCTCGTACACTACGAGCTTGATAGGTCGCGGTTGTAAGTGCAGTAATGTATTCAGTTGAGCGATACTAATTGACCGAGGGCTTGAACTACTGTTTGTAGTTCAGCTACACTTTGAGCTTCGTTTCCTTTTTATTCGGTTTTTAATGAGCATTTGCAATCAAGGCATTTGCCTTTCTATATACGGGAGTCCTGCAACAGCAGGGCTTTTTGTTTTATATATTTAAAATTTTCTGTATTCCCCGTGCGCTCCTGTTATTGCGGCTGTTGTAAAAAAGCTTCGCTCCGCTTGACAAACAGATAAAAATGAAGTATACTAGTGGTGTACGATAACTCGTACACCACTTTTTGGAGGTTTTTATGCCGAGGAGCGAAAAACAAAAACAAAAGCTTTTTAGATTGCTTGAGATACTTATGAGGGAGACCGACGAGGAGCACGGGCTTTCTATGGCTGAGATCATCAAAAGACTTAGTGATTATGGAATATCTGCTGAGCGTAAAAGCATATATGACGATTTTATGACTTTGGAGGAGCTTGGATATGAGGTGTCACATACCGCGACACGCCCTCCGAAATATATGCTTGAAACTCGTATATTTGAAATTGCCGAACTGAAGATGCTCGTTGATGCGGTGCAGGCATCTAAGTTTATAACTGCTGCAAAGAGTAGGGAAATGATAAACAAGCTTGGACTTTTTGCAGGGTCCCACCGTTTGCGTCAGCTTTCACGTCAGGTGTACGTTGATGACCGGGTAAAAACGCAGAACGCATCCTCGCTTTACAGTATCGATTCGATTCACGAGGCTATAAACGGATCACGGAAGCTTTCATTCAAGTATTTTGACTATAACAGAGAAAAGAAAAAGGTGTTTCGCCGTGGCGGTGAGCCTTATAGGGTTGACCCGTGCGCTCTTATCTGGGATGATGAGAAGTATTATCTTGTCGCATTTGATGAGAGAGACGGGGCGAGAAAGAATTTCAGGGTAGATAAAATGCAGGACGTAATTCCGCTTGATGAGGCAAGATCGGATTCTACCGAGGTCTCCAAATTCAATCCTGCCGACTATTCAAAAAAAATCTTCGGTATGTACGGCGGGCGCGAGGAGCTTGTGACGATAGAATGTCGCGAGCGTCTTGCCGGCGTTATTATAGACATGTTCGGTATTGGTACGGTGTTTCACAAAACCGACTTTGGATTTTCCTTCTCTCTTCGCGTGATGGTTAGCCCCACCTTCTTCTCGTGGGTGCTCTCCTTTGGCTGTGATATGCGGATTTTGTCGCCCCATTCTGTAAGAGAAGAGCTTGCGGAACACCTTCGGAAAATATCGGAAAATTATAATTAACGATTGTTAATATATAGTAATATTTTCAGTTGCAAGTCGATTTTTGACAATAATTGTTAGCAAAACCAGCTCTTGCGCGCCCTTTAATCCAACGACGTATTTTATCTGCCCTTTCCTAATTGAGTGGCACGTCATACATGAACCTCGGCAGATCCCGTATGCATTTTCTGCAGGAGATTGTATATATATCTGCAACTTTGTCAAAGTATAAAATTATTTCTGTCTCCTCTTGAATCTACAACGTGCTTGTGCTATAATTGAGTAGAAAATAACAATTTGGAGTAGTTTTATGCAATCTTTCGTAATCAATGCGCGCAGACAAATTCATATGTACCCTGAGATCGGCTTTGACCTGCCGAAAACGCTTGCTTTCATTAAGGGAGAGCTTGACAAGATGGGGGTTGAATATACCGAAAAATACGGAAAGAGCAGTATAGTCGCCACTATTAATCCGCATAAAAGCTTTACTATAGGTATACGTGCGGACATTGATGCGTTGCCGATAGAGGAGGAGAACGAGCTTCCCTTTAAGTCGAAAATACCCGGTCAGATGCATGCTTGCGGTCATGACGCGCACGCGGCAATCGCACTTGATGCCTGCCGCCGCCTTGCAGAGATGCGCGATAAGCTGGACTGCTGTGTAAAGGTGCTTTTCCAGGCGGCAGAGGAATATCCCCCGTCGGGCGCAAAGCTTATGGCAGAGGATGGCGTGATGGATGCTATCGATTGCATTGTGGCACTCCACATAGATACCGGGTATGACGCTGGAACGATTGGTCTTAACGCAGGCGATCAGAATGCGACGAGTGACGGTTTTCATCTTGAATTTTACGGAAAATCTGCGCACGTCGCTAATCAGGAGAAGGGTTCTGATGCTATAATAATGGCGGTCAAGGCTATCACAGAGATCGAGTTTATGGTTGCTAAAGAGATAAAAGCGAAGGATCCCGTGATTTTTAACGTAGGTGCGATCCACGGCGGAGTTGCCAATAACGTAATATGTGATCATTGCTCTCTCTACTGCACCCTTCGTACATTGAAGGATGAGAATGCCGAATACATACTTGAGAAAATAAAGAAAATAATTACAAACGTAGCAGATAGCTCGGACGGCAAAGCAGAGCTCGTTATGAACAAGCATTATCCTATCGTTCATAACGACGAGAGCCTGACTGAGCGCGTTCGCCTTTCTGCGGTTAATGCTATCGGTGCTGAAAACGTCAAACCGCGCTCTATTCAATCTATGGGCGGAGAGGATTTCTCGTATTTCGCGTGCCTTAAGCCGGGATGCATGTTCCGCCTTGGAGTTCGTAATCTCGAAACGGGAGCCGGCGGCACACTCCATAACGGAAAGCTCACCATTGATGAGAAGTGTCTGTCGGTTGGCTCGGACGTTTTTGTTCAGTTTGTTCTTGATAATATGAAGGGGATTGATTTCTAATCTCAGAGGAAATAAAATTCAAAGCTAAACAGGTCGGCTCATTTTTCGAATTTGAGCCGACCTCATTTATATTCGTTCATTTTCTTTGTTCCACCTAAATGCGTGCTACACTGGTAAAAAAACAGAGCCGGTGCGTACTTTCGCACCGGCTCTGTTTTGTGAGGCAAAAATTACTTTGCGCTCTCGTTCTTCGCAACAACCTCAACGCCCTTGTAGTAGCCGCAAGCCTTGCAAACGCGGTAAGCAAGATTTACTTCTCCGCACTGGGGGCAAGCTACGAGGTTGGTGGGCTGCTCAAGCTTCCAAACACTGGAACGTCTCTTCATTTTTCTCGCGTGAGAAACTTTTCTCTTCGGAACTGCCATTCTGATTACCTCCTAAAACGAGTCTGCTGACAAGCATTCTCTTTGTATGTGTTTTTTATTTTTTCATTTCTTCAAGCAATTTCTGTAAGGGTGCAAGCCGCGGATCTATCTCCCGCTCGGCACAGTCGCATTTTCCCTTATTCAGATCCTTGCCGCATCGCTGGCACAGACCCTTGCAGTCGTCGCGGCAGAGAAATCGTACGGGAAACTCCATCTCAAGCTGAGCGCGGAGCTGCTCGTCCATTTCCAAAAATCCGTCCTCGATTATTGCATAGTCATCCAGCCTGTCCTCATCAAAATCGCCGAGCAGATCTCTCGGTGCGACGGTTTTCTCAAGGTCAAGGGAGAACTGGCCGCTTACAGGGGCGAGGCATCTTGCGCAGCTTGCGGTATAATCTACCGAGGCGGAAAGACGCATACGCATATAACCGGCGGTGTTGGTAATATCGCCCTTTACCTTCATGGGAGAAGGAAAACTCACACCGTAAAGAAAGCTTGTCGTATCCTCCGGGTCAATATCGAGCACAAGCTCGTAGTCGAATGTCAGGAGCCTTTCTCCTGCTAAAAGCGGCCTTAAATCGAGCTTCACGCGTTACCTCCCCGCGCTACGGACAGTAGCGTTTTTCGTCATTTGGGCATAGTTTAGGCTATAGTCCCAAAATCGTACACTATATTATATAACTTCTTTCATTCAATGTCAAGTGGTTTTTTGAAAAAATGATATCAATTTTTATTGACTTTTATTTTGATGTAGTGTATAATTTAGTTGTACAAGTATTTTTAAAATAAGGGAGACTTGAAAAATGCTTACAGATATCGAAATCGCACAGTCTGTGACCCCGAAAAACATTCTTGATATTGCACGTGATGCCGGAATTGACGAAAAATATATAGAGCAGTACGGCAGAGTTAAAGCCAAGCTCGACCTCTCGCTTCTTGAGGATGCGAAAGGAAAAAAGGACGGAAAGCTCGTCCTTGTTACAGCCATAACTCCCACTCCGGCAGGAGAGGGAAAGACAACCACCACGATAGGACTTGCCGACGGTATGAAAAGGATTGGCAAGAGCGTCGCGGTAGCTTTACGTGAACCCTCGCTCGGCCCCGTATTCGGTATTAAGGGCGGTGCCGCTGGCGGCGGATATGCTCAGGTCATACCTATGGAGGATATCAATCTTCATTTCACCGGTGATTTTCACGCGATCGGTGCGGCGAACAACCTTCTCGCCGCAATGCTTGATAACCATATATATCAGGGCAACTCCCTAAATATAGATCCGCGTCGTATTACTTGGAAAAGATGTGTGGATATGAACGACCGCCAGCTCAGATTTGTGACCGACGGTCTCGGCGGCAGGGTAAACGGCGTTCCGCGTGAGGACGGCTACGATATAACCGTTGCCTCCGAGATAATGGCGGTGCTCTGTCTCTCCGCTTCCATCACTGATCTTAAAGAAAGGCTCTCGCGCATTATAGTCGGCTATACTTATGATGAGAGACCCGTTACCGCCGGTGATCTTAAGGCGGCGGGAGCTATGGCTGCGCTTCTTAAGGATGCCTTGAAGCCTAATCTTGTTCAGACTCTTGAGGGAACTCCTGCATTCGTTCACGGCGGACCGTTTGCTAACATTGCCCACGGATGCAATTCCGTCATAGCTACGAAAATGGCTATGAAGATGGCTGATTACGCTATAACCGAGGCAGGCTTCGGTGCTGATCTCGGAGCAGAGAAGTTCCTTGATATTAAGTGCCGTATGGCAGGACTTACCCCCTCTGCGGTAGTCATAGTGGCAACCGTCCGCGCGCTCAAGATGCATGGCGGTCTTGCGAAGACCGAACTATCCGAAGAGAATCTTGAGGCTCTTGAGCGAGGTGTTCCAAACCTTTTGCGCCACGTCTCCAATATTAAAAACGTATATAAGCTTCCTTCGGTCGTCGCGGTCAACAGATTCCCGACCGATACCGATGCGGAGATAGGATTTATAATCGAGAAGTGCCGCGAGCTCGGCGTTAACGTCGTTCTCTCTACCGTATGGGCAGAGGGTGGCAAGGGCGGAGAGGCACTCGCGCGCGAGGTCGTAAGGCTTTGCGAGGAAGAAAAAGGAGACTTCACCTTTGCATACGGACTTGACGGCGGCATCGAGGATAAGATCGATGCGCTCGTAAGGAAGATCTACGGCGGTGACGGTATAACCGTTCTTCCTGCCGCTAAGAAGCAGATAGCCGCGCTTGAGGCGCTCGGCTTTGCAGGACTTCCCGTTTGTATGGCGAAAACCCAGTATTCCTTCTCCGACGATCAGACAAAACTGGGTGCTCCGACCGGCTTTAAGGTAACCGTCAAGAATGTCCGTATTTCCGCAGGTGCGGGATTTGTAGTAGTGCTCACCGGCGATATTATGACCATGCCGGGACTTCCCAAATCTCCCGCGGCAGAGCGTATAGACGTGGACGGGTGCGGCCGCATATCAGGACTGTTCTGATTTTCGGATTATTCACTCTTGTCCATGGAGAACCATATGAAGCTTATAATTGCGTCAAACAATAAGCATAAAATATACGAGATCAAAAGAATGCTCGGAGAGAGATTTGAAGAGATCCTTTCGCTTTCCGAGGCGGGCATAGATCACGAAACTGTCGAGGACGGTGAAACCTTCCTTGATAACGCATTTAAAAAGGCGCGTGAGATAGCCGAAATATCCGGCTGTGCCTCGCTTGCTGATGACAGCGGTATATGTGTTAACGCACTCGGCGGTGCGCCCGGTGTTTACAGCGCGCGCTTTTCGGGTGGCACAGATCTCGATAACAACCGCCTTCTAGTTGAGAAGCTTCAAGGTGTTTCCGACCGCTCGGCTCATTATACCTGCGCTATGGCGCTGGTTTACCCCGACGGAAGGGAGATATCTGCCGAGGGATATCTATACGGAGAGATAATAGATACTCCCAGAGGTGAGCGCGGCTTCGGATACGATCCGCACTTTATTCCGACAGCTGAGGTTCGAACCGTCGCGGAAATGACGGATGACGAGAAAAATGCGATAAGCCACAGAGGCAGGGCGCTAAACGACCTGCTTCGTAAGCTTTAACGGTGATCTATGACCACGTTACTTACTGTTATTGAGATAATCGGCGTTTTTTCCTTTTCAATATCCGGTGCCCTTATGGCAATAGATAAGGAAAACGATTTTGTCGGTGTAATATTTCTCGCGCTCATAACCTCCTTTGGCGGAGGAATGCTGCGCGACATATTTATAGGCAACACGCCCCCCGAGTTCTTTGAACTTTACCTGCTCGTTATAGTAAGCGTAGTTACCTCAGTTGCGGTGTTTATACTTGCCGCAGTGTTTAAAAAGCAGTACGTAAGAAATGAGCGTTTCATAGAGAGCATCAATAATTATTTTGATGCGCTCGGACTCGGAGTTTTCGTCGTTTCGGGCGTTCAGATCTGCATAAATGCGGGAGAGACCAACCCCTTTCTGATTATCCTTATGGGTATGCTAAGCGGAACGGGTGGAAGTATGGTTCGCGATATTATAATGAATGAGATTCCGGCGATTCTCAGAAAGCGAATATATCTGCTTGCCGCGCTCCTTGGAGCTTCGGTGTGCCTCGTTATCCTCAGATCCGGGGCGAACGAAATTGTAGCGGTTTCGGCAGGTGCTACTATAATAATTATGATAAGGTTATTCGCCACCATCTTCAAATGGAATATGCCAAAGGCGATCGATTTTTCCAAAATGTCAAGGGATGAGGATGGAGACAAAAAATAAATTCGCATAAGCGAAGAAAGAGGTGCTAAATGGCGGCAGATAACGCAGAACTTAAGAGAAAAATAGAAGCGACAAAGGCGCTCGTAAAGAACAAGTATTCTATATGCAGCGTTGCCGCAAAGAAGCTTGCTGCCTTCTACGACGAGCTTGTAAAGGCAGACGAAAACAGAGAAATCAAGAATAACTCAAAGTCAGTCGCAAGATATGCAAAGGCGGAGAGTGAATTTAAGCTTTCAAAGCGTGAATATCTTTCCTTCGTTGCCATCTTTGATGAGCTCGTAGAGGAGGTCAAGGCTCTTTATGAGGAGCTTATAGCGGTAGAAAGTCCGCGCGCAGGCAGAAAGCTTGGAAGCGAAGCGTCGAAGTTCGAGATGCGTATGGCGGTTCAGCGCGATAAACTTCTTGAGCGCGTCAGGACTGTAGATATCTCCGATTCGGAATATGAGCAGAGAGCAAAAGACCCAACTCCCCCCACCCGTGACGAATTTCCGGCAGAGGAAAGGCACGAGAAAAGATATGAAGCGACAGCACCGCAAAGAGATACATCGCAGTATCACACCCCGCATGCGGCGCAGTTCTATCCTCCGTACGATATGTACCGTCCTTATCCGCCTCAGGGAGTCAGTATCGCTCCCGCAAGTATAGATATTTCCGGTGTGGTCGAGGATGCGGTCAATACCGCAATGCAGAAATTTAAGGCAGTTTTTGAAAAGAGGGCGAATGAGTATGTGGCGTCTATGCCCGATACCGTGTCGCAGGAATCCGCGCCGATTGAGGCTCCCGTAGGTAAAAACGGCGAAGCCATCCTGGAGATGGAGTCGGATATCCTTGAGGGTGAACGTTCCATCATGGATAGGCTCTTGGCTCTTATCGCGAATATGAAGGAGCTGTCCGAACGTATGACCGAGCTTGGAGCGTCCTATATGCAGCTCTCCAATGCTCAGTCGGATGCCGCAGAGGCTCAGAAAAAGGTAAATGATATGCAGCGCGCCACGGTCCGTGAGATACAGGGCGTCCAGGTAAATCAAAAGCTCATTAATCAGGAGCAGGCGGCAGTAACGGGTGAGCAGGCGGCTCTTATAGAGCAGCAAAAGGCAAATCTTGAGAATCAAAAGCTTATCGAGGCGGCGTTTGCGGAGATAGCGGAGATGCAAAAGAGTCTCGCCGAGGCGCAGAGCGCGGTTTCTGAATCCGAGCGTGAGCTGATTGCATCTCAGAAGGGAATAATATCTTCCGTTCAGTCTGCCCTTAACGCAAGTGCTAAGAACGTTGAGCTTCAGCGAGAGCTGACCGAGCGACAGAACGAGGCAACTGCCCTTCAGAAGAGTGCTATGTCAGAGCATAAAAGTATTTTCCGCGAGCTTCGCCGCGTCACTCAAAAGCGCATGGGCGAGAAAAAAGCTGCAACAGAGGCAGAGGCGATCGTCGAAGCATCGGCAGAAGCCGCAGTAGAAGCACCTGTTGAAAACGAAGCGGCAGAAGCTGTTACGTCAGCAAGCGTCAGCGAATAATTTATGGTATGTAAAAAGAGACTTGCTCGGGTTTTAATGTACCCCGAATAAGTCTCTTTTTGTTATCGACGCCTTTAGAATTGCGTCGGAGATCAAAATTTAAGATAAGTTAATCCTATTTTTCTCAGATCCTCTGCGATAGCTTCTCCAAGTCTTACCTTTGCATATGCAAATTCGCACGGCAGAGTATTGAATCCGCTTATAAGATGCGCTCGGTTTTTTGTGTATGGAAGTAGAAATCTGTATGCGCTGATCTGCTCGCAGATTTCGGCGTACAATTTGCGGCACCGACTGTTTCCTGCATCAAAGTAGCAGGGCGTGTCAAATAAAAACGAAAGTGCCATGCCGATTATTCCCTCAGAAACCGTAAAACGGCAGGTCTCTATGATCCTCATGAAGTCAAGCTCACTGTGCGGTAGCAGAACCGAGCAGCCAAGACCTCTTGCCAGCCGTTCGGCTTCTTTTACAGAGCCGTCGGAAATCGTAATGATACACGGCTTAAAAGTGCTCTTCGCTCCTATTGCTGAAAGATCCCTTGCGGTAAGCGTTCCGTTGCCTGAGGTGATAAAGCCAAAGCCCTCCTTCCTTGCGCCTGAATGCGGTGCCGAGCGTATCGGCAGAGATAGCTTAAGCTCTGCGTGTTCTAACGACATTTTGTCCCCCAAAAAAATCAAAATACCAAAAAAGAGGCATTGTGTGAACAATGCCTCCCTGTTTTTTGAAAGCTTATATAATAACTGCTCCGTCCTCCTCGTCCGCATCATGCTGAGAGGCAACGAGCTGAACGTGATATGCATCAATAACCGCTTCTTCAAGCGCATTTCTGAAATCGGAGTTAATGGGGTGAACGATGTCACGGTAGGTACCGTCGGGATTTTTTCTTGAGGGCATAACGATGAAGAATCTGTCTCTTGCGTAGATTACCTTAACGTCGTGAACAGCAAGGCAGTCGTCAAAGGTTACGGAGGCTATAGCCTTCATTGGCCCCTCGTCAAAGAATTTTCTGATTTTGATATCTGTGATCTGCATAATAGTATTCCTTTCCAAAAATGACACTTTTTTGTGATACCGAATATATTATACCGAAAGAATATTAAAAAAATTCTCAAATAGATTTAACTATTTGTTGAATTTTTGAGAAGATGTATTGCCTAAGTGTGAACAAACGATTAAGTGAGGTGTTATAATGTCAAATAATCACTCAGGTGTCGAAAAAGCACGCATAAAGGAGATCCTGTCAGAGAGGGGGGCTCATCTGCGCTTTATCGGTGCGGGCGGAGCCGGAATGTATCCGTTGCTTCTGCTTTGCTCATCGCTCGGTTACCGTGTCAGCGGCTCTGACAGAGAGTGTACGAAAGCTGTTTCGCACCTTATTGATGACGGTTACGATATAAGCGTCGGCGGAAAAACTCTTTCTTCGAGCCCCCCGTCGCTCGCGGTATACAGCCTCGCTGTCTCTGAGGATGATCCGGAGCTTTCCGCCGCCATGGCAGCAGGTGTTCCGTGTGTATCGCGCGCTCAGCTGCTCGGTGCCGTTATGGATAGCTTTTCGACTCGAGTCGGCGTTTCGGGCAGTCACGGTAAAACGACGGTCACGGCTATGCTGGACGCAATTATGACGGCGGCATCCCTTGGGCAAACCACGCTTCTCGGCGCGGATATTCCGAGCCTTGATTCGCATTTGCGCCTTGGCGGCCGCGAGATGCTTTTGTACGAGGCGTGTGAATATAAGGATTCGTTTTTATACTTCTCTCCGAGTATGTCCGTTTTTACAAATCTCGAGCTTGACCACGTGGATTATTTTTCCGACCTTGGTTCAATATGCGCCTCCTTTCTTAATGCGGCAAATCTGTCCTCGGTTTCGCTCGTCAACCTTGATGACGGAAATCTCGGCTCTCTTATACCGGAAATGAAATGCAGGGTGGTTACCTACGGGGAGGGCGAGGGTGCAGATTACCGAGCACGCATTATGCACGTGGGTGAGGGACTCTTTTCTCTGATTATTGACCGTAGTGTCGGTGAGCCTCTTGCAATACGCCTATCCGTTCCGGGCAGGCATAACGCTATGAATGCTCTCGCCGCCGCAAGCGCAGCCCTAGAGCTTGGAGTCCGCGATGACGTGATCTCTGCGGCTCTCTCAGCCTTTCGCGGAGTGGGCAGGCGTCTTGAGCTGATCGGCAGGCTTGACGGTATTCCGGTATATTATGACTACGCCCATCATCCTACCGAGATAAAATGTGCGATCGAGGCACTTCGTGCCGCAGTCGGTGAAAAAATAGCTGTGGTTTTTCGAGCGCATACTTATTCTCGCACGGCCGCCTTCCTTAGAGAATTTGCCGACGCCCTTTCTCTTGCGGATGCCGTAATGCTGAGCGAGATCGACGGCATTCGAGAGGCGCCGATAGATGGGGTGAATGCGGCTTCTCTCGCCGCTCTCATCGGCGGCAGGGCCTGTGTGATTTCCGATTTGGATATCCGCCGCGCGCTCCTTTCTCTCGACAGCTCTGCAATAGTGCTGATGGGCGCGGCAAATCTTGACTCGGTTCGACGAGCCGTTCTCGGAGAGGGAGGGGAATAACAGCGTTGCGGTTTTGGGAAGACAAGGAAAGTTGGTTTTCATATACTTGGTTCTTTTTGACATAATAGTAACAGGTTTCAAAAGCGGTGATAAGATATAAGCCGTGAAATTTGTCTTTTGCAACGAGGAGGGAAATGATGGAAAATGCCGAATCGCATATGCAGGGCGCCCTGTCCGCCGAGGAGCTTGTCGAGCTTCTTCGCTCTCACAAATTTAAGGCAGCGCGCGAGGGGATGCTGATTCTGCCTGCGGCAGATATTGCCGAGCTTATATCCGAGGTTGGCGCGGATTGTTATACGGCGGCATTCCGTCTGCTCCCGAAGGAACTTGCAGCAGAGGTCTTTGTGGAGATGGAAGGTGAGAGAAGGGAGCGGATAATCAGTTCCTTCTCCGACGGTGAGCTGTCCGAGATGCTCTCAGAGCTTTATTACGACGACACGGTTGACCTCATAGAGGAAATGCCCGCCACTGTAGTTAAGCGGATAATCAGAAACTCGACGAGTGCCGACCGCGCAGCGATAAACCGTCTGCTTCGTTACGGGGCAGACACCGCAGGCGGAATAATGACGACGGAGTACGTTAGATTAAGAGCCGAGATGACTGTTGCCGAGGCACTTTCCCACGTAAGGCGTGTTGCCCGCGAGAGCGCTACGGTGTATACCTGCTACGTGACCGACAGTAAGCGCAAGCTGCTTGGAACGGTTGGAGCGGGTGAATTGCTTATATCGCCGCTTGAGTCTAGAATAGGAGATATTATGTCGGCGCGACCCGTGTTGGCGTATACGAACGATGATAGAGAGGGCGTGGCGAGAAAATTTGATAAATACGGACTTGTCGCCCTTCCTGTCGTGGATAAAGAGGGACGTCTCGTAGGAATCGTGACCGTGGATGACGCGATATCGGTACTAAGAGAGGAGACCGAGGAGGATTTTGCGAAAATGGCGGCAATAACCCCCTCCGACACCGGTTATCTCGGCACGGGTGCCTTCTCACTTTGGCGTGCCAGAGTTCCGTGGCTTTTTATTCTTATGATCTCCGCTACCTTCTCCAGTGCAATTCTTTCCGGTTTTGAGGAGGCGTTGCCTGCCGTTCTATTGCTTTTCGTACCGATGCTGATGGACACGGGCGGCAATTCGGGAGCGCAGGCATCAGTCACCGTTATCCGCGCGCTCTCGGTAGGTGAGATCAGGCTTTCGGATATTGGGCGCGTTCTAAGAAAGGAGTTTTTCGTTGGCATCCTCGCAGGCTTGGCTCTCGGTGCTGCGGCAGCGGTCAAGGTGGTGCTGATAGACGGATTCCTGCTCTCAAATCCCGCTGTAACCCCCTTCGTCGGAATCACCGTAGGACTAACCGTCACATTCTCTATCCTGACGGCAAAGCTGATAGGCTCGTCGCTTCCGCTTCTTGCGCGCAGGCTTGGCTTTGATCCTGCCGTTATGGCATCTCCGTTCATAACCACGTTGGTAGATACCGTCGCCCTTCTTCTCTATTTCGGTATAGCAAGGCTCATTCTCGTGTAAATTGGCAAAAATTCTTCTAAATTTTCCTAAAAGCATTGCAAAGCGTGATTATTTGTGATAAAATATTTTGTAATATATTTTTTATGGAGATTTAACAATGGAAAGAACACTTGTTAAAAGCATTTATAAAGACCCCGCGAGCTTCGGCGGCAGGACCGTGACCGTCGGCGGCTGGGTCAGAAACCTGAGAGATTCCAAGGCATTTGGATTTATTGATCTTAACGACGGCTCCTGCTTCGGAAGCATACAGGTCGTATTCGAGAGGGAGAAGGTAGGAAACTATGATGAGATCGCGGCGCAGAACGTCGGTGCGGCTCTCGTCGTAACAGGCGAGCTCGTTCTCACCCCCGGCGCAAAGCAGCCCTTTGAGCTTAAGGCAGCGTCGGTCGAGGTAGAGGGAGCGTCCACTCCGGATTATCCCCTTCAACCCAAACGCCATACGGTAGAGTATCTCAGAGATCAGGCTTATCTGCGCCCCAGAACAAATCTGTTCTCTGCGGTGTTCAGAGTAAGGAGCGAGGTTGCTTATGCAATCCATTCCTTCTTCCACAGCCGCGGATTTGTATACGTTCACACACCTATAATTACATGCTCGGATGCAGAGGGTGCGGGTGAGATGTTCAGAGTAACGACTCTCGACCCCGAGAATCCTCCGAGAGGTGAGGACGGGAAAATAGATTATTCCAAGGACTTCTTCGGCAAGAGCGCAAACCTTACGGTTTCCGGTCAGCTTGAGGGTGAAACATACGCTATGGCGTTCGGAAACATATACACCTTCGGTCCAACCTTCCGCGCCGAAAACTCGAACACCGCGCGCCACGCGGCTGAGTTCTGGATGATAGAGCCTGAGATCGCGTTTGCCGATCTTAACGACGATATGCAGCTTGCGTGGGATATGATAAAGTACATCATCAACCACGTAATGGATAACTGTGCGCAGGAGCTTGAATTCTTCAATAAGTTTGTGGACAAGACCCTGCTTGAGCGTCTTACCGCTCTCAGAAATGCAGATTACGCTAAGGTAACCTATACCGAGGCGATAGATATACTCGAGAAATCGGGCGAGAGCTTCAAATACCCCGTATACTGGGGGGTTGACCTTCAGACCGAGCATGAGAGATA
>JAZRUS010000072.1:0-76304 GCA_045652665.1 Eubacteriales bacterium | reverse complement strand
AGCCGCCGTTTATGAAGCTTCTTACCACAAAAAAAGAACGTGCGATTAAGATGACTAACCTGCGTACCGTATCCAAGCTTGAGAAGGTTATATTCCCCATTATCGTTACTCTCATCGTTACTCTCATTATTCCCGATGCGGCACCGCTTGTCGGCTTCCTTATGTTAGGAAACCTCTTTAACGTTTCCGGTGTAACAGACAGACTCTCAAAAACAGGACAGAACGAGCTTTGCAATATAGTTACTATCTTCCTTGGTGTTTCTGTCGGAGCTACCGCGAATGCGGAGAACTTCTTAAAGCTTGAAACCATATATATAATTCTACTAGGACTTTGCGCATTCATTCTGTCTACATGCGGTGGACTTCTCACCGGTAAGATCATGTGTAAGCTTTCCGGCGGTAAAATAAATCCTCTCATAGGCTCAGCAGGCGTTTCGGCAGTTCCTATGGCAGCAAGAGTAGCGCAGGATGTTGGACGCAAGGAAGATCCTTCAAACTTTCTGCTTATGCACGCAATGGGTCCCAACGTTGCCGGAGTTATCGGCTCGGCAGTTGCTGCCGGTGTATTCCTCAGCTTCTTTGCCTAGTTCAAAACTTAAGAAAGGAAACTAAAAATGTCTAAAGTTTTAATTACAGAAACAGTCCTCCGTGACGCACATCAATCCCTTGCAGCAACCCGTATGACAACGGATGAAATGCTTCCGATTCTTGAGGATATGGATAAGGTTGGATACTACTCCCTCGAAGCTTGGGGCGGCGCAACCTTTGATACTTGTCTCAGATTCCTTCACGAGGATCCTTGGACAAGACTGCGCACCATCAGAGAGCACGTAAAGAATACAAAGCTCCAGATGCTTTTCCGCGGTCAGAATATTCTCGGTTACAGACACTACGCAGACGACGTAGTTGAGTATTTCGTACAGAAATCTATCGCAAACGGTATTGATATAATACGTATCTTCGACGCTCTTAACGATGCAAGAAACCTTGAAACGGCTATTAAAGCTACAATTAAAGAGGGCGGTCACGTTCAGGCTGCTATATCCTACACCACCTCTCCATTCCATACCAACGAGAATTTTGCCGATTACGCAAGACAGCTCGAGGATATGGGTGCGAACTCAATCTGCATAAAGGATATGTCCGGTCTTCTTAAACCCTTCGATGCATTCCAGCTTGTAAAAGCCCTCAAGAACACGGTTAAGATCCCCGTGCATCTTCACACCCACTATACAGCAGGTCTCGGCTCAATGACGCTCCTCAAGGCAATTGAAGCAGGTGTTGACGGCGTTGATACCTCTATTTCACCTCTTGCCATGGGTACGTCACATACACCGACAGAATCACTTGTTGCGACTCTAGGTAACACACCTTATGACACCGGTCTCGATCTTGTTAAGCTTGACGTAGTAGCAAAGCACTTCAATAAGATCCGTGAAAAATATCTCGCGAGCGGTCTTATAGATCCCAAGGTCCTTAAGGTAGACGTCAACACACTTAGATATCAAGTTCCGGGCGGAATGCTCTCCAACCTTATTTCTCAGCTAAAGATGGCAGGAAAGTCCGACAAGCTCGACGAGGTTCTCGAGGAAGTTGCAAGAGTACGTGAGGATGCGGGATATCCCCCACTTGTAACTCCTACCTCTCAGATCGTCGGTACTCAGGCAGTTAACAACGTAATCTTTGCTGATGAAGGCAGATATGCACGAGTAACGAAGGAATTCAAGGGACTTGTACGCGGAGAGTACGGTAAGTGCCCTGCTCCCGTCTCTGATGAATTCAGAAAGAAGATCATAGGCGACGACGAGATCATCGATTACAGACCTGCGGATAAGATCGCACCCGAAATCGACTCTCTCCGTCAGAGAGTAGCTCCCTATCAGGAGCAGGACGAGGATCTTCTCTCACTCGCACTGTTCGAGCAGGTTGCAATCAAATACTTTGACTGGAGAAAACAGCAGAAGTACAACCTTGATGCAAATGCCGATATAGAAAACGGAATCCATACTATATAAATAAAAAAGCCACCGCTTTCAAAGGCGAACAAAGATTTTTGCTCTAAAACCTCGCTACCCTTATACGATAGAGGCGAGTTCGATTTTTTCAACTATGTAGTAAACCCCAAGCGTTAGACACGAAATTTTAAAAAAGCAACTCGTAGGATGGTTTTTTAATTTAAAAACCATATTTTTCGAAACTGACATCGTTTTACGTACGATGTCAGTTTTCTTTTGTATCAACAAAACAAAAAATTGCGGCATTTTTATGCCGCAATTTTTTTCCAATCAAATTATGCTTTTTTAATTATTTGTTTCTGTGGCAACAGCCAGCCATGTATTTAATTTGAGCTGTTTTTATGCTGCTTCTCCGTCTCTTATATATCTATACTCAAGGGCAGATTTAGAAGCCGCATAGAGTGCCTTCGCAAGTTCAACCTGCTCACCTGCTCCGCTCTGAATAAACGCCGCAAGCGAGTAGCTGCCTGTGAGAACCTCGCAAACCTCGTCTACGCCCTCGGAAGCAGGAGTAGTAACAGCCTCAACAGTGATATTCATAATTGAAGCTGCATTACAGAGAAGAAGATCCGGGTATACGTAAACTGCATATTCGGTTCCGTCAATGATAACGTTATCAACGCGTTCCATATCGCAGGTATACTTATGGTTGATGTAGTCCCAACCGCCAAGCTGATGCTCAAGACCCTTAAGCTTAACTGAGAAGGATTTGATTTCAACATCTTTATTTACGTAGAAGCAAAGGGTGGGTTTTCCGTCAACAAGGGTGAAGCCCGCCTCGGAAACAACGTTTTTAAGAGCTCCGCTTTTCTCTATCGTTGCTCTTGTTTCTTCCTCGGGCAACACAATAGAGTCAAGGTTCGTTCTGCAATTGCATCCCTTGCCATGAACATTGAAGAAATTAGCCACTCTGATATCTATCTCGGACTCTTCCTCGCTATCATCTCCAAGAGATGCACGATATGCAGTATACTTATACTGAACAAGGTCGAAGATGAGCTTAGAAGCATCCGAACCACACGCACTGATCTCAACAGCTGTCTCGGCATAGGTCATAAAGTCAACCTCAATTTCCTTGTAAAGCGTAACCTTGTCTTCATCCGAATCGGTAATCTCGCCGTCACCATTTCCGTCGTAACCGCTTACGGTAAACGTAATATATGCATATCTAGTTTCAAAGGAGGCGAGATCAAGAGCAAGCTCGTATGCGTAATAACCCTCTGCGCCTGCAAAATCCTGACCTAGAGTTGCTTCTATCTTCTGTCCTTCAACCGAAACAAAGAAGCCTTCAATCGCGATTCCGCTATCAGGAGCGGGTATCTTCAAGTAAAAGTTAAGAGCTACGTCAGTGTTGCGAAGAGATGCGTTAACAAGATAGTCAACACTGGGAACAACACCGCCGTAAACGGGAGCAAATACGTTCTTGACGCCGTGCACGATAGCATTGTTTACACTACCCTCAGCGGTGTTTTTCCAGCTGGAATATCCAAGATCGTACCATCCGTTTTTGAGGTCGGTAGTCGGGAATTTTGACTTATCGCTCATTGCATATACATCGGGGTGAGACACCGCGCTGACGGTAGTGTGATAATATGCTTCTTTGAACTTGTTTCCTTTAGCGTCATTCCAAACTGCAAGTGTATACTCCGATTCGTCATAATCGGTAAGATCGAAGACAAGAAGTGTAGCTCTAAAGTCATGACCGCTTGCAGTCATATCTTTATCTGAAATAGCAAACGCAAGATTTTCATCTAGAGTGAGCATACCGCCGTCAACTCTTACGTCGTTTGTAAAGGCACAGCCCTCACCGACAAGAACAGTTCCCTCCTGAACGTACTCAGAGGAATCAATATGTCCGATAACCTTGACGCCGTTAAGCTCGAGCGTGCAGTTTTCGGGGAAATTACCAATAACGTAGGAAGCATCAATAAGTCCACCGTTAACGGAAATATCTGCCTCAATCCCATTGAACACCTCATATTCAAGATCACAGTTAATGAGAATATCCTCTACACTCATATTAGCAGAATTCACGGAAAGGTTGATATCGGGCGCGCCGAATACAAATGCTCCGGAAACATCAGATCCGTCAATCGTAATATTGATCGGTTGATCGTCGTTCGCTCCTGTATAAGGAGTTTTGATTTCAAAGAGCGTTGCCGCCTCGAAGGATACATTCGCGCCATCATATTCGCCGTATTTGCCAAGGTAAACATTGCAATTGTTGAAGTTCGCACGGCAGGCATAGAACGCTGTAGGTGCCGAAACTTTCGCCCCTGCGACGGATGAATATATATAGAGATTAGATCCGTTTGCAAGGTCGAATGCTTTGCCCGAAAGGTTTTTAAGATTATTACCACAGAGGTCGATATACATTGTATGCTCTGCACCAAGGGTTATCGTAGCATCAGTGGTAGCATCGGCATACATGCAGACTATTGCATTATCGGGAGCATTAGAAACCTGCTCTGCAAACGTTGTAATATCCTTATAAGCATCGTAAGTGCCATTTGTATCTGCAAAGCCTATTCTGACATCGCCTTTCAGGTAGGAAATAGAATATGCGAGAGGCTCAGCAACGGGTGTAACACCGGTATCGATGACAGGATATGCTTCCAATACGCCGCCGCAAGTTTGTTTGATAAGATTTATATCGTCAAGCGTAAGTGCATGAATGTCAACAGGGGAAAAATATGTATTCTCGCCGTCGATATCCCACATCCATTTTTCAATGTTGTACGTCGTTACGTTTTTGTTCTCGTAATCGATCTTGCCGATTGTTTCGGTGCCAAATCTCGGAACAACGCCGGGTGTGAGGAGCTCCTCTTTGACGACAGCTCCGCCTTTTGCATCATACCACTTGAGTGTAATCGCTTTCTCGTTACTGATCCTTGAAACAGAATAGCCGATAGCAGAGGATTCAATCACGTACTTCTGAAGTGCTGATTTGGAAAGCGAGAACGTAGCACCATCAAGAAGGTAGACATCAAAATTGTCAACATTTTCAGGAGGAGTATAATCGGAAATATCCATGCAAGTCTCTATGACTGCACCATTTTTAAGTTTAGAAAGTATTTCGTCTTTTAAGTAAGGAATGTACCACTTTGTGGTTCCTGTATCTACTGAGAAGTAAGGGTTGCCGGGCTGCGCATAGCTGGCGGAATAAATTACGTCCTCGCAGTATACAATCGACACATTTTTATTCTCATCGGCAAAGAGATCGTCTATTCCGTATGAATTACCGGACGTATAACCCTTATAGTAGAAGGTTGGAGTGAAGTTATCAATGCCCATAGAGTATGGTATGTTGGTCTTATTTATACTCCATTCTATCGCGCGAGGTTTAACTATAACCGCATTTGCCTTCGTACTATCTTTCATAAATATATAACTGGTGCCGAGAAGGCCACCGTTAAAGTAGACACGAACCTTTGAGTAACCGTACGAGCTATTCTCATACCTTGTCTCAACAGCGTACGTAAAGTGCGACCAGACATCCAGCCTATTAGGAAGCGTATAACCTGTATCTTTCTGGTCGAGTTGTATCCTCCAGTTACTTCCATCATACACAAACCCAATGCATAAGGAGTAATAGTCCTTTCCAGACGTTATTGTTATACCAGACTGTTTACACGGACGGTTGTCAAGAGAAAAACTGGTTTCCTCGCTGTATGAAAGCCTCACGTTCTCCGCACCGTCGGGAACATTGCGGGACATCTGAGTCTCACCGTTCAACTCATATAAGTACTGATCTGCACAAACGTCAAAGTCAACCGTGTAATACGAATAGGCAGAAAGATCGTTTGTAGGTGAGAACTTATATTCTCTAGTGTATTTTTTGGTTGAAGACTTCTTATAAACGAACTGAATATAATTGTTATCACTTTTCTCGTTGTGAACAACCTTCAACGAGCTATAATTACCTGCAGAATTTGAAGCAGATGGGAATCCGTTGGTATAATCAGTACCGGGCTCCCAATCCTCATAGTCATCAGCTACGCCGTGATCCGTTGTCGCAGACGGGTCGAGCGCAACCGCAATGACCGCAATAACGGCAAAAGCCAGACAAACGGTGAGAAGCAATGCGAGAATTTTGGGTAATCTTCTCATTTTGTTTTTCTCCTTAATGTTGTTAATATACTGAAAAAACTGGAAGCACGTACAGGGTATATGCTCCCACTTACACACACTTATTATAAAATATTCTATTTTAGATGTCAATATAAAACATTAAAAAAGAATCTAAAAAAGAAATATTTGTATACATAAACAATTATTCAAGTTTTGATTTGTTTATTTTGCGAACAAAGATAAAGTCTTGACGACAAACAAAAGAGCTTACATTTTCCTCAGATTTAATCGTTTTCGCAACAGCATTTTATTTTCTCCCTCCAAAACACCCTGCACGAGCAGAAAGAGGACTCCGCTTCGCTTCGTCCTCTTGCTGATCCTGTATCCCTTATTGGAACTCTATTCAACTTTATACCATAAATGTTGACAATTAGCGCGTCATCTTAAATCCAAGCTAGGCACAAAAGAACTTTATCATTCTGCTTTGTTTTCATCCTCGGCATCCGAGGTTTTATCATTATCTTCAGGAACGTTAAAGACAGAGTTGAAGAAATCGTCAACCGGGAATTTGCCCGTCTTTGCCATTTCTTCTTTTCTCTTCTCGTTTTCTTCCTCAGCCTTACGACGTTCCTCCTCTGCCGCCCTTTCATTATTCTCGTGAGCGGTCTTGTTTTCTTCGTCACTCTTGCGCTTCTTTTCCTCTGCTATCGATTCGATATACTCAATAGTGGGATTCTCTGCTTCCATAGCAGCCTTAAACTGCTCATCGTCCATCGACTCATTCTTCAGGAGAAACTCGGCAATGAAATGGAGCTTACCTATATTGTCACTGAGGTGCTTCGTACAGGTCTTATAACAGTCGGAAATTATTGCGCGGATCTCCTCGTCGATCTCGGATGCGGTCTTCTCGGAGTAGTTCTTACCGGATGAGAAATCTCTGCCGAGGAATACCTCGTCGGACGAATGCTCAGAGCCGTAAAGAACAGTACCGAGCTTTGAGCTCATACCGTAGCGGGTAACCATATTACGCGCAATAGCAGTTGCCTGCTGAATATCGTTTGACGCGCCTGTCGAGATATCGTCGAGAACAATCTCTTCGGCAACTCTGCCGCCAAGCGCGAGAACGATTCTGTCAAGCATTTCATTGCGGGACGTAACCATTCTATCCTCAGTCGGAACACTGATAGTAACGCCGCCCGCAGAGCCTGCAGGAATAATGGTGATATGCTTCACGGGGTCGGTGTGTTTACAGTAATACGAAGCAACCGCGTGTCCTGCCTCATGATATGCACAAAGTCTATTATCATCCGCGGTACGCATATTTTTCTTTTTCTGAGGACCGAGAAGAAGCTTCATATAAGACTCCTCAATATCCTCCATACCGATAAGCGCCTTATTTTTCTTTGCGGCTCGTAGTGCCGCTTCGTTCATAAGATTTGCAAGCTCAGCGCCGGTGAAGCCGATCGTGGTTTGCGCGATCTTTCCAAGGTCGACAGACGCTTCAAGGGGCTTATTGCGGCAGTGAACCTTGAGGATCTCTTCTCTGCCCTTCATATCGGGGTAATTTACAGTAACGCGCCTGTCAAATCTGCCGGGACGAAGAAGCGCCGGGTCAAGAATATCAGGTCGGTTTGTAGCCGCCATAACGATGACTCCGGAATTCGTGCCAAAACCATCCATCTCAACGAGAAGCTGGTTTAACGTCTGCTCTCTCTCGTCGTGTCCGCCTCCAAGGCCTGCGCCTCTGTGACGTCCAACTGCATCTATTTCATCAATAAATATGATGCTTGCCGGAGTTTTTCTCGCATTATCGAACAAATCCCTTACACGGGATGCTCCGACACCGACATACATTTCAACGAAATCCGATCCAGAGATCGAGAAGAACGGAACGCCCGCCTCACCTGCAACAGCCTTTGCAAGAAGCGTTTTACCCGTACCGGGAGGTCCGACCAGAAGCACGCCGCGCGGAATGCGGGCGCCAAGCTTAACGAATTTTGAAGGATCCTTCAAAAATTCGACGACTTCCTCAAGCTCTGCTTTTTCCTCATCAGCACCTGCAACATCCGCAAATTTCACGGCATCCTTGTCATTTACGGCAACCTTAGCCTTCGATTTGGAGAAGGAATTGATCTTGCCTCCGCCACCCGGTGCTTGACGCATAATAAAGAACCAAAGGCCGCCGAAAAGAACGGCAAGAATAATATAAGGAAGGTATGCAACGTACCAAGGAGTCTCGGCCGCTCTCTCAATATTGTAATCCTGCAGGGTCGTTCCGCCGGATTCCCTAACCTCGTTTGCCTTATCCGTTATCGCCTCAAGCTGGAAGGCGTAGCTAAGCTTATACTCATATTTTTCTCTTACGTAAACTGTCTCACCGTTTACTACCTGAGTTTCATATACTCCGGGAGATATCTCCTTTCTTGTATATAAAATTAAGTTGAGCTCGCCGTCGATCGTAAACTCAATTACGTCGTCATTCTCAAACTTATCAAGCACCTTGCCGTAAGTAAGCTCCTCGGGTCTGTTCAAATTATTTGTAAAGAACGTCACCGCAAGCAATACAGACACAACAAGGAAAATGAGCATAAGTATGCTCTTGAAATTCACCTTCATAGGGTTAGCGCCTTTCTGTTAGTCCTCTTAAATTATTATAAACAATTGATAAAATGCTATGCTCTTTCAGCAATAGCAAAATAAATGACATTTTGGGGATTTTTTTCTCCTCCGTCACGCACTCCAAAGCCGGGAACCCACAAAATTCCCATAGAGTCACATATAACGGGTATCTTATCCCTCGCTTCGATTGAAATCGATCTGTCGTTAAAAAGCTTTTTAAGCTTCCTGGTCATCTTGCCGTATACGTAGGAATCGCCGTCTCTTTTCTCTCGGACAAGCAATTCGCCTTTAATTATATCAGAATCAATTTTCTGTTGTATTGAAATTTTGTAAACATTTGAAGAAAATTCTGAAATCGGCAGACGTGAAAGTATTACGTACTTGTCAACCTCGGGTATATAATTCTCACAAAGCTCAAGTCTATACTCATAGCCTTGAAACACGCTGTCAGATTTCCTTGAAACCGTAGCTTTGCCCCCAACCGAGGAAAAACGCATGCCACCGGGGATATCAACCGAAAAATCGAAGCTTCCCTTCAGGATAAGCTCACGGATCTTACGTAAATGAACTTCCTCCAGACTCGCACCGAAACGGGAAGCAAGCATTGACACCGCTCTTGCAAAAACAGGAAATTCGGCCTTAGCAAGATCGGAGGAGCTTAGAGCATCCTGATCAGACGAAAAAAGCCGAGCCGCCAACGTCTCAATAAAAGCATTGTCCTCACGCAAACGCGCGGAAAGTCCCGTTGCACTAGCCTCCGGATCATCAGCAAGAACAGACAAACGAGGTATTATCTCATGCCTGATATAATTACGCTTGTAATCAAGGTCGCTATTCGTACTATCGGTAACATAGGGGATCTCGAAGGCATCAAGTGCCGCGATAATATCGCGTTTTGGCGTGTAAATTAGCGGACGAATGACCGAGTCGCGATGCGGAGCGATTCCAGCCATTCCGCGAAGTCCCGTGCCACGCATCATATTGAAGATCATCGTCTCAAGATTGTCGGTCGCATTGTGAGCAACAGCTGCGCAAGCAATATCGTTTCTGCTGCGCATTAAATCGTTGAATATTGAATATCTTGTATTTCTTGCCGTTTCTTCAAGCCCCATCTTAACGAGCTTTGATTCTGCCGGAATATCACGCGAATAGGAGAGGAATTCTACGCCTAGCGCAGTGCAAAAATCACGCGAAAAGCTCTCATCAAAGTCGGCCTCCGCTCCTCTTATCATATGATTAACGTGAACAGCGACAGGCAGCCGTAAGCCGTTTTCAGACGTATACTTTTGCAATACCAAAAGCAGCATAACCGAGTCTGCGCCGCCGGAAAAGCCAACAAGCGCACCGCCACGCACAAGCTCCGCCATCCCGTGGTCACGCATAGCGCGGAGCGCATCCCCATAGATTACCTTGAATGGATTGGAAGCGTACAGTCCTGTAGTATCTAATTTCATAACGCCTGCAAATCTTCCTCAAGCGTTCTGAATTTAGTGAACTGACCTATCCAGCCCATCTTAACGTTTCCTACCGAGCCATGCCTGTTTTTGGCTACTATTACCTCAGCAGTATTTGCGCTGCCCGACTCTCCCTGCTTATCGCTTCCGCTTATATCCTTATAATATTCATCGCGGTACAGGAAGAGCACTATGTCGGCATCCTGCTCTATTGATCCCGAGTCGCGAAGGTCGGCAAGCGTCGGCTTTTTTGCGTCGCCGGTGCGAGACTCGGTTCCACGGTTAAGCTGGGCACAGCAAACGATCGGAACACCAAAATCCTTTGCCATAATCTTAAGGTTACGGGATATCTCACCCACCTGCTGGGCTCTGTTATCGGTATTTGACGTGCTCTGCATAAGACCGATATAGTCGATAACTACCAAGCCGAGATTGGAAATCCTTCGTAGTTTTGATTTCATATCTGCACTGGTGATAGCAGAGGTATCGTCAATATATATGTCACATCCCGATAGATTAGATATAATATTCGCCAGATTTTCCCAATCCTCGCTCTTCAGCTGGCCGGTACGAAGCTTGTGAGAATCGATCATAGCCTCACTTGACAAAATACGGGTTACAAGCTGCTCTCCCGACATCTCAAGGGAGAAGATGGCAACCGCCTTATTTTGTTTTGCTACGTTTACGGCAATGTTCATCGCAAAGGAGGTCTTACCCATACCGGGGCGCGCGCCAACGATTACAAGGTCGCCCTTTCCCATCTGAATAAGCATCCGGTCAAGGCCCGAAAATCCGGTCTTAGCACCTGTAACGGCACCGTTCGTTTCCGCGAGAACCTCTATTTCATGGTAAACGTTCTGAAGAATATCACGGATGTGTCGGAAATCCTTGGAATCGCTGTTATGCGAAAGGTCAAATATTTTTTGCTCTGCACTGTCTACTATGGACTTTACCGGTGCGCCCTCATCGTATGCATCTACGCTTATCTCCTCGCAAACTCCGATGAGCTTACGCAAAAGTGCTTTTTCCTCAACGATACGCGCATAATCCCTTACGTTTGCAACCGCGGGAACGGAATTTGCAAGAGTGGCAATATACTGAATTCCTCCAGCCTCATCGCGGTCACCGTATTCAACAAGCGCGTTGACAAGCGTTACGGTATCTATAACCTTACTCTGATTATACATCCTGATAAGCGCAGCGTAAATATGCTTATGCTCGTCAAGATAAAAATCATCCGCAGTTATCTTTCCCGCAACCTTATCAAACGCCTCGGAATTGGTTATTAGAGCGCCAAGTAACGCCTGCTCAGCCTCAACGCTGATAGGCATCTGCCTAATAATACTGTTATTATCCATTTTAAGTCACCAACGAGCCTCAGTCGTGTACCCTAACAACAAATTTAGAACTTATGTCCTGAAGAAGCTTTATTTCAACGTCATAGCTTCCGTATGCCTTTATAGCTTCTTTAAGATTAATCTTTCTCTTATCTATTTCGGCACCGACGAGCTTAGAAAGCTCAGCGGCAATATCCTTTGACGTTACCGAGCCGTAAAGCCTTCCGTCCTGTCCGTGCCCCATTACGATATCAACGGTCACAGATTTGATTTTATCCGCAAGTGCCTGAGCCGCCTTTCTGTCCTCATTTATACGGTATTGCTTGGCATCCTCGCGGCTCTTAAGCTCGCTCGTAGCCTTAGCATCGGCAGGGATCGCCTTTTTCTGAGGAAAGAGGAAATTACGTGCGTATCCGTCGGATACGTTGATGATCTGATCCTTTTTTCCTTGTCCTTTTACGTCACAAAGTAAAATAACCTTCATTTTATGTCTCCTTAATTACTGTTCAAGATAATCGTCAATACCCGCTTTAAGATCTTCAAGCACGTCGGTAACAGAATCCGATATCACTTGTGCGCCTGCAACGTCGAAATGACCGCCGCCCTTGAATTTTTCAAGAATAAGCTGAACGTTGATCCTTCCGTTTGATCTACCCGATATATGCACCTGCTCACCGATCCTTACGAGGGTGAACGCGGCATCAATACCGCGAAGCGTAAGCATTTTATCCGCTGCCTTTGAGGCGATTACACGGTAGCTCTCATCAGTGTCTCCGTCACACGCGGAAATCGCTATATTATCCTTATAGGTAACTATCGACGTGTGGAAACGTGCCTCTTTGGAAAGATCCTCGGCAGAGGTCTTAAAGAGGTTATAAACATCTGTCGGGCTTGCTCCCGCGCCACGAAGATACTGAGCGGCACCAAAGGTGCGCGTACCGGTGCTTCTTGTAAACTGCTTAGTATCAAGGAGAATACCGGCAAGCAGCATATCCGCAAGCTCCTTAAGAAGATTCTGCGAGCTTATGGAATTTTCAAGCATTTCGGTTACAAGCTCGCACGCGCTTGAGGCAGAGGGCTCTATATACGAGAGCTTGACCGTTTCCGGCATCTTTTCTATCTTCCTGTGATGGTCGATAACGGCAACCGAGCTTACCTTCTTGGAAATATCAGCAAACTGCGCGCGCTCAATGGCATTATGGTCAACTAAAACGACGAGTGTGTCCGGTCCAACAAGGTCAAGCGCCTCGGCGTTATCGATAAATATCGTCGAATAAAGGTCGGTCTCCTGCATCATTCTGATACATGGCTCAAGGTTTTTATCGCGCATATCGATCGCTATATTTGTTTTTACTCCGCACAGCATACAAAGACGCGCTACGCCGACCGATGCACCGAAGGAATCAAAATCGCCGTATCTGTGCCCCATTATAATAACATTATCCGCTCTCGCCATAAGTGCGGTGAGCTGGTTCGTAAACGTTCTTGAACGAACGTTAGAGCGCTTATAAACCGACTTCGTTCTTCCGCCGAAATATTCGGTAGTGGTTTCGGTCTTATAGACAGCCTGGTCACCGCCGCGCTGCAAAGCCATATCTATAGCATCCCTAGCAGCAAGCTCACGGTCACGAAGCGAACCTTTAACTCGAGATACGCCGATAGAGACCGTCAAGGAAACACTGTCGCCCACTCTGGCATCTCTGATCCGATCAAGTATTGCGAATCTGTCGCTTATACACTCGTCGAGATACTTGGAATCAAAGAACATAATGTATTTATCGTTATCGTAGGATCTTATTACCGCATTAATGGATTTCGCCCAATTTTTCAGAGTGTCGTCAACCGTAGAAACAGCATCGCGCGATTGCTCGTGAACATACTGTAACACGTCCTCAACGTTATCGATAGCAATATAAGCAACGGCAACGCGTTCGTCGGTATATTTCTTCTCCGCCTCACTGAGTGCCGTAACGTCGGTGAGCATCGCAATATAAAGTCCCTCGCCCTCGTCGCTGACCTTAAAGCCCTCTACCTTATATTTTCTGCCGTTGATCTCGGTGACGAGGCCGGCAGAGTTTTCCGGATCGAAATCCGTTGAGAAAATTTTATCTACGTTTTCACCGACTAGGTTTTCCTCGCTTGCGATCACCGCACGCATCGAATCGTTATACCACAGAACGCTTCCGTACATATCAAGAGCAATAACCGGATAGAGCGAATTTTTAATTATTACACTTCCGTCCTCGTTAAGAAGCCGATGAATGTTTTTTTTCGGTAGGACCTTCAAGTTGGATTTATGATTAATTTCAATTACCGTCACCTCAATAAGATAGAGGATCGCGATCATAACGGCGGGAATTACAGCCGATATCTCCCAAAACTCGCATATAATCGCAAGAAGCGCAAGATTAAGACACGCAAGAATAATGCAAAGCGTTATCTCAAAGCGCGTCGCATAAGGTATTCGAAATTTCACCAATCGGTTCTTATTGACTGACATATTCACTGACCTTTCATAATATAAGCCGTTATTTTGCTTTAGACTGAGCTTTGTTAGCTATGATATTTACCGTAACACCGATAAACGAGAGAATTTGAAGCGCAACCAAGGACATAATCACAAAGCCCAGAGCGATAATAAGTATAGCAAGCCATGCGCTCTTACCCCGCGAGAGAATAAAGTAAAAAACAAATCTTACGCCAATATAGGCATAAACTACCGAAAAAACCGTAGTTAGCGACATAACCGTAAACGCAAACAGACTTCCGTCAGACTCTGCTATCATACCGATAACATAAGTTATCACGTAAAAATACGCAACAAGATTTGAAGTACCGAAGCTCCAGAAATATATTCCGCAATCTGCTCCGGAGTATTTCGCAATTACGGTAGCAAAAAGCTTAAGAGAAATACCGACTATGAGGAAGGCTGACAGAATCGCTAAAGGAATTACGGACATCGCCAATTCCTCAAACAGCCTCTCTGCCTCATAGAAGTTGTATGCATAGGATACGATTCCTTCCTCCGAGGTAGTTTTAAGCGCAAGGATTCGCTCCATAACCTCTTCCTTCAGATTACGGTAAACTCCCGAATAAAATTGCTTAATCGAGAGGAATCCTATATCACCGTTTACTTCAAACGCTAGGAAAAACGTAGTTAAAATAATTATTACAAGTGTAGCAACCGTCATCCAAAACGCAGTTTCGCCCTTAGAGCGTGATTTCTTAACCGAAAAATAAATAATAGCGCCAAGAACAACGTATGCAAGTGCATCCAAAGAAAAAGCAGGTTGAAGAAAGAAATTCAACGCAAAGTACACGGCAGGAATAACGATGCTCATTATTCTTTTTCCGGGTCTTTCATATAAAAGCAACGCAGCATAGTATGCCGCAGCAACAGGAAGACAGAAAAAGCCGAAAAGAATGCACCCTAAAACGGCCACTGACGTTAAAATCGACAGCTTAACAATTGCTTGACTGTATTCTTTTGTATCATTCAGCTCAAAAAGCATTCCGACTCCATCACAGAATAAATTATATAATTACATTATATTATAACACATTAATAGTGCTTTGTAAAGGAAGATTTCAAAAAAACTGTTAAATATCTGTAAATTACCGAGTTTCCTCACGTTTCCGACTGATTTTTACCTAAAATTGTTTTTCTTATTGAAAAAAGCAAAAACATAGTGTAAAATATAGTTACAAACGAAGAAAGGAGCGCGCCGTGAAAAAATTTACTTTGTCATCCTCCGTCAGTGAACTGCCGGGAATCGGTACAACACGACAAAAGCAGCTTGCAAGACTTGGTATATTTACACTCAAGGATCTAGTATACCTTTTTCCGCGCGCTTACGAAAGACGGGGAAACGTCAAATTACTCTCAAAGGTCGACCCAGGCATTAACGAATCCGTCATCCTGACTGTTGCGTCAGAGGTCAAATCCGCCGCTATACGCAAGGGACTCACAATATCAAAATTCAGAGCCTTCGACGAAAGCGGTGCCTGCGAGATAACCTTCTTCAATTCCCCGTATATCAAGGATATATTTCATATCGGAGCAGAATTCAGATTTTACGGCAAGCCAATATACGCAAAGAACAAAATTCAGTTTACAAATCCAAAATTTGAACCTGTCCTTCCGGGAATTCCTCTTCCCTACCTCGTTCCCGTATATTCGCTCACGGACGGAATATCATCAAATATGATAGATAAAATCACAAAAATTGCACTGGATGAGGTGTTGCACGAGATCAAGGATCCTTTGCCCGACGATATACGCCTTGAACACTCTCTGCCGGTTTTATCTTACGCTCTGAAAAACGTTCATTTTCCCGAAAATGAAAAAGCGCTTTCTGCTGCACTCTCAAGACTCGCCTTTGACGAGCTTTTTACCTTTGGAATAGGCATTTCTCTTTCAAGTCAGCATAAAAAAATCGGCGAGGGTGCTCAGTTTTCGCCCTGCGATCTTTCACCGGTGACGAATCTTCTCCCCTACGAGCTTACCGATTCTCAGAAGAAATCGGTCAACGATATTTACAGAGACACAGTAATTAAAGGTAACGACGGCAAAATACACCCCATGGCTAGAATTCTGGTGGGTGACGTCGGCTCCGGAAAAACGGTATGCGCGATAATGGCAATGTATATTGCCGTAAAAAGCGGATACCAGACCGCACTTATGGCACCTACGGAAATTCTCGCGCACCAGCATTTCAATGACGTAAGCGAGCTGATGAAACGCCTTGGTATAAAGACTGAGCTTTTACTCGGTGCGACGACGACAAAAGAGAAAAAAAGAATTTATACCTCCGTTGAAACAGGCGAAGCACAGATAGTCATCGGAACACACTCCCTGCTCTCAGACAAGCTTAACTTTTCAAATCTCGGACTTGTAGTAACGGACGAACAGCACAGATTTGGAGTAGCGCAAAGAGCAACCCTTAAGGACAAATCAAAGGCGGCGCACCTTCTTGTTATGAGTGCTACACCGATTCCACGCACACTGGCACTTACGATGTACGGTGACCTTGACGTTTCACGGATCACAGAGATGCCCAAGGGACGCACAAAGGTGGATACGTTTGTCGTTAACGAAAGCTACCGCACAAGATTAAATGATTTTATTTTAAAACAGGCGCAAAACGGCGGACAATGCTACATCGTTTGCCCATCGATCGATGCAAAAGAAGATGCGCTTGATCTATACGAACTACAGTCGCTTAATCCTGACAGTCTTCTTTTAAAACATGAATCAAATTTAAAAAATGCTGTAGAATACGCAGAAAATCTGAGGCAGACACTTCCTAATTTAACTATCGCATGTCTACACGGTAGGTTAAAATCAAATGAAAAAGATAAAATAATGACGGATTTTTCTGAAGGAAAGATCAACGTTTTGGTTTCAACTACAGTAATCGAGGTTGGTGTAAACGTACCAAACGCAACCCTTATGATAATAGAAAACGCCGATAGATTCGGACTTGCTCAGCTGCACCAGCTTCGAGGCAGAGTCGGCAGAGGAAACAGAAAATCCTACTGTGTCCTTGTTTCGGATCAAACATCCGAAACAGCTCGCGGCCGTCTTGAAATAATGCGTACAACGTACGACGGATATGAGATCGCGGAGAAGGATTTGATCCTTCGCGGTCCCGGTGATTTCTTTGCAACCGTATCACAGGATAGCATGCGACAGAGCGGAGGCTTCGAGTTTAAACACGCTAAGCTCTGCGACAACGTAGAGCTTATGGAAGCAGCCTTCTCTGCGGCAAAAAAATTAACGGATGCCGATCCTGCTCTTATTTTGCCGGAGCATGAGGAAATAAGACGCGCCATCTCGGAAATAATTGCTCCTATATCTTCAACCATATCTTAATAAACGGAGGAAATATGATAACTCAGCCTCTCGCAGACAGAATGCGTCCAAAAACCTTTGATGAGGTCGCGGGACAACAACATCTGATTGGAAAAAACGGAATAATTCGCAAGCTTGTTGAAGGCGGGAGAATTCCGAATATGATATTCAGCGGTCCTCCCGGTACGGGAAAAACCACTGTAGCTAATATAATTGCTTCACTCTCCGATATGCAGCTATACAAGCTGAATGCAACAACCGCATCTATATCCGACGTAAAAGATGTCATAAACTCTACCGACAATATGTTTGCAGGCAACGGAACACTGTTATATCTGGATGAAATACAATACTTCAATAAAAAGCAACAGCAATCTCTGCTTGAATTTATGGAAAACGGCAAGATCACGCTGATTGCCTCAACGACAGAAAATCCGTATTACTACGTTTACAATGCCCTTCTCTCCCGCTCATCAGTATTTGAATTCAAGTCTGTCACTGCCGGTGACTGTGTTCCTGCGCTTAGGCGGGCAATTGACGTGCTAAATGCAGATTTCAGTGACTCAAAAACCTGCGACGATGAGATTCTCTATGCCGTTGCATCCGCAACAGGCGGCGACGTCAGAATGGGAATAGGAGTTATTGAAAATGCGTTCTATATCTCGGACAGAGAGATCACAGAGGAGACGGTAAGCTCACTGATCCCGTCTGTAATCGGACACTTTGATAGAGACGGAGACTCTCATTACGATCTGCTCTCCTGCCTTCAAAAATCCATTCGCGGCTCAGATCCTGATGCAGCAGTCTTTTACCTTGCAAAAATTCTTGCATCGGGCGATATGCTTTCAGCTTGCAGAAGGCTTATGGTAATAGCCAGTGAGGACGTTGGCGCCGCATATCCGCTGGCACCTGTAATTACACACGCCTGCGTTGAAAGTGCAAAAGCCGTGGGACTGCCCGAAGCAGCAATTCCGCTGGCAAATGCTACCTGCATACTTGCAACGTCCCCAAAGTCAAATTCAACGTATATGGCATACCATCTTGCCTCTGAAGATATGAACAAGGGACTCGGCACCACCGTTCCGGAGCATCTAAGGAGCCCTAATTTTACAGGTTATCTCTATCCGCACGATTACGAAAACAACTACGTTAAGCAGGATTATCTGCCAAACGATCTGATAGGTAGAAAATATTATCAATTTGGAACGAACAAAACCGAGCAAGCCGCCAAAGCATACTACGAAATGATTCGTTCCTTAGCTAAAAACAAGTAAATTATTATTTACATAAAAGGCTTCTGCATATTGACAAACATTTTTATATCTGATATAATTTAATTGTCTATTCTTCACCGGAGGAAGTTTTATGATCTACCATTTCATACTTAACCCAAAGTCCGGCAGACCGAGAAAGCAACAGAACATGGAGGAGCTTATCAAGGCTGCGTGCCGAAAAAGGCAATTAAGCTATCACATATACTACACCACCTGCCCCGGTGATGCAACCGAGTACGTCTCCTCCATGGCAAGGATAGTTAAGGATCGTCAGAGATTTATATGCGTCGGCGGAGACGGCACTCTTAGCGAGATCGTAAACAGCGCTCCGGAAAATCCAAACGTCGAGTTCGGTGTTATTCCCTACGGCTCCGGAAATGATTTTGTACGAAACTTTACCTCCAGGGAAAACTTCTTCAGCATTGACGCACAGCTCGACGGAACTCCCGTACAGCTTGATCTTATAAAATTTAACGATTCTTACTGCGTGAACATGATAAATATTGGCTTTGACTGTGCGGTTGCAAAGGAAGCCGCGCGGCTGAAAAAACACAAGCTTATCACCCCTGCGTTTTCATATACGCTCGGTGTGTTCAAGGTCTTGTTCCGCAAGATCGGTACGCCGATGACCCTGAGCTTTGATGACGGAGAGGTGTGGAGCGATGTTTACACGCTTACTGCAATAGGAAACGGAAAATACTGCGGCGGCGGTTACAAGGTTGCTCCCCTCGCAAAAATGAACGATGGAATAATAGATATATGTTCAATAAACAAAATGTCCCGCTTCACGCTTTTAAAGCTGGTTCGATCCTACAGAAAAGGAACGTACATAAATAACCCTAAAGCCAAAAAATTAATCAACCTAAAACGCACAAATCACTTAAAAATTCAATTCGATTCCCCAGCCGCTATCTGTATTGACGGTGAGATAAAGGGAGCAAAGACTATTGACGTTTCGGTAATCAGAAACGGGTTGAATTTCGTTATCCCATACGGATCGAATTTTGCTGACGAGGACTGAAATGAAAATATTTGACAAAAGACCTTTAAGCTTAATACTTTGTATTATGCTGGGGTCTTTTGTTGTTTTTAACACTTATGATTCTGTTTTTCTAAGGTCGTTACTTGTATTTCTGTGTTTTTCAGCATTTACGCTTTCCTTTATTCCTCAATTGAAGGATAAAATCAACCGCGCCATCATACGCACGGCATCGGTTTGCGCTATCATATCAATGGCTCTTTCATTCGTATATTTCGACTTATGGTTCAATGCATACGATAGGTATGACGGAGAAGTAACCGTTGAGGGTCGCATAACCGATATTGACCGTACATCCTATTCCACCAGAATATATCTTGATGCAAACAACGTTAACGAAACATCCTTTTCAAATTACAGTCTGATAGTATACGTTGATCCCGACGTTCATTACGGCTTTTCGACTGGATCAGAGGTCAGGATAAAGGGTGTCATTGAGGATTTTCCCGGCAATCTTGGATTTGAAGCAAAAGAATATTATAACACTCGGGGGTATTCAGGTATAATCAACGAGGTATCATATTTTTATATGACCTCTGTAGGTGATTTCCCTGTCTCCTACGAGATAAACGCCTTCCGCGAGTCAATATGCCGTCGAATCATTCTTAATTCCGATAGTGATGCCGGCGGCTTGCTCAGTGCCCTCTTGATGGGCGAAAAGGAATTTCTTCCCTCGGGAACTCAGCTTGATTTTTCACGAATAGGTATATCACATATCCTTGCACTAAGCGGAATGCATTTTGCAATTCTGACACTCGGACTTTCAAAACTGCTTGCTTATCTTAGATTAGGTAAGAAGTCAGCTACAGTTATTACAGTCATATTTACACTGCTTTATATGACTGTTACGGGATTTTCCCTTTCCGTCTGCCGCGCGGGAATTATGCTTATTATTTATTCTCTGCTATACTTGTTTGCAAGAACAAGCGACCGTATAACCGCGCTGTTCATTTCCGTTGCTGTTATAATTGCAATCACTCCTTATGCTATAGGTGATCTGTCGCTATGGCTGTCTGCGTTCGCAACGCTCGGAATAATCGTTATGAGCGAATGGCAGGAGAAAAAGAAGGAGCACGCCTTTCTCAGATGGATATTTACCTCTTTCCTCTCATCCTTCTTTGCCATATCAGCCACCTTTGCCATAACGGTTGTAAAATTTGACGGAACGTCAATATTCGCCCCTATATCAACATTTATTTTCTCGTTTCTTATAGAGCTGTTTATTTTTGTCGGCATCCTTCTGCTTCTGCTCGGAAGCATCCTGCCGATCAAATATATTTTTGTACCTATCGGTAACCTTATCATTCTGATAGCCGAATATATATCCGGAATAGATCTGACTTACGTCTCTACCAATTACTCTCTCGTAATCATATCATCTCTTGTATTTACGCTGCTGTTCTTTGCATTCCTTGTATTTGAGGTTAAACGAAAAAGGACCGCACTCATCTCGCTTGCGGCGCTTTTGATTTCTATTTTTGCAGCGTCATCGGTTTTGACATATTCGGATATGTTCGAAACAGAGCTTAAATATACACCGATAACAAACGACAACCTTCTCCTCATGGACGAAGGGTGCGTCTCCTTGGTGGACGTATCCGATCACGCTTCCGTTGAGGCTTATTCGATATATAATTATTTTGCCTTCCATAATCTTGTAAGGCTTGACAACTACGTACTTACAAACTATTCCGAGGATCTGCCGGAAAAGCTTGATCGCCTTAGCAATCTGATTCTGATAAGAACCGTACATATTCCCATTCCAAAAAGCAGCACCGAGGACCGGATCTTAGAGCAAATATACGAAAATGCTGAAACCAACGGAATTAAAATCAATCTATATTCAACCGAGGAAGCTATTGTTTGCGGTGAATTTACCCTCTTTTCACTTTATAGCTACGAAGCAAACCATAAAGAAAAAAACCTCTTCACCGTGTATTATGAGGACAAGCTATATACTTACGTCGGAATAGGCATGCTTCAAGGCGACGAAAAGAAAATGGCGCTCGAGATCATCGCGCAAAGTGACGCAGTAATCTTCGGACGCCAAGAGAGCTATTGCTCAGAATATGAATTTAAGTACAGGCTTGAGAACGCATCTAAGATACTGTTCCTGAGTCAGAAGATGAGATTTGACTCGGATATCCTAGATTATTACACTCAGCGAGGCGCTGAATTCTCAGTGAAGGAAGTTGACCTTATACGTTAAAGAGGAACTCTACGACGTCTCCGTCCTTCATAACGTACTCTTTTCCCTCACTGCGAAGCAATCCCTTTTCCTTAACCTTGTTACGGTCTCCCTCACGCACAAGATCCTCAAAAGAAACAACCTCGGCACGAATGAATCCTCGCTCAAAGTCGGTATGTATTTTACCGGCGGCACCGGGAGCCTTCGTGCCGCGTTTTATTGTCCAGGCACGAACCTCCTTAGGACCTGCAGTAAGGAAGCTGATGAGTCCAAGCAATGCATATCCCGATTTAATAAGCTTATCAAGACCGCTTTCATCAATACCGAGATCGGAAAGGAATGTCATTTTCTCCTCCCCCTCAAGCTCAGCAAGCTCAGCCTCGATCTGCGCACTGACGGCAATTATCTCGCTTCCTTCGGATACAGCATGATCGCGAAGCTTGATATAGGAATCATTGCCTTCATAATCTCCGCCAACCTCGTCCTCGGATATATTTGCAACATAAATGATAGGCTTAAGCGTCAGAAGCCTTGATTCTTCAATATACGCAATCTCTTCGTCGCTAAGACAAAGCGAACGCGCGCATTTTCCTTCTTCAAGACATGCTTTTACCTTTTCAAGAACCGCAAGCTTTTCAAGAAGCTTTTTGTCGCTCTTCGCTGCCTTAATAGTCCTTTCAATAGCACGTTCTACGATTTCAAGATCAGAGAGTATCAGCTCTATATCAATCGTCTCCACGTCACGAAGTGGATCAATACTGCCCTCTACGTGAATGATATCGTTGTTTTCAAAGCATCTGACGACGTGCACAACTGCATCAACTTCGCGTATATTTGCAAGAAACTTATTTCCAAGTCCTTCTCCCTTTGATGCTCCGCGAACAAGTCCTGCTATATCAACGAATTCAATTACCGCAGGCGTAAACTTATCAGGATTATACATCTCTGCGAGCTTATTAAGACGGCTATCCGGAACGGCAACTACACCAACGTTTGGATCGATTGTGCAGAAAGGATAGTTCGCCGACTCTGCTCCTGCATTAGTCAGCGCATTAAATAATGTACTCTTTCCTACGTTCGGAAGACCGACGATACCTAATTTCATTTTATTTAATTCTCCTTTATTTTACAAGGTTTTTCGCCTCGAAAATGCGCAACTGTACCATTTACTGTACGATTTTTTAACCATTTTCGCATTTTTTGAATTCGGTTTATTATATCACATTGGCATAGATTTTTCAATAGTTCTTCTCTAAATTATTAATGCTTTTCTAAAAAAACATTTAAATTTCTATGCTTGACAAGCTTCTCCGTCACTACATATCCAAACGTCCAGCTTTAGCAAAAGAGCTTTTTAGGTGCTTTCACTAACAAAGTGGAAATTCCGATGCAAAATCTTATCTTTTTTGCGAAAATTTTCAAAAAAGTTTTTCACCTCGGTGAACGCAAAAGAAAAAAGCCGCTATCGCGGCGTGGCAATCACGCTTTGATAACAGCTAAAATTATAGCATTGTTATTATACCACATTATTATGAATAACTCAAGATATTTTACATAAGAAAAGGGCATACAAATCATTCTTGACTGTATGCCCCGATTTATTATTACTTAAAGGATGGTGCGTGTGTTTCGTTATTCGCAAAAGTATTCGGTCCCGGGTTGGAAAGCGAGAAATACATCTTCGCAGCTTTGGTAGTGCCGAAATCGCGGTTGGATCCCGTTTCCTGCACCTTATTGAAGGCATCACGGAACATCTGATTGTGCGCTTCCTCGCGGTTAAGAAGAAAATCAATGGTCTCGCGTACCTTCTTATCCTCAATCTGCCGATAGAGATATTCATATACAACCTTTGCCCTTTGCTCGGATGCGATATTGGAAAGCAGATCGGCGCACAGGTCACCCGTGACAGTAACGTAATCACCCGTCCATGAGTATCCGGATGAATTGATCAAACCCGGATTAAGTCCTAAAAGAACGTGCGTCTGTACCTCCCCTGCCTGTACCTTTGTGGCATCTACGTCGTGACCGTTGAGAAGATTGATTGTCTGCGCCACCATTTCCATGTGTCCAAGCTCCTCGGCAGCTATGTCGAGGAATAGATCCTTTATCTCGGGATCTTTGATGCGAAAGCTCTGGGACATATACTGCATCGCAGCCTTGAGTTCGCCGTTGCCGCCGCCAAGCTGCTCCTGAAGGAGAACCGCATACTGCGGATTCGCTCTTTCGACCTCTACCGGATGGAATAGTTGTTTTTCGTGTTTGAACATATTGACCTCCAATTTTTGATTTATGATTATTGTTTCCGTATTGAAGGCAAAATAAACAGTATTTTAATTTTTTTCACTTTGTTCTTGACACATAGGCATTTATACTGTATAATATAATTGTGAACTTAGAAGGATTTTTAACAAAGTTAACAAATATACTTAAAGGAGATAGAAAATGGATACCAAACTTCTTATTGTTGATGACGATTCCAATATATGCGACATGTTAAAGCTATATTTTGAAAACGAGGGCTACAAGGTCAAGACAGCGAGCGACGGAGTTGAAGGCGTGCAGACCTTCAAGATCTACGAACCCGATCTCGTGCTCCTTGACATAATGATGCCGAAAAAGGACGGATGGCAGGTATGCCGCGAAATTCGCGAGATGTCTCCCAAACCCGTAATTATGATCACCGCAAAGGGCGAGGTATTTGACAAGGTGCTGGGACTTGAGCTTGGCGCAGACGATTTTATCGTAAAACCCTTTGATATGAAGGAGCTTTCTGCGAGAATCAAAGCTGTTCTCCGCCGCTATAACGCACACTCAAAGAACAACGACGAGGAAGTAATAAAATTTGAGAATATAGAGATCAGTCTGCAAAAGTATGAGCTTAAGCTTAACGGCAAGGCCATCGATATTCCGCCCAAGGAGCTTGAGCTTCTCTATTTCCTCGCATCCAACTGCAACAGAGTATTTACCCGTGATCAGCTGCTGGACAAGGTCTGGGGCTTCGATTACCTCGGCGACTCCAGAACGGTTGACGTTCACGTAAAAAGACTGCGCGAAAAGCTTGAAGGTGTTTCTGACAAGTGGATACTCAAGACCGTTTGGGGCGTTGGATACAAGTTTGAAACGCTTGTATAAATCAATTTGTGTATTAAAATAAAACAGGAGAATGCAAGGTATACTCTACCGAACTCTCCTGTTTTATTTTTTCACTTTAACATTTTCCGTCTGATTTTATAGTCCGGCAAAACAGCTTCCACAACTTTGTAAAATCTATCCGAATGATTCATTTCGACAAGGTGAGCAAGCTCGTGCACGACGACGTATTCACGCGCGGCATCAGGATAACTCATAAGTCTGTAAGAGTAACAAATATTCCCCTTTGACGAGCAGGAGCCAAATCGCGTTTTTGCGGACGTTATAGATATTCTGCCGTATTTTAAACCCATAACATCAGCATAATGCTTGGTTTTTTCTTCAAAATATTTTCTTGCATCGGCACGGAGAAGCTTTATATCACTGTCCGAAAGATTGCAAAATTTTTCGGCGTTTCTCTTTGATTTTTCTATATTCCTTTCTATCCATTCTTTATGCTTAATGACGAAATCATCGATCATACGTTTTGGTACTCGTCTCGGAGCACGCACCTTCAGTACACCGTCAACGACCGAAGCCGAAATAGTTTTTCTATCGGATAGGATCAACTCATATTCCATAAAAAGCCTCTCAATCATTATGAAGATAACATGATGAATTGTACTGTTTTTTCGTTTTGCTTCGTCCAACAAAGCTTCCGTCGGCAACTGTATTTATAAAGAACGGAAGATCGTATGAATCACCAAACGCCGTCCCTTCCGGAACGTTGCGCCATACATATTCCGCATCGGTTATAACTATCTCGATCGGAAAAGCGCGATCATTCACTTCGATCAACGATATAAGCGATAGCTCGTCACGCGGACATTTTTCGGTCGCAATTGCACCGGTCTCATTGTCATATAAACAAGGAACGTGGCGGTCACACATTCCTTTAGGAACATTACTCCTGCTGAAGTATCCGTATGAGAGCCGTTCACCGCGTGGATCGAGACCGCAATTCCCTATAAATAGCTTGCCCGAATCCTTACAGAACGCCAACCTATCCAAGCCGGAGGTTGAAAAACTATCGGGTTCTTCTCCAGGGCTTATAATATCTCTATGCAAATCCCACATTATCTCATCCCATATTTCAAGATGAGATATCTCCTGGTATCCAATGCTCTGCCCTGCGTCAGAATATCCGCACCATATGCCTGCGGTATAATAAGGTGTATACCCCACAAACAATCTGTCCTTATCACCGCCGGACGTCCCTGTTTTTCCTGCGGCATCTAAGAGCTCGGGTAACGTTATTCGGCTTGCTGTTCCAGACGTAATAACCTGTGAAAGCATTAAATTCATAATTTGCGCCGTATCATTACCGAAAATACGCTTTTCCTTCGGCTTATTATCAATGATTAAATCTCCCTGACTGTCATAAAGTGCCACGTAGCTTCTTGACTGACGAAAATTCCCTTCACCGGGAAAAACAGTATACGCTGACGTCAGAGATCTGAGCGATACGCCGTAGGTAAGCTGTCCAAGCGCCAACGGAGCCGCTGCCTTATCCGTGTAATACCCATTTTTTTCTTTTTTCCCGGCAATCAAGGTGGAGAATCCAAAATCATCCTCCAATAATGCAAAGATCTTATCCTTTCCAAGCATGTTATATAGTCTCATTGCTACCGTGTTTTTTGACATTCTGAGCGCATCAGCCAGAGTTGTCAAACCGTCATATACGTCGGGGTAATTTTTAGGATAAGGTCTAAGTGTGCCGTCCGAAAGCTCGCTAAACGATACCGGAACGTCATCAAATACAGTTGCCCAATTTACGTATCCTTCATCAATAGCCGGAGCATAGAGAGCAAGCGGCTTCAAAGAAGAGCCCGGAGTATGCGGAACAGTTGCGTGGTTTACAACTCTGTTAGCAGCCTTATTACCAACACTGCCTATAATTCCTATCAAATCTCCGCTCGATGAATCTGCTACAACAAAGGAGAAATTTAAGCCATTTGCTATTTTTTCAGGAAAATTTGACGGATCGGCAAAATAAAGCTCAAGCTTTTTCTGTATCAAAGGATTTACCGTTGTGTGGATCGAATATCCTCCGCGCAATATCAAAAGGCGCGCGACCGATTCTGAAATTTCCATTTTTTCGGCAAGATCTCTTCCAACGTCATCAAGCACGGTTTCAGCAAACCATGAATCTATTACATAATCATTTTTTTCTCTGGCGGCGAGAACGATATCCTCTTTACAGGCTATCTCATATTCCGCATCTGTAATGTACCCGCACTCGCGCATCGCATAGAGCACCTTGTTTCGCTTTTCCTTGCATTGCAGCGGATTTTCGTACGGATCATATCTTGAGGGAGCATTCGTTATCCCTACAAGAGTTGCCGCTTCTGAATTAGTCAGCTCAGATGGGTCTTTTCCAAAATAGTACTGTGAGGCATATCCGATACCGCACACCCCATCTCCCATCGGAACGATATTCAGATATACTTCAAATATATCCTCCTTAGAATATATGCTCTCAATATGATACGCTCGCATAATTTCGGATATTTTTCTGCGTACCGTCTGCTCGTTGTCTCCGCTTATATTCTTTATAACCTGTTGAGTTATCGTTGAACCTCCGAATTTAGGCTTCAGCTTTAAAATGTAATTGACAATCGCAAAACCCGTCCTTTTTACGTCGATTCCATGATGATCAAAGAATCCGCGATCCTCCGTAGCAATAAATGCATGCTTTATCCTATCACCCGCTTCATCATACGGGCACCACAGCCGCTTCGTCTCAGAGGCAGAAAGATAACAGTACTCGGACGGAACGTACTCATCGACGCCGCCGGAGTTGTAAAACAAGCGCGTTATACCTTCACCTTTGCTTTGAATAAACAATTGCTCGTCTACAGAATAATCTATGGCTGAATATGCGTAGATACACAGTCCGCCCATGATCAAAAGACCGACCGCGGCAAGAGTTAATATCAAAACCGCAGCTCGACGCAAAATCTTATGTTTTTTTGTTTTCATAAATAACCCCGTGAAGCATTTTTGAAATTTTGCCCCACGGGATATATGCTATTCTGCATTTAAAATACAAAAATGGCAATTAATAATACACTTTATTTAAATATAAGCCTTCGGCAGGAGCAGTCATGCCTGCCTTTTTTCTATCTTTGGAATTTATTATATCTTTGATGTAAGAAGGCTCATAGCGACCAAACGCAATCTCCACCAAGGTACCTACGATAATCCGTACCATATTATAAAGAAATCCGTCCGCTGATATTCTTATCTCTATAAGATCGTCACTTTTTTCTACTGTGAGAGAATAAACAGTTCTTACAGTATCCTCAGCATCTGCTCCCTCGGACATAAAGGCTGAAAAGTCCTGCTTTCCCAAAATATAATCAGCAGCCTCATTCATCCGTGATATTCCATCTTTACTTATCTCCCTCGGAAGAAACCACGCGCGACCGTATTCAAACGGATCAAATACCTTTCTGTTTCGTATTCTGTATAAATACTCCTTTGAAACCACGTCATAGCGAGGATGAAAATCATCAGAGCATTCCTCCGCGTAGTAAAGAGAAAGATCCGGAGGCAGAAAGCGCGACACGGCAATCGGAAGCTTTTCTGCCGGAACGGTTGCGGCATCCGACTCTATCTTAAGACAAAATTCATTTGCATGAACTCCTGCATCGGTTCTACTGCATCCGGTGACTCTCGGAACCTCACCAAAAACCTTTTCAAGCGCGCAGGATATCTCGCTCTGAACCGTCCTTAGTCCCGGTTGAACCTGAAATCCGTGAAAATCCGTTCCAAGATAGTTTATCTTTGCAAAATATTTCATATCAGATCTTATAGAACAAGAGATTGAGAACAGGGTTGGTAATCTCAAATTCGTACGGCATGATCTTCAAGGTAATAACCGCCGCAAGAAGCAAAAGAGAGAAAAGAAACCATGCAAAATCTCTGCTCTTGTACTTTAATTCATTATATTTCGTTCTGTTTTTATCGCCTCTGTAGCATCGGCATTCCATTGCAGTAGCAAGCTCCTCAGCCCTTTTAAACGAAGAAACGAAAAGAGGAACCAATAGAGGTATAAGAGCCCTTGCCCTCTTTATTAGACCTCCGCTCGAAAAATCAGCTCCGCGAGACTTCTGAGCATTCATTATTTTCTCGGTCTCCTCGACAAGTGTAGGAATAAATCGGAGAGCTATGGTCATCATCATTGCAAAAAGATGCACGGGAATTCCGATCTTGCTTAGCGGCTTAAGTAGTGATTCTATTCCGTCGGTAAGTGATATGGGGGACGTCGTATAAGTCAAAAACATACTCGTACCAATTATAAGCATTATGACCCTCAGCGACATAAAGATTGCCTTTAGAATACCCTCCTCATATATTTTTACGATCCAGAAGGCAACCAGCGGTTCACCCTCTCCTTTTGTCATTAGAATATTGATTAGTGACGTGAATATAAGAACAAAAATAATCGGTCTTATTCCACGTAAAACCACCTTAAACGATATACGGCTTACCGCGATAAGCAGAAGCGTGATCGCAAGCATGAAAACGAATCCAAGAGGGCTATTCAAAAGAAAAACAGAGACAATGAAAATTACCGCAAGGATCAGTTTAGTGCGCGGATCGAGCTTGTGAAGCGGAGAAAATCCCGGAAAGAATTGCCCCAACGTTATATCGGAAATCATATGCTATCACCTCCGATATAATCTACGATCGCCTTCTTTACACCGTCAACGGTATAAAGAGTTCCCCTAAGGTCTATACCGCTCTTTTTAAGCGCGGAGGCGATCTTGCTAATCACAGGAACGTCAAGACCTATACTCGAGAGCGCATCCGCATCAGAGAATATCTCATCAACCGTTCCAACCTTATACACCTTAGACTTATTCATAACCACCACGTTATCGCAGTAGTGAGCCATATCCTCCATGGAATGGCTGACAAGTATAATTGATGCATCTCGCTCCTTCACATATTGTGAAAGCGCGCCAAGTATCTCCCGTCTTCCGCGAGGATCAAGTCCTGCGGCAGGCTCGTCGAGAACAAGCACCTCCGGTCTCATTGCAAGAATTCCGGCAATGGCAACGCGGCGCTTCTGTCCGCCCGACAGCTCAAACGGAGATTTATCCAGCAGTTCCTCGGTTATACCGGTAAGACGTGCCGCCTCTACGACTCTTTCATTAATCTCCTCTTCGGAAAGCCCCTGATTTCTCGGAGCAAAGCCTATATCCGCTCTGACAGTTTCATCAAAAAGCTGATATTCCGGATATTGCATAACAAGTCCGACTCTATATCTTATTTTGCTGATTTCCTTAGGTTTCTCCCATATATCAGCGCCGCCAAGAAAAACTTTCCCCTCGGTAGGACGGTACAGACCGTTCAAAAGATTTACAAGCGTTGACTTTCCCGATCCGGTATGTCCTATAAGTCCGGTTATCTTCCCTTTTTCAAAGGAAACGTTAACGTTGTCAAGCGCTATCTTTTGAAACGGAGTTCCCTTACTGTATATAAAAGAAACACCCTTCAACTCAATTATGTTCATTTGATTTCTTTTCCATTACAAATTTTTTTAACGCTTCTATGCATTCTGCCTCAGACAATGCATCCGTACTAATATCAAATCCAATCTTACCCAGCTCATAAATCAGCTCACGCCCCTGCGGAGCCTCAAGACCAATCTCACGCAATTTACCAACCTCTGAAAAAACAGTCTTTGGACTCCCGTCCATAACGATCGATCCATCGTTAATAACGATAACTCGGTCGGCGCGCGCGGCTTCATCCATATAATGAGTAATGTTCAAAATCGTAATTCCTTCGTCACGGTTAAGGCGTTCCATTATTTCCACAACCTCACGGCGTCCAAGCGGATCAAGCATAGCTGTAGACTCATCAAAAATAATGATTCTCGGCCTCATAGCGATGATTCCCGCAATCGCAACACGCTGCTTCTGACCGCCCGAAAGCTTATGAGGTGCGTGATGCGCATATTCGGTCATACCAACCATGGAAAGCGCGCTTTTTACTCTTCTTTTAATTTCATCGCGCGGAAGTCCAAGATTTTCAGGACCGAATGCAACGTCCTCATCAACTACGGTTGCCACAAGCTGATTATCGGGATTCTGAAAAACCATACCGACTTTCTGACGTATATTGAAAACGTCATTCTCTGTGAAATTCTCATCGGTAATATCTACACCGTCAATGTATATCTTTCCGGACGACGGCACCAAAATCATATTCAAAAGCTTGGCAAGTGTTGATTTACCCGATCCGTTATGACCAAGGATAGAAATGTATTCACCTGCGCGTACATCGAAGGACACATTCTCTATAGCAGCAGTTACATTTCTGTTGTTTTCTTCCGAGCCATCAGAATATACGTAGCTGATTTTATTAACCGATATGATGGGATTATCCATTTGATCTTACCTTTCCGAAATATACTCTGACACTAGAACCGCACGGCAAAGCAAGTCCGGATTCACCTACAGGCAACCCAAGCTCGTCCGCCTCACTGTATCCCTTCCACCGTCTGAGAAGTCTGGTGTCGGTAATATACTTCATCGTTGAAGCTGAAAGCCCCGTCGTGTATGAATTAAGCAAAAAGAAGAGGGGCTCGTCAGACAAAACATTTTGACATAGCGACACGAAATCGTCTATATTTTCCTCAATTTTCCAAACCTCACCTGTCGGTCCGCGTCCGTATGACGGCGGATCCATAATTATCGCATCATACTTTCTGCCACGCCTTATTTCTCGTTCTATAAACTTTTTGCAATCGTCAACAATGTATCGAATAGGAGCATTCTCAAGTCCCGAGAGACGTGCGTTTTCCTTAGCCGCCGCAACCATTCCGCGCGATGCATCAACATGGCAAACGGATGCCCCGGCTTTCGCCGCCGCAACGGTAGCACCTCCGGTATATGCGAAAAGATTTAATACTCTTACCGGTCGACCTGCATTCTCAATAAGCTCGCGGAACCAATCCCAGTTTGCCGCCTGTTCAGGAAAAAGACCGGTGTGCTTAAATCCCATCGGCTTTATCTGAAAACATAGATCGCGATATTTTATATTCCACATTTCGGGAAGTCTGTTTTCGCTCCACGCGCCACCGCCCGATCTGCTTCTTTTGTAGCTTGCATCTGCCTTTTTCCAAAGAGGATTCTTTTTCTCGGTCTTCCATATAACCTGAGGATCGGGTCTGATCAAGCTGTATTTTCCCCAAAGCTCAAGCTTCTCTCCATCTGACGTATCTATGACCTGATAGTCGATCCATTTATCTGCTAACCACATAATGTCTCCATTCAACGCTGATTAAAATATTTTCCCATTGCCGATCCGCGGCACTGCGCGTGGCAGATGGCAATTGCAACTGCATCAGCAGTATCGTCGGGTTTCGGGGGCTTTGGAAGGTCAAGAATGGACGTTACCATAGAAATAACCTGATGCTTTTCTGCCTTTCCGTAGCCTACCACTGCCTGCTTTACCTGAAGCGGAGTGTACTCACTTATCTTTACGCCAAGCTTGTGAGCCGTACACAGTATAACTCCACGCGCCTCTGCTACTGCAATGCCCGTTGTGATATTGGTATTAAAGAACAGTTCTTCAATTGCCATCTCATCCGGCTTGTACTGATTTATCAGCGCTTCCATATCATTTTGTATCATAAGAAGCCGAGCTTCTATATCGGTGTGAGCGGGCGTTGTAATCGCGCCGTACGCAATGGGACGCACGTTACCGCGCACACTCTCTATTACTCCCCACCCAACTATTGCCAGACCGGGGTCAATTCCTAAAATGATCATCTTCATCCTTTGCGCGCATACGCGCACCATAATTATAATATATCAATTTAGTATATCATAGACGAAATATTTTGTCAACTCCCCCTACATTATTTAAATTGAGAGAAGCAACCCCGAAAAAGCGCAGGAAGTGCGCGAGAGATACAAGAAGTTCTACAAAAAGCTCGGCACGGATTCTTCCGTAGCTCAGACTATCTCCGAGGAGGAGGTTGCCGCAGCAGGCGCAGAGGAAGTTTTCAGAAGCGCAGATGCCTGGGCTTATATCCTCTCAAAAGAGCCTTCTTTCGCAGATAAGGTGCTTTCCTTCTTCCGCAAGTCCGCCCGGGAATATTCCTCTATTCAGGGCTTGTCGGCGCAGGCTCGCAAGTTCGTGCGGCAGTACAAAGCGCTCTTTGAGAGCCTTTCGGAGCGCAACCAGGGTAACAACGCTCTTTCGATTGCGTTAGAGGGCGCAGGAGCGAAAAAAATGCCCGTAACGAACACAGAAACCGATTCTATGCACGTTACAGGCGATAATGACGAGGAAGCACCCATTGTAACAAACACGGATGAACGGTATGCTCTACCCGAAGCTCTCAAATCTCTCGGAGAATATGATGCTACGAGGATAAGACATATCGAGAGTAGCGGCAAGGATCGAGTTGTACGTGATTATAACGAAATAAAGGACTTTATCAAACGTTCCAAGAGCAACCCTCCGTTTGAGCGCCTGCATATAGGTATTATCAGCGACAAAACTGCCGCACTCGTCAAGGCGCGAACAGGTGAAGATATTACCGGGTATGATTTTGTCCTGGCAAGCAATTTTGTTTTTCATATATACGATTCTCACGGCAACGAGGCAACCGAAGCACCGAGAGGACAAAAAGCGGTTGATGATGCAAATATCGAAAATATCATTGAGGCGGTTATTGCCCCTGATGATGTAAGCCTCGTGAGCGATTCTACCGGCACTGCGCTACGTTTTGAAAAATTCCTTGAGGGCAGAAATGTTGCTATAACTATCACTTCCACTAAAAAAAGCACCCTTACATTAAAGAGTGCTTGGATTATAAATGAAAAAAGTGGAGGTCGTACACCGTCAGCAAATGCAAATGCCCTTGCAGGAACGCCCGAAGCGAACAGTAGAAGCTCCACTGATAATAGTATAACCGAAAACGCGGAAAAAAGCAACCCCTCTGACGAAAAAAGTGCAAAAATCCTCAAAAAAAGATTTGCTTTGCCGGAAACGGATAGCGAAGGCAGCACCCTCTCCCCTGAGCAGATAAAGCTTACGAGCAATAAGAATCCTACCGCAGATCCCGATACGAGATATGCGCTTGATATTGAAAATATCGACTTTTCGTGGTATAATGAGATAGAACTAAGTGCCGCCGAACAAGCACGAATTCAATCCGAGGCTTTAACATGGGATGCGAAACATCGGAATGAGCTTAGAAGGCGTACGTTAACCGATGGATTCACTTATCGATATATAATCGATGATGAAGGCATAGTTCATGTTTTTGAGAGAGAAAAGGCGAAAAATATTCACGAGTGGAGAGAAGATTATGGTAACACAAACACAGCACAACCTGATAGGTTTATTGAAAAGCTTAGGTCTGAGCAAAGAAGACACAGTAGCGGAGTTGGTTTTGCTGAAGACAGACGAGAATCGTCAACGGATGATAGAGGAGATAATAAACCGTTACGACGAGAAGGGCGAAGTGACGGAGCAGGATATTCAGAAAATCGGCTTAGCTCTCACGGGAGATCTGAAACCGGAATACAAGGACCGTATCTTAAAGTAGCACGCACCTTTACGGATATAACCGGCAGAAAGCGCAACGTACTTAAAGTAAGCAGCAGTGAGTACATGATAGAGGGTGATACAAGGTCAAAGTATCAGCCTACTATCGAAGCTGCAATCAAGGCTGAAAACGAAAGAATTATTGACCGCTATGCGAAGAAGAAGGATAAATCAAAATCCTTCGTAAGAGCTAAGCTGGCAGTAAATCCGGGGTTTTTAAACGATTTCAGGTTCGCTCTTGCAGAAGATGAAGCCACTAAGCACTACACTAAAGAACAATACGAGAGTTTTGGATGGGCAAGCAAGGCGGGAGGCATTACCACCGAGGAAATTGATGACCTATTTGCAAAGATAAAAGCAAGAAGTTCTTTGAGGACTTTTAGACAGTCTTCAAAAGGCGAGGCTATTATCGAGGTAAATAATGACCCGCATAAAACTCTTGGCGTTAACAATGTTTTTGTTTTCGTTAAAGGCACGAAGGACAATTTCCGTATTACAAGGACTGTTCGCTTCAATGTCGAAACGGAAACGGAAATGGAAATTATAAAGGAGAGATTATATGAAAGAAGGGCGTTCTCAGATACTCATCTTGCGTTCCTTGAGCAACAGGGATTTGCAACGCAGTACACACGAGAAGGTGCTAAATCATTTGGTGAATATCAAAAACTTCGAGAAAGCGGAGATGTGCGCGGAGGCGCTTATCAAAATAATCGAGAATCCGGCAAATACCGAAGCGGATATTCTCTCACAGTTGGAGAAGATGGAGAAATCATTGAAAGATACGCATTAACCGGCTACGAGGGTCGTAATGAACTTTTAGACGAGCTGTATTCGGATTCGAGCACAGGATTTGATATAGATGCAATTCTTGAAAAAGGAATACCGAGGAATCCCGGTGTTTCCGCTCTCACCATAGGCGAGATGAAGAAAACTATTGCCAATAATACGCATTATCAGGTATTCTCCAAAGGCAAGGCGCTTGAAGTTATCGGCAGAATTTAAATTGATCATTTTACATCACCCAATCGGTTTAATATGTATGCAAAATATTTCTCCTTATCGACTTTACATTTGTTTTAAAGTATGGTATAATCTTTGGTAATAACCCATGGAGGTGCGAATATGGCAATTATCTACTTTACGCCCGGAGACCTTCTCGTGCTCAAAAAAAAGCATCCCTGCGCGTCTGACACATTTAGGGTTGTTCGCGGCGGAAGCGACGTGCGAATCATATGCACAGGATGTAACCGCGATCTTACTATCCCTCGCGAAAACATAGAGAAGATGATAAAAAGGGTTATTTCTTCAACAGATTCTTAATAGGAGTACGAAATGTTTTATTACATTAAAGGCATTCTTGAATATAAAGACTCGAGCACCTGCGTTATAGATTGCGGTGGGGTCGGATATAAGCTAACTGTCAGCCTCCTGACCTCGGAGGAAATGGCGCAGCGTATGAATCAACAGGTGAAGCTTTATACGCATCTTGCGGTTCGCGAGGACGGCATAGAGCTGTTTGGATTTGGAAGCAATGAAGAACGCCAATGCTTTAATCAGCTGATAACAGTCAGCGGTGTCGGTCCCAAGGCGGCAATAAGCATTCTGTCAACACTATCTCCCGATAAGTTCTCTCTTGCCGTATGCATGGATGACGTAAAAGCAATATCCAAGGCATCCGGCATAGGCACAAAAACGGCAATGAGAATCATTCTGGAATTAAAAGATAAGATCTCTAAGGATATGATGACTCTGGGCTCAAGGATCAATACGGAATCTTCACGGCAAGCATCTGTTCCCCAAAACTCTGCGCTCGCAGAAGCAACCGAGGCTCTTATGGTATTGGGATACGATAAAAACACCGTTCTCGGATCGATCAAGGGAATAGACATCGGCTCAATGGATGCCGGCGAAATTATCAAAGCTGCATTGAAAAAAATCGCTCGCTAATTCAAGGAGAGACTTAAAATGCTTGAAAAATCAGAAGAATTTGATTTTGAAAACCGAATAATATCAAACGAATATAACGCGAGTCAGGACGCTGAGGTAGAAAACTCTCTCCGTCCAAAAACACTCGATGAATACGTAGGTCAAGAACGTGCAAAATCAAATCTCAAGGTATACATTGAAAGCGCCAAGCTAAGAGGAGAAGCTCTTGATCACGTATTACTCTACGGACCGCCCGGTCTTGGAAAAACAACCCTTTCAACGATCATCGCGAATGAAATGGGCGTTAATATACGCACGACATCGGGTCCTGCCATAGAAAAGCCCGGTGATCTTGCGGCAATTCTGACAAACCTGTCAGAGGGAGACGTTCTCTTTATTGATGAGATACATCGACTCTCACGTGCGGTTGAGGAGATTCTCTACCCTGCCATGGAGGATTATGCGCTAGACATAATCATAGGAAAGGGTCCAAGCGCACGCTCCATACGCCTGCCAATCCCGAAATTTACCCTGATAGGCGCAACAACACGTGCAGGTCAGCTTACGACACCGTTACGCGATAGATTCGGTGTTCTTTTAAAGCTTGAACTTTATACTCCCGACGAGCTTGCAAAAATAGTCAAGCGGTCCGCGGGAATATTAGAAATATCAATAACCGATGACGGTGCAAAGAGCATCGCATCCAGATCAAGAGGAACGCCGCGTATTGCCAACCGCCTTTTGAAGCGCATAAGAGATTTTGCTCTTGTAAAGGGTGACGGAGTTATAACATCCGAAATTTCTGACATAGCGCTTACCGCACTCGACATTGATGAGCTGGGACTCGATAACATTGACAGACGAATGCTTGAAGCGATCATAAAGTACTATTCGGGCGGTCCTGTCGGCTTAGACACACTTGCCGCAACGATCGGCGAAGAAGCTATAACTATAGAGGACGTTTACGAGCCGTATCTGATGCAGATCGGCTTCCTTGCAAGAACTCCTAGAGGAAGGTGTGTAACAAAGCTTGCATACGATCATCTTGGTATTCCGTTCGTGCCCTCGGCGGCTCCCGGCGCACAGATAAACGGCCAAAAAATTATAGATTTTGATAATTAAAACAGAGCAGTATATTATCATCTTACAAAAAATGCGTTGTGTTTTTCAGAACACAACGCATTTTTATTTATCTGAGCGAGTTTATCGCGGCTGATCTATCCTCTGCTTTAAAGACGGCGCTTCCGGCGACGAGGACGTTTGCGCCCGCGCTGACGGCAAGCTTTGCGGTTTCGGAATTTATTCCGCCGTCGACCTGAATATCCACGTTAAGTCCGCGGCGTTCGATCTCAGCGCGAAGAGCCTTGACTTTTTCAAGCATATCATACATAAACGACTGACCCCCGAATCCCGGTTCAACCGTCATAATGAGAACCATATCCACCCTATCAAGATAGGGGAAAACCATGTCAACCGGAGTTGCAGGTTTTATTGAAACAGCCGCTTTTTTACCATGCTTTTTTATAGCTTCGATGCATTCGTCGGCAACATCGGTTGCCTCAAGATGGAAGGTAACAAGATTAGCGCCGCATTCGGTTATGTACCTTTCAACGTACTTCTCGGGGTTTACAATCATAAGATGCACGTCAAAAAATATATCGGTTTTTTTGCGAAGTGACTCAAGAACGGCAAGTCCGAAGGTACTATTCGGAACGAATACGCCGTCCATAACGTCAAGATGGATCATATCGGCGCCTGCCTTCGAGATCTCGTTTATCTCATCCCCCATTCTTGCAAGATCGCACGCAAGTGCGGACGGTGAAATCTTAATCATTTTATTATATTCCTTTCATTGCATAAGTAGCAGTTTAAAATCAATTGCATACCTTGATATAGAGGCTATGTCTCGGCCGGCACCGTGATATCGACATTAAAGAAAAGGAAGTTCCTCGGATTTTATCACGTATTGCCGGTCTTATGATTGGTACCTTACAGTAAGTGAGGTACCTTATTTTTTATTTTGAGAAGCACTACTGCGTGAGCAGATATTCCCTCCTCACGCCCGGTAAATCCAAGATGCTCCTCCGTAGTTGCCTTTACGTTTACACAGGACTCGTCGCATCCGAGGGCAAACGAGATGTTCGTTTTCATCATATCTATATACGAAGCGATCTTTGGCTTTTGAAGTATCAGCGTGGTATCCAAATTTACTATTTCGGCTCCGCGCTTTTCCATAAGAGCCTTGATTCTGACGAGCAGATTCATACTGGAAATATCCTTAAATTCATTCGACGTGTCGGGAAAATGGCGTCCTATGTCCCCCTCACCGAGCGCCCCGACGATAGCATCCATAACAGCATGTATCAAAACGTCGGCGTCCGAATGTCCAAGCAAGCCAAGGTGATGAGGTATTTCAACACCGCCGAGTATGAGCCGACGTCCGGCTGCAAGCTTATGAACGTCATATCCGTGACCTATTCTGTAATCAGACATCTTTATCTCCGTTCAGTAAAAATATTGCGTAATTAAGATCCTCAGAGGTCGTGATCTTGAAATTTGCCTTGCCCGTATCGGTGCAGAATACGTCAACCCCGATTCTCTCCATCAAAACATTATCATCGGTTATAGCGGAATCCGAAGGATCGGATGCATCAAGTGCTTTTCTATACAGATCAGAGCTGAAAACCTGCGGTGTCTGGACAGTTCGTAACTTACTTCTGTCAACGGTATTGACAATATGTCCGTTTTCACCGACAAATTTAACAGTATCCGTGACAAGCGATGATGCCGTCGCTGCGCCGTGTTTTTTTGCATCAGAAATTACAGCTGATATCATATCCGAAGTAACAAAGCACCTTGCCGCATCATGTATTGCTACATATTCGCACTCATTACATATCTCGGAAAAACCAAGCGCGGCAGATTCTGCACGTGTTTTGCCGCCGGGAATGACTTTCAACAGCTTTTTAATATCACAAAGCTCGGAATTAACAGTTTCGAGCTCACCCGCACGGGCAACAACAATAATTGAATCAACGTCCTCACAGCCCTCAAATGCCAAAACAGCCCGTCTTAAAATGCTTTCACCGTGAAGAAGAATATGTTGCTTCGGTATGTCATTATTCATACGAGTTCCGCTTCCTGCGGCAAGAATTATAGCCGTAACACAGTTGCCCATATCAAAGCCTTTCTACATTAATATTATATATAGCTTACTTTCGGTAGTAAACGAAATGAACGGTAATAGTTCTGACAATGTTACCGTGTAAGGAGTCAGGCCCCTTTATTACGACTCCGTCACCGCTCATAAGACTACTCGCTTCAAGATCGCGAACGTTACAAGAAAACAACCTTTCGCCCGATGAATCTACAATAAAGCTATCACCGTGCAAACAAAGCGAACCTCCCCTGCCGACAACGTCTTCATTTCCGTCACGGTTTTCAGTCACGTATTTTATTACCTGTCCATGCAGAGATTTTGCGCGCTCTAATCTGAATGCATAGCTACTAGTATTTTTGTCACGCCCCAGCAGCTTAGAAAAAAATGACATGTTATACACCTCAATTAAAACTACTGATATTCTACCATAAAAAACGAAGAAATGGAAGCCTTTTTATTTTTTTTTCATATCTTTGGAAAAAAATTTATAATTTTTGAAATTTTTTCTAAAAACTATTGATTTTTATTAAAAAGTGTATTATAATAGTAGCAAAGTGGGTAGAAGTGGGGCAATTGTCCACAATTCGTCCTATATTCCCCAAACAAAAACGAAAGAAGGAGGTAAGAATATGTCATTCGTCGGTACGTACAACCATTCGCTTGATTCAAAAAAGCGCGTTTTCGTTCCGTCTAAGTTCCGTGAAGAACTTGGCGATGAATTTTACATTACAAGAAAATTCGATGCTTACCTCTCCATTTATACCGCTGAGGACTGGGAGGCATACGTGGACAAGATCTCAAAGCTCCCCGAAGCGGATGCGGATGAATTTCAGGATTTCATTCTCGGTGCCGCTCAGAAGTGCGTTCCCGATTCAAACGGAAGAATAATTCTTGACGACAGGCTTCTGAAGCATGCAAAAATAGAAAAGAATATAGCATTTGTGGGCTCAGGAAAGCAGATACGAGTATGGGCCGAGGAAATATGGAACGAGCGCGAACAGAATCGTAACTACGATAAGATGCGCGAAATTATGCGCCAATACGGGCTTTAATCTATACTGAAAGGATAACAAAATGCCGGATATCCCCTTCTCACACACCTCCGTGCTACTGTACGAATGCATAGATGCGCTTAATATAAGAGATGGATATACCTACATAGACTGCACGGCAGGCGGTGGCGGTCACTCGCTTGAAATAGCAAAACGCCTTGGCGAAAATTCAAGGCTTATCTGCTTTGACCGCGACAAAAGTGCCATTAAGGCTGCTACCGAGAGATTAAAGGACTATTTAGACAAGGTTACGTTCATAAATGATAACTTCTCTGCTCTTGAAGACGTGATCAGAGATATGCATATTAACAATCTCGGCGGTGTGCTTGCGGATCTGGGATGCAGCTCCTTCCAATTTGATTCACCGGAGCGCGGATTCAGCTATATGCACGATGCCGAACTTGATATGCGAATGGATATCGATTCCCCCCTCACCGCATATACGGTCGTTAACGAATATTCCGAGTCAGATCTAAAAAGAATAATATACGAATACGGCGAGGAAAGATTTGCCCCCCGTATTGCATCCGAGATCGTAAAAAGAAGAAGCTTATCTCCCATCAAAACAACATTTGAATTAACCGACATAATTAAATCCGCAATTCCAAAGGCGGCAAGAATTGATGGACCTCATCCTTCAAAAAGAACCTTCCAAGCTATAAGGATTGAGGTCAATGCCGAGCTTGACGTTATAGAGCCAATGATCCGGGGTGCCGCAAGAAATCTCATTCACTCGGGAAGACTTGCGATCATCTCATTCCACTCGCTTGAGGATCGAATAGTCAAGCAGACCTACCGCGCTCTTTCCTCCGGATGCACCTGTCCGCGCGACTTCCCCGTTTGCGTGTGCGGAAACAAGGCCTCTGTGAAAGATGTTACAAAAAAACCAATACTTCCTTCCGAGGATGAATTGAATATTAATCCACGCTCCAGAAGCGCAAAGCTCAGGATCGCGGAAAAAATTTAAGGAGAAAAAAATGAAAGCAGTTAACGTATATGAAAATCTTTACAATAACATGAAAAATAGATTTACCGTTATCAACGAAAACCGTGAATATACTCTCGGTGAGTTTATGCTTATCAAGGCAGGACAAAAGAATGCCACCTCGTCCCTTCCTGCCGTAAGAAGCCAGAATGCTAATGAAACTGCAGTAACTGCCTTCTTTAAATATGTAAACGATAAGCTTACCGTAAAAACTCCTCCGGCAAAGGACAAGACGATAAGAAGATTCCCGCTCAGAACTTCCCTTGCGGCGGTTCTTTCAGCTGTAATCGCATGCACTCTTTTGATTTCATACGGAGCAGTTACCCTTCGCGGTGCTTCAAACACCACCCCCTCAACGGTTGAAGTAACCGAAAGTGCTGACGAAACTTCTGAAGATTATCAAACAACCGAAAAATAATCCTCATAAATTATGTAAATGATAAATAAGATATAGCGATGGTACATCCGTGCCATCGCTATATTTTGTTTTTGAGGAATTTATGAAGAATAATTATATCGGAGTAAGCAATAGCGTACTCAGAGCTAAAAAAAGAATAATTATAGCATCCGTCGTATTTATAACCTTCGCAACGTATCTCATCTTTAATCTTTTTAAGCTACAGATACTCGGCTATGATTATCACAAGCAAAAGGTATACGATCAGATTACGACAAGCACACCTCAACGCGCAGAGCGAGGTAATATATACGACGCCAACATGACGTTGCTTGCAACCACGAATACAGAATGGCGTATTTTTATCTCTACAAGAGATATAAAAAAGGCAGAAAAGGAAAAGAACTTTGATTATTCTTCACTGATTTCAAACGGACTTGCAGAAATTCTCGGTCTTTCTTCTTCCGCTCTGCTTGAAAAAATACAAAAAACGAACGTCCTCGACGTGACAATAAAAAAATCCGCCTCTGAGGAGGAGTATCTTAAGGTCCTCGAGTTTATAAAACAAAATTCTCTTGAAGATCTGATTTTTACAGAAGCGCAAAGCTCGCGCTATTACCCGGAGGGTACGCTTGCTGCGCACGTGCTTGGCTTCACAGGAAGTGATAATCAAGGACTTTACGGACTTGAATACTATTATGAAAAGCAGCTTGCCGGAAAAGACGGCTACTATCTTTATGCAAAAGATGCCAACGGAAATGCAATGAATACCGAGTATTCAACCTACGTTTCCGCCGTTGACGGAAACAGCCTGATCACAACGATAGATTCATACGTTCAAAAGGAGCTTGAATGCCAGCTGGAAAGCATAGTTGTCAATCACTCGGTTCAAAACAGAGTCACCGGCGTGGTAATGGATACCACCACCGGAGCAATCCTTGCAATGGCTACCTCCTCTCCGTTCGACCCAAACGATCCGTATACTCTCGACTCGCTCTCTGCCGCGCGACTTGCGGAATCCGGATACAACGAAAACAGTGAAGAATACAAAAAGCTTAAGCGAGAGCTTCTTGATATAATGTGGTCAAACAAGGCAATCAGCGAAACCTACGAGCCCGGTTCAACCTTCAAAATAATTACTGTTTCAGCGGCACTTGCTGAGGGTGTTGTAACGCTTCAAGACAGATTTTCCTGCGCCGGATTTTACGAGGTCGGCGGGTGGCGCATAAAATGCCACAAGATTACGGGACACGGCTCGGGATTCGATCTCGCATACGGTCTGCAAATGTCCTGCAACCCAACTATGATGCAGATTGCCGAAAGACTTGGAGCAGAAAGCTTCTATTCCTACATAGAGAATTTCGGTTACTTTGAAAAAACCGGAATAGATCTGCCAAGCGAAGCATCAACAATATTTCACAAACCGGAAAATATCGGGTCAACCGAGCTCGCAACAATATCCTTCGGACAACGCTTTAAGGTTACAGTAATAAATCATCTTACAGCTATCGCAGCTGTAGCAAACGGCGGAAAGCTTGTTACACCGTACGTAGTAGACAAAGTGATAGATCCTGACGGAAATATAGTAAGTGAGCATACTGTACAGGAGCGCAGAGTAGTAATACCTGCGGACATTGCCGCCTCAGTATCAGATATTCTTGAGCGCGGTGTAAGCGGTGAAGGTGGTGCAAAAAATGCACGTGTGGAAGGATACAAGGTCGCCGCAAAAACCGGCACCTCACAAAAATTCGACGTTCTTGACGAAAACGGTAATTCATATCTGAGAATAGGCTCAACCGTAGCCTTTGCCCCCTCCGACGGTTCGGGAATCGCTGCCATAATCGTAGTTGACGAGCCGACTACATCGGTAAAGTACGGAAGTGTAGTAGCCGCACCGTACATATCAAATCTTCTCACTAAGATACTTCCCTATCTTGAATATGAATCCACCGAGCAAAGCATAAACTGCGATGTTGATAACTATGTCGGATCAAGTATTGAAGATGCAATCTCATCACTCAAAGAAAAGAAGTTAAATTATGAGGTGGTTGGAGACGGAGACACCGTTGTTGCACAGTCACCCGGCGAACTGGACGTGATAAATTCATCGCTCTCCCGCATTATACTTTACACAACACATACAAACGAGTATACCCGCGTTCCGAGTCTTATAGGAGCAAAAATAGAAGAAGCCGCAGAGATAGCTATAAATGCGGGATTAAATATATCTATACAAGGCTGTGGCAACGGCGGAACCGTCGTAGAACAGTCTCTTCCGCTCGGTGCTAAAGTAAAGCGCGGTGAAGTAATTATTTTGAAAACACTTATTACGGATTACGAGGACTGATTATGCAGCTTAATGAAATACTGTACGCCGGCGAATACTATCCCGAAATATGTATCGACGGCATCACCGTTGAAAGCATTGCTACGAAAGTAGAAAACATAAGAGAGAGAACTCTTTTTGTAATACTTCGCAGCTTAAGCTTTGACGTAAACAATCTAACCGATCCTGTGCTCGATAAAAATCCTGCAGCAATCATATGCGATACCGAATTATTCGTTAGATCAACGGATATTCCCATCATACGGGTAAATGACACGCGAGCACTTCTTCCCTATCTCTATTCAAGATTTTATCATCTTGATCTAAACAAAATTCGATTTTGCGGTATAACCGGAACGAACGGAAAGACGACAACTGCAACAATACTAACTAAGATCCTAATAAAAAACGGTATGCGAGTCGGTTTTATTGGTACGGGTAATATCCATATAAACGGTGAAAAACTCTCCGATAATACCTATTCGATGACCACCCCCGATCCGGATATGCTATATTCGATCATAAAAAAAATGCAGGACAGCGAATGCGAGATCATCGTTATGGAGGTATCCAGTCACTCATTATTTTTGAAGAAAGTTGCGCCGATATTATTCGAGGTATCCGTTTTCACAAATCTTTCGCCCGAACACCTTGATCTGCACAAAAGCATGGAAGAATATTTTCAAACAAAAATGAAGCTTTTTGAGCAAAGCAAAAGAGGCGTATTTAATATGGACGATGAATTTTCAAAGCGTGCATATGAAATGTTTTGCGGAGAAAAAACATCTATAGGCATTATCAACAGTGCAGACGCAGTAGCCCGCGAGCTTTCTATGAACGGACTCCTCGGATCCGAGTATTATTACAAAGAAGCGCACAGGATATTCAGGGTGCAGCTTAAACTCGGTGGAGGATATAACGTATATAATTCTATGCTTGCGATTGCCGCGGCAATTCAATTAGGGGTTACGCCATGCGTGGCAAAAGCAGCTATAAAGGAGATAGAAGCCGTAGACGGCAGACTTGAGATCATTCAGGATAGCGTTACTGTCATAATCGACTATGCGCATACCGAACAAGCAATGACAAACGTTTTAAAAGCAATAAATGCTGCTAAAAATTCAGGGCAGAAGATTTATTCAGTCTTTGGATGTGGGGGAGAAAGAGATGCATCGAAAAGACCTAAGATGGCGCGCGCCGCTGAGATGAATTCCGATTTTGTTATAGTCACAAACGATAATCCCCGAAACGAAAACGAGGAGGACATTATCAGAGATATTCTCACAGGATTTGAATCAACCGAAAGACGAACGGTAATAACGTCACGAGAATCGGCTATCCGACACGCTATCGAAATGGCAAGAGACGGAGATATTATCGCCATAATAGGAAAGGGACACGAGCGGTACAACATAAATAAAAACGGTTACACACCTTTTGACGAACGCGAGATAATAAGAGACGCGCTTAACAAAAGGCGACTAAGATCGACTTATGAGAATAAAAACTGAAATTCCAATAACACTTAACGAGGCGGCTCGTGCGCTAGGTCTCTCAGCCAAGCAGCAAAAAACAATCAACTCAATTGTAACCGACTCCAGAGAAGCCGGATATGCAGATCTTTTCGTTGCCCTACGAGGGAAATCATCTGACGGAGAAGTCTACGTTGCAGAAGCAAAAGAAAATGGCGCATTTATTCTCTCCTCATCCGATCAGACAGCAGACCTATACGTAAATGACACATACGAAGCACTGCTAAAGATCGCATCGATGTACAAAAAACGCTTAAACATCAAAAAAACGATCGCAATCACAGGAAGCGTTGGAAAAACGACAACCAAGAACATTTTGTCCTCACTCCTTTCAAACAGTTGCAAGCTTCACGCGACAAAGGACAACTATAACAACATTCTCGGTGTCGCCCATACTCTGCTTTCTACCCCCAAAAACAGCGATGTACTTATAATCGAGGCGGGCATGAATCACCGTGGCGAACTTGCACAAATATCAAGAGCAATATCCCCGGATCTGGCTATTATAACAAACATCGGATATGCCCACGTAGGAAACCTCGGCAATCGGGAAGCAATTGCAGAAGCAAAGCGCGAGATACTTCTTGGTATGAATAATCCATATGCGGTCATCCCCTATGCAGAACCTCTTTTAACGTGCATACAAAACAAATACACGTTTTCTACAAACGGTCTCGGAGCAGACTGTGTTATAACTCCAAGAGAGCTTCATTCAGACCATACGCTCTATGACCTGCACACAAGGCACTTCTCATCTGTGAGACTTAGAACAAATCACACAGGTGAGCATATCCTGACCGCGTTGGCGGCATCTGTATCTGCCATGGAATGTATCGGATTCAGCGAAAAGGAAATACTAAGAATGCTGCCCTTTGCGGACAACTCAGAAACAAGAGGAAAATTGATCGAGCTCCAAGGATATTACATATTTGACGATACATACAGCTCCTCTCCGGAAGCAGTCATTGCAGATATGAAAATGCTTGCGCTGAGGAAAGGAGACAGAAGCTGTATGCTCGGAGATATGCTGGAGCTTGGGGAAAGAAGCAAGGAGCTGCACGAAATGATCGGACGTGAGGCCGTGAAATATGGGTTTAGAAGAATATATGCATTCGGAAAAAATGCGCACCAAATTGCAAACGGCGCAAGACTTGGCGGAATGAGGGATGAAATGATATTTATTAACACAGATCTTGATGCTCCGCACGTCACCGCAAATCAAATAAAAAGCACCTGTAATGCGGGAGAGACGATTCTGTTTAAGGCTTCTCATGCAATCAGGGCAGAAAGAATTATTGATCATCTGAAATCAAACGGAGAAAGCAATGCTTGATAAACACTTCCCTTTATACGCATTATCATTTTTCTCTACACTGATACTGACGGCTGTGATCGAGAAAAAAATAATTCCCCGACTTGCGGCAAAGGCAAGGCAACCCATATACGAAGAAGGGCCGAGATGGCACATGAGCAAAAGCGGCACCCCTACGATGGGTGGCTTAGCATTTTTACTCGCTTGCTCGGTTGCGCTTATTTTTTCAGCAGTATTTGTAATATTCAATATTTCTTCCGATATAGCCCTCTCTGTTTTAATATCTATCGGATACGCAGTATCCAACTCTGCAATTGGTATCATAGACGATCTCAAAAAATTGAAGCATAAAAAAAATGCGGGGCTTTCTCCTACACAAAAACTTATTCTACAGTTTCTTACAGCTTCACTGTTTCTTTTTGCGCGTCGTCACGCGCTTGGAGACACTACAGAGATCAGCTTTTCCTTTGGAAGCATTGACATCGGATTTCTTTATTATCCTCTCTCGCTGCTATTACTCGTAGGAATTGTAAACTGTGCAAATCTAACCGACGGGATCGACGGGCTTGCATCATCCGTGGCGTTTGCAATTGGAATCTCGTTTTTCTACATTTCTGCTGCGCTGAACGTGGAAGCATCGCTTATCGCGTCGTCCGTGGTAGGGGCATCGGTCGGTTTTTTAATGTTTAATCTTCATCCTGCGAAGATCTTCATGGGGGATACCGGCTCTCTGTTCTTCGGCGCGTTGGTTTCAAGCTGTGCATTTGCTTTAAAAAATCCGCTTCTTATTGTTTTTATCGGTGGAGTTTACGTTCTTGAGGGAGTATCTGTAATACTTCAGGTTATTTACTTTAAAATAACTAAAAAAAGAATTTTTAGGATGGCACCAATTCATCACCATTTTGAAAAAAGCGGATGGAGTGAAAATCGCATCTGCATTGCGGCAATTCTTATAACCTTCATTTTCTCCATTCCGGCTTATATTTTTTATTTACCATGACAAAACAACAACGTTTATTCAGATCCGAACTTTCCGATCTGAGAAAACCGTTTTTATCAAAAAACACAGTTCCGTACGACCTAGCGCTTTTGTTTGGAATACTCGCTCTGGCACTGTTTGGAACGCTTATGGTGTTCAGCGCAGGAGAAGCATATGCTTACGCGCGTTACAACGACAGAGCATATTTTATGAAACGGCAGATACTGTGGCTCATAGTCGGAATAATCACAATGTTCACAGCAGCGCATATCAAGCCCGGATTTTATAAAGCGATCGCCCCTATATTCTACGTCATCACGCTCATACTGCTTGTCCTTGTGCTGGTAATAGGATTTGTAGGTAACGGAGCAAAAAGATGGATATCCATAGGCCCGTTAACTATACAGCCCTCCGAGATCGCAAAAATATCCCTGATACTGATAATGTCTAAATATTTTTCCGACCGAGAAGCATTGGCAACCGAGCAACGCTCAAAAAGGATCATATTCATTTACGGAACGGTCGCCCCCATACTTCTGATGCTAATTCCCATAATTTTGGTTATGCTTCAAAAGCATCTGTCCTGTATCATAATTCTCGGTGTTTTAGGCCTTATGATGATCGTGGGAGGCGGCGCGAACCTCAGATACATATCGCTTTTCTGCGGAATAGGTGCAGGCGGCATAACCTCTCTTGCCCTTTTTACAGACTACACAAAGGAACGTATCACCGTATGGAGAGATCCTGAACAGTATAAGCTTACCGGCGGCTGGCAAACATTGCAGGGACTTATGGCAATCGGTTCGGGAGGACTGTTTGGTGTTGGCTACGGAAAAAGCGTCATGAAGCATTGCTACGTTTCTGAGCCTGCAAACGATATGATATTTGCGATTCTTTGCGAGGAGCTTGGACTTATAGGAGCTATTCTGGCAATTTTGCTTTTTGCCTTTGTAATTTACCGCGGTTACCATATCGCAATAAGGTCACAGGATACTTTTTCACGGCTTGCAGCATTTGGCATAAGCACAAAAATGGCAATACAAACGCTTTTAAATATTGCAGTAGTTACAAATACTATACCAAACACCGGAATATCTCTCCCATTTTTCAGCTATGGCGGTTCCTCTCTGATAATGATATTTTTTGAAATGGGTATTTTACTTTCCATATCACGATATTCGAGAATAAAAAAGTAACCGAGGAGAAGAAAATGAGAGTGATACTGTGCGGAGGCGGCACCGTAGGTCATATAAGTCCTGCGCTCGCGATTGCGGAAGCATTAAAGGTAAAATACAAGAAGTGCGATATTCTTTTCATCGGAAGATCGGGCGGTGACGAAAACCGACCGGTGCAAGCAGCAAAAATACCGATGAAAGAGATAGAGATAAGCGGTTTCAAGCGCAAACTGTGTATAGGAAACATAAAAATCGCGCACCGGGCGCTCAAGGCATATTTTAAGGCAAAAAAAATAATTAAGGATTATTCTCCCGATATAGTCATAGGAACGGGAGGATACGTATGCTGGCCGGTTCTTAGGGCAGCCATATCACTTCGCATACCTGCAATGGTTCACGAATCCAACGCCTGCCCCGGTCTGGTGACAAAAGCGGTTGCTTCAAAAATAGACCGTGTACTATTAAACCTCGAGGGCTCGGATGCAGAATTTAAAAGAAAGGATAACCTCCGTACCGTAGGGAATCCTATAAGAGCCGATTTTATTAACTCGGACAGACGCCTCGCAAGAAGAAAACTCGGTATTTCCGATGGAGAGATTCTAATATCATCGTTCGGAGGAAGCGGCGGCTCTGAAAAAATGAATCATACCATCCTCGCAATTATGACAAGTCACTCTGTAAAAAACAAGAAAATAAAACATATTCACTCCTGTGGAAGAAAATACTATAAATCGATCAAGGAGAAATATCCTACCCTTACAAAGGGCAACAGAGGTTGTATCATAAAGCCTTTCATTGATGATATGCCAACCGTAATTTCAGCATCAGACATTGTCATTTCCAGATGCGGAGCAATGACGCTTGGAGAGATATGTGCAGTAGGGGTTGCCCCCATACTTATTCCATCTCCAAACGTGACAAACAATCACCAGTATAAAAACGCTAAACTACTCGCAGATGACGGAGCAGCAATTATGATAGAGGAAAGTGCGCTTGACGAGAACAGTCTTTTAAACGCTATAAAGAGCCTTGAATCAGACGGCTCAAAACGGGCTGAAATGGCATTTAAAACAAAACGCCATTTCGTTGAGGATTCAATAAAAAGAATCCTTGATGAAATAGAAGCGGTAAGCAATATGTCACAATAACCAATCTTTTGGGGTTCTGCCGCACTTTTCGGCGAGTTTTTATGGTTAAAATGACAAATTTTGAAAAGATGAAAAAAACCTCTTGAAATTCTCCGGTTGATAATATATAATATTATATGTATAACTCTATCTATTCATATAAAATATTTTGCATATAATATTATATACGGAGGTCTAAAAATGGAATTCGATTTCGAACAGGTTTATGACAGCGGAGTCAATATAAAGGTAATCGGTATCGGCGGCGGCGGAAATAACGCAGTAAACCGCATGATTTCTACGAATATACGCGGTGTTGAGTTCATCGCAATGAATACGGACAAGCAGGCACTCAACACGTCATGCGCGGCAAAAAAGCTCGTTCTTGGTGACAAGATAACTAAGGGACTCGGAGCCGGCTCAAACCCCGAGGTTGGAAAAAGAGCTGCCGAGGAATCAATTGATGAAGTTAAGTCGATACTCGACGGGGCAGACATGGTCTTTATCACTGCAGGTATGGGTGGAGGCACCGGAACCGGTGCGGCACCCGTAGTTGCTAAGGCAGCTCACGATATGGGTATACTTACCGTTGGTATCGTTACTAAGCCCTTCTCCTTTGAAGGAATAAAAAGATACAAGCAGGCAGAAGCTGGAATTGCCGAGCTTTCTAAATACGTCGACTCTCTCATAGTTATCCCCAATGAGAGACTCAAGCAGGTCGAGGACACTCACATCACCCTTGCAAACGCATTCGAGATTGCGGACGACGTTCTTCGCCGCGGTGTACAGTCTGTATCCGAGCTCATAAATGTTCCCGGATTCATTAACCTTGACTTTGCAGACGTTACCACAATTATGAAGAGTGCCGGCTTTGCTCACATGGGCGTCGGCTCTGCAAAAGGTGCTGACAAGGCTCAGCTTGCGTCTATGGCGGCTATATCCTCTCCGCTCCTTGAGACAAGCATTGCGGGCGCAACAGGCGTTCTCGTCTGCATAACCGCTTCACAGGATATCCAGCTTGATGAGGTCAACCTCGCATCTCAGATGATCTACGAAGAGGCTCATCCCGATGCAACGATTATTTGGGGTGCAACGCTTGATCCCACGCTTGAGGACGAGATGAAGGTCACTATCATTGCAACAGGTTTTTCCAAGCCTGTGAATAAGATACTCGATAAGACCAGAACAGAGGTCGATGCACGAACCTCATCCGAGGCGCAGGTGCAGTCGCAGCTGCGAGTACAGCAGGGCTACGAGCCGCAACCGCAGCCTGCATATGAACCTCAGGTACGCACTGTATATGAGACTCAATCACACGCTGCACAGACGTATGCGACAGAGATCAGCAATACATACGCACAAGAGGATACTCCCGCGCTTGAGGAAACCGTCACCCCGAAGCCTGCTTATATTCCGGAGCCTGCCACAGCTGCTCAGCCTGAGGTCATTGTAAACACCATACCCTCACGCAATAAACCGCAGGATGATATGAGGGCGTACGACAACCTCTTCGGAAATATGCGTAAGCGCAATTAATTCATACAAAAATTCAGGGGCCTGTTTTTCGGGCCCCTTTTACTTTTGTAAAATACACTTTTCCGTTCAATGCGCTAACGCTCGTTTTTCAACAGAATACATTTTTCCGTTGTTGATTTTAAGCCGTTTTGGGGTCGTTTTTAATGGCTTATCCCCTCAAAACTGCCTGCAATCTCGGAATTGTGTAGAAAAAGTGTTGAAAGTTATCAACAAAATCGGGACGTCTGAAAAGCTCATTCAACTCGTATATTATCTTTCAACCGAATTTACCAACAAAAAAATTGAAAACGGAAAAGTGTAAAAACAAAAAACCGCCGACTCTACATTGCATATCGCACGAAGCCGATGGCTTTTTATTCTCTTCAAAATTCAATCAACCGACAAGCATAGATACAAGTCCGATAACAACCGATCCAAGCATAAGGGCTGCAAGAATTCCGGCAATTATTTTCACAGACAGCGAGGTGGTTTTCTTTTCATTATTTTTCATTTTATTTTCCCCTATTTTTTATTCTCTTTCTTTGTTTCATAAAGCTTAGCAAGCTGTGAGGTAATATTTTTCCCACTTTTCATCTTAAGAGGCAGGAATGTATTGATCCTTGACAATCCTCTTGCAACGCTGTCAATCGGTGACATCGCCCTAGTAACCGAGATTCCAAATACCTTGGACATCATTATATCAAGTCCGAATATTTCAGAGCCTCCTCCGGAAAGAATAATTCCGTTTTTAAATATCTCCTCGACGTATTCAATCGGGATCTTCTTAACGGAATTAGCGATAAATTCGAGAAGATCCTTCAACGGATTTTCAAATACTCCGACGACATCCTCCGTACACATCGACATTCTGACTCTGCTTCCCGTTAAGGAGAGCGTTCCCTCAATATCAATACTCTGCGATTCCCTTCCCTGCCACACTGCACCAAGACGCTCTTTTATTGTTCTGGCTACGAGAAGAGATACGTTCATATCTCCCTGATCAAAAATATATTGCTTTACAGCCTTATCAAAGTTTTCTCCGCCGACCTCGGCGCGTGAGGAATATATTATATTCCCGCTATGAAGCACAGCGATCTCGGTCGATGCAGCACCGACGTTAACTGAAATTGCGCTTATGTTAGGCGAGTATCCCGCTCCGATAAGAGCCGCGACCGCAGGTGTTACCGAAAAACATTCGGAAACTCCGGAATCCGTAAGCATCTTAAATATCTCGGCTTCCTGCTTCGGTATGTAATCCGAGGGGAGAGCGATCAAGCACCGGATCTTATCGGTTGTTCTAATAGATCCTACCGCATGCTTTATAATTTCTCTTGTTAGATCAGAGGAATAAAGCAATCCGTTTTTAAACGGACGAACAAGCATAGCGTTCTTCACTTCATCTCCCATAGCCGCCTTGTTTCCTACGGAAATTACGTTGCGCGTACCCTTGTCAAGCAGGACTACCGAAGGTTCTCTGAAAACCTCGGCACTGACGTCACTCATTGTGATATTCGCATATCCGAGATCAAGACCGATTTTTGCAATCATTACGCGCTCCTTTCTTTCCGTGATTCCTGCAATGCAGGTCTATAACGCACAATAAGGCACAATATGCATTGTATCAATTATACAGTATTTTTAATAAAATTTCAAGTGTATTTTCAAATTATTGAGCTCAATTTTGATCACAATAACCGCAGATGCGCTCTTTCAGAGTTGTATAACGCATAATCTCCCTATTGTTTTCCACCATTCTACCCGGTATATCCAAGCGTCCAACCAAAATTACCATCCTGCGCGCTCTGGTAACCGCCGTATATAACAAATTTCGCGTCATAAGCATCGGCGCACACTGATACATAGGTATTATAACGACGGGATATTCACTTCCCTGACTTTTATGCACGGTAATTGCATACGCCAGCTCCAGCTCATCAAGCAGATCGAAATCATATGTAACAAGCCTGTCGTCAAACCGTATCTTCATCTCGGATTTTGATGTATTGATAGATTCAATAACGCCGATATCTCCGTTAAAAATTCCAACACCCGTCTGTCTGCCGCGCTCCCAAGTAACGTCGTAATTATTAACAGTCTGCATAACGCGGTCTCCCTCGCGAAATACGGTTCCGTGACTGCTTTTTTCCTTTTTAAACTGTGTCGGGGGATTTATATTGGCCTGTAGCTCGTTATTGAGTATCTCAACACCGCCTGAGCCTTTTTTTGAAGGTGTTATGACCTGTATCTGATCTCTTATGCTGCTTCCGTAGGCTTTCGGCAACCGCTTAGTTATAAGCTCTGCTATAGTAGCCGGAATGTCTCCTTCATATTCCCTTTTTACAAAGAAGAAATCGTTATCCGTAACATTAAGTACAGGCGCGTTCCCGCCGTTTATTTTATGTGCATTCGTAATTATCAAGCTTTCCCTTGACTGACGGAATATCTCGGTAAGACACACCGTCTTGAACATCCTGCTCTCGATCAAGTCAGAGAAAATGTTTCCCGCCCCAACGCTTGGAAGCTGATCGGCGTCTCCAATAAGTATAAGCCTTGAGCCGCGAGGCATTGCATATAGAAGTGCCTCGGTAAGCACGAGATCCATCATCGATGCTTCGTCAACAATAATAACCTTTTCTTCAAGCGGATTTTTTGCGTTTCTTCCAAATCTTGTTTCTAGATCACTCGTACGCTCCATCTCAAGCATACGGTGAATAGTTTTTGCCTCTGACGAAGTTGCCTCGCTCATCCTTTTTGCCGCTCTGCCGGTAGGCGCGGCAAGAACGTATTTCATGCCCAAGGTTTCAAATATAGAAATAAGTGCTTTTATAACAGTGGTTTTACCCGTACCGGGTCCGCCTGTAAGGATCATTACGCCATTTGAAAGCGCCTCATAGATAGCCGCGCGCTGCAGCTTTGCATACTTTATTCCAAAGGAATTTTCAAGCTTGTCTAGAAGCGCAGCAGTATCCGATGCGGAAAGGCGCTCTACACCTTTATCAAGTGCTGCAAGCCGGGATGCCACGAACTGCTCCGCCCCGTCGACCTCGCTCGTCATCACGTAAACAGTGTCTCCGATCATATACGATGCGAGACGTCCGTCTGCTACGAACCTGCATATCATTTCATAGACTATTGCCTCATCTACTTCAATAAGAGCTGATGTCGCAGGCGCAAGCTTTGTCAGAGGAAGGCAGGTATGACCGTTAACCTGTCCGTTATATGAAAGAATATATTTCGATGCACTGAGAACACGTACGGGCGACGTCAGAGGAAAACCGAACGTTTTAGCGAACGCATCAACCTTTTCAAACGAAATCCCATACTCGCTTTCGCACAGTATATATGGATTTTCCTTTATTATACCCACAGCCCCCGCACCAAGCTTTTTGTATACTCTTGTAACTTCACCGGTTCCCATATAATCCTTACAGAACATCATAACCTCACGTATACCGGTCTGCTGTCTGAATGACTCGGATATGATAGCCGCCTTTTTCACAGTTATGCCGGGGATATCTGCCAACCACTCCGGATGATTCTCTATAACATCAAAGCTTTCGATCCCGAATTTATTAACTATCTTAAGAGCCGTAACAGGACCGATACCTTTAACCGTGCTGGAGGACAGATATTGAAGGATTCCGTCTATCTCCTTAGGCAATGTTTTTTCGTAGGATTCAAAGCAGAATTGCTTGCCGAATTCCTTATGAAAGGTCCATTGCCCTGTCAAAACAACGTTTTCACCTTCAAATGCCATAGGAATAACGCCTACGGCAGTAATAAACTCATTTTTTTCGGTAACGATCTCAAGAACGGTATAATCGTTCGTATCGTTTCTGAAAACGACGTTTTCAATAACGCCCTTCAAGGTCTCTTGCACCTTGTCTCCGCTCATTAGATCGCCTCCCATTTTTCTTCATAAGTATTATATCAAAAATGCTCGAGCTTGGCAAGTCTTTATCATAAAATTGAGGATTTATATTCACTCGGTGTCATCGAAGCATACTGCTTAAAGCATTTGGAAAAATATTGCGGTGTATCAAAATGCAGCATATCAGATATCTGCGAAAAATTGTACCTTCCTTCCCTTATAAGCCGTTTTGCTTCGGCTATCCTTCGCTCGTTAAAATAATTGATTACGCCGCCCGCCCTGAATGCCGCAAAAGTCTTTTTCACAGTGCTTTCACTTTTTCCGAGGGCAACTGCAATATCGGAAATACTGATTTTTTCATAGAGATTATCCTCTATATAGTCCATGATCTCCTTTATTCCGTATTCATCACCTGACGCATCAATAGTAAGGCGACGTCTCGTTTTTTTGTTTATTAGCTCTGTATTACGCCGTAGCATAATTAAAAACACTTCAAGCAGATTTTTAGTCATTTGACTGCTTCCCAACGGAGCATTCTCTATTTCCGTCATTCTCGTATCCAGCGGATCAAATCGACTATTCATTCTGTAGTACGAGGTTCCTTCAGTAATAAGCATTGAAAGTATAGCCTTTTCATCCCTATCAAGCTTAAAAATTTTTCCGGAGAAAAAATTCATTTCACGACTGTGGCACTCAAAGTTAATAACACTTACGTTGGGGGCATCCACGCCGTTTGCAGAAAGATTGTGATATTCATTCGGTCTGTGGAACGTCAACTCTCCGCTTTTTAAAACAAAGCTGTTATCCTCGGCTGTACAAAGCATCTCTCCCTTGTCTATATATACGAGCTCCCAGAAATCATGCTTTTCACCATCATAGTGAAAATCCTTTGAAAACTCCATATAAAACAGTGTGATTAGACGGTCTATGCTAAAAACCTTTTTAAATTTGTACTTTGTAATATTATCCATTTTTGCAAACCTCAAATATCCGATTTTATAAATATTATAACCGATTTTATACTCCTTTGCAATAGTAAAAAGTATATAATTAAATAAAAGAGATTAAAAATGGCAATTTACATATGGTTTTAGCAGTTATCTGCCATCCTGCGATATGGAATTGATGCATCGAACATTGCTCAAATGACGACATAATGGTGTAATTAAAATTTAAAACATAAAAAATTTTGAAAGGAACGACGAAGCGATTGCTTCCGTAAGGTGAACAAAATGAATTTTAACTCTACTGTAAAAGGCTCGGCACTTGAAGGCTTCTATCCTGCAGGTTGGGATTTTGACAAGATCGACAGCTGCGTAGACGCCCCCGAAAAAATAACCGAGAGACAAAGCTTTTGGAACGAAGGCTTTAACCCCATAAAGTGCTCAAACCTCAATGAATTTGAGACGTATATGGGACACGAAATTGCAATGCAGATAAAGATTGCAAAAGACAAGGGCGAAAAGATCGCCTTCATTCTTCCCGTTGGTCCTATGGGTATGTACAAATGGGTAGTATACTTCCTGAGTGAATGGAAGGTATCCTGCGAACACGTTTATACCTTCAACATGGACGAATGGGCTGACGGAGACGGAAATACTCTTCCCTCCGATAATACGGGCTCCTTCCAGTATGCGATGGAGTCTGCGCTCTTCAATCCTCTCGGAGATTTAACCGTTCCGAAGAATCAGAGGAATTTTGCAACGAAGGAAAATCTCCCCACCTATCCCGAAAAAATTGCAGCTCTTAAAAAGGAAGGAGCAAAGCTCGTTCTTGTTTACGGTATCGGAAGAATGTGTCACATTGCATTCTGGGAGCCCACGTTTGCTGCAGACTATGACACCGCTGCTGAATGGGAGAAGGCACCCTACAGAATAGGTGCGAAGATACACCCCCTCACTGTTGAGCAAAATGCACTCACCAGCTTTAAGTCGAGAACTCCTCTCGTTCCCTGCAGAGCCAATACCATCGGCCCCGGCATATTCCTTCAGGCAGACTACGCTATAGGCGGAGCAGACGGAACACTTGGCAGAGGAATGCAGTGGCAGGGACTCTCACTGTGGATGACACTCCGTCACGGCAAAACCCCGTGGATAACATCCTCATACATACCTACCATTTGCGGCAAGCTGTTCTTCCTTGAGGAGCTTGCAGGACCGCTTACTGCGGAGTGCAACTGATGAGACACGGTATTGCAGTTGCCGGATCTGTCCTTCTTGATAAGATATACAACATCTCTGCATACCCGTCCGTAGGAGAACTTACCCAAATCAGATCTGTAGAGTTCTCTGTCGGCGGATGCGTTCCCAATGTCTCGATAGACCTTAAGAAGATCGCTCCCACGCTTCCGATTTACGCTATCGGAAAAATCGGAAATGACGGCGATGGAAAATTTGTTCTTAACGATCTGAAGAAAAATTCAGTCGACGTCTCGGGCATAACAGTTTGTGATACGAAGACGAGCTTCACGGATGTAATGAGCATAACCGGAGGTCAGAGAACCTTCTTCACATATGCCGGTGCAAGTGCGGAATTCGGAGAGGATGACGTTGACCTTGCGACCATGAGCGCAAAAATGCTTCACCTCGGATATTTTTTGTTGCTTGACAGAATCGACAAGGGAGACGGATGCAAGATCCTTAAGAAAGCTATAGATCTTGGAATAAAGACCTCGATAGATCTCGTAACCGAAAATTCGGACAGATATTCCCTTGTTTGTTCCGCACTCCCCTATACCGATAATCTTATAATAAACGAATCCGAGGCAGGTATGCTTACGGGAATCTCCCCCAGCAGACAAAACCTTCCTCAAATCACAAAAAAGCTTATGGAAATGGGAGTCAGAGAAAGAGTTATTATCCATATGCCTGACCTATCCGTATGTCTGTCGCGTAGCGGATATACCGAATTACCCTCATATGATCTTCCGAAAGGATATATTCAGGGCACAACCGGTGCCGGAGACGCTTTCTGTGCCGGTGCGCTATATAAGATACACGAGGACGCGCAGGATATAGAAATTCTTGAATTTGCATCAGCGGCAGCTGTTATGGCTCTTTCATCTCCGGACGCAACGAGCGGAATTCTGACAGCAGAACAGACTCTTCTTAAGTGCGGAAGTTTTGAAAGAAAAAAGCTTATCTGATCTATTTCAAAGACCGACAAGTAAGTACCCATAAAAGAGATAAAAATTAATTTAAACTCTTCGGAGTGAAAAAAAATAAACGGCTACTCAATACCATTAATTCGGTAAAGAGCAGCCGTTTTATTTATAGTCGATTATATTGCTAAAAACCCAAAAAATTATTTTTGTGTATTTATTCAATGGCAAAGCTTGTTAAGTTCCTCGGCTATATCACAAATTTCCCACTTAACTCCAAGATCCTCACGGCCCATATGTCCGTACGCGGCAAGTTCCTTATAAATAGGCTTGCGAAGATCAAAGCGCTTAATTATAGCAGCAGGACGAAGATCGACGAGCTTGTTTACTGCCTCGGATATTTTTTCTTCGGGAACAATCGATGTGCCGAAGGTGTCGATCATTACTGAGACCGGCTTTGCAATGCCTATCGCATACGCGATCTGCACCTCACATCTTCTTGCAAGACCTGCTTTAACAATATTTTTCGCAACGTATCTTGCCGCGTAGGATGCGCTCCTGTCAACCTTGGTAGGATCCTTTCCCGAGAAGGCTCCTCCGCCGTGTCTTGAATATCCGCCGTATGTATCAACGATTATCTTTCTGCCCGTAAGTCCCGTGTCACCCTGCGGACCGCCGATAACAAATCTACCTGTGGGGTTAACGTATATATTGATTTTTCCATCGATGAGTTCCTTCGGGATTATAGGGAAAATAACGTTCTCTATTATATCCTTGCGTATCGTCGCAGGATCGATTTCGGGGCTGTGCTGAGAAGAAACGACGATCGTATCTACCCTCTTAGGCTCCCCGTCAATATACTCCACCGTCACCTGAGTTTTACCGTCGGGGCGAAGATATGAGAGCTTTCCGGATTTTCTCACCTCAGTGAGTTTTTTTGCTAGCTTATGAGCAAGAGAAATAGGCAAAGGCATAAGCTCCGGTGTTTCATCGCAAGCATATCCGAACATAAGTCCCTGGTCACCGGCACCGGTATCAAGCTCGTCCGTCATTTTTCCGTCCTTTGCCTCAAGGCACTTATCAACGCCGAGGGCGATATCCTCGCTCTGCTCGTGTATTGAGCTGAGCACAGCGCAGGTAGTTGCATCGAAGCCGTATTTTGCCCTATCATATCCTATTTCGGACACTGTCTCTCTAACGATCTTTTGCACGTCAATCTTTGCATTCGTCGTTATTTCGCCCATTACGGTAATAATACCCGTTGTAGCAAACGTCTCACACGCAACACGGCTCTCCGGATCCTGACGGAGTATTTCATCAAGTATTGAATCGGATATCTTATCACAGATTTTATCGGGATGACCTTCTGTTACCGATTCCGACGTAAATAAAACCTTCTTCATTTTCAAATTCCTTTCGTCAGCTCATCAAAAAAACGGAAATCACGTCAAGCGATTCCCGATACTCAGATAGTACTCATCTGTCAGGAATTGGCACCTTATATTTTCTACAGGTTGCCGGGCTTCACAGGGCCAGTCCCTCCGCCACTCTTGATAAGCAATTATTTATTTTGCAACGATATTATAACACATAGAAAACGAAAAATCAAGTACATACGGAAAATATATTGCAGAAGAATTTGGATACAGCCGAATTTTTCGGCCATACCGAGCGACTGAGATTTTAAAAGGCGGGTCGGCACAAATCCAACCCGCCCTTTATTCTGTTTTATTCTAAGTACCGATCAAAGCACGATATGCTTCGGTAGACCGTTTTCATATTCAACATCCACCTCGCCCATAATAAGCGGACGAAGATATGCGAGGCCCTTGTCGGTAATACCGTTACCTGCATCGTTTATGTAATCTCTCGGAACGCCGCGAACCTCATTTGCAATAGTTGAGATATCAGCGCATCCGATCTTCGATGAATATTCTTCGCCTTCAACTCTTTCAATCGTCATCATAACGCCGGTCTTTCCGGATACAGCTGCCGCGACAGCACCGGCACCAACGGCAAGAGACTCGTTTATATCGGTAAGAGACAGAATATGACCTGCACATCTTTGAGTAAGACTCAACTCCATAGATCGAACCTTACATCCGATCTTTTCCTTTACAAGCTCCTCAAGAACTTTGCCTGCACCGGAAAGGCTCTTATGCCCGAATGCATCGGTAGCGCCCTTTCCCTCTCCGATATACCTGCCGTCAGCAAGTCGGATGCCCTCGGATGCGGCAACCAGAACCGCAGGATGATCCTCGAATATATTATTTATCGATGCAATGAACTCATCCGGATCAAATGCAACCTCGGGGAGATAAACGAGATCGGGAGCAATTCCGCCGGAAAGCTCGGTAAGAGCTGCAGATGCCGTAAGCCATCCCGCATCACGTCCCATTATTTCAACGATAGTTACCGCCTTCATCTTGTATACGGATACATCGCGAAGAACCTCTTTCATAGTAGTAGCAACGAATTTAGCCGCCGAGCCGAATCCGGGAGTGTGATCGGTTGCAACAAGATCGTTATCTATCGTCTTGGGAACGCCTACAACCTTCATTTCATAATCGTGGGCCGAAGCATAACGCGAAAGCTTCATTACTGTATCCATAGAGTCGTTTCCACCGATATAGAAGAAATATCTTATGTTATATTTCTTGAACATCTCAAGAAGCCTTGCATAAGTGGGAGCATCGGTCTCGTAATCCTTGAGCTTTCTTCTGCACGATCCAAGCGCCGCCGCAGGAGTTGTCGTAAGCGTCTTTAATTTGCTCTCATCCGAGAATATCGACGTTAGGTCTATCATATCCTCGTTAAGAAATCCTTCAACGCCGTTACGCATTCCGTAAAGGACGTCAATAAAACCGTCAGCCTTTGCTTTTAGTGCGCCTTTTATAACACCGGCAAGCGTTGCGTTTATTGCAGCTGTGGGACCGCCGGACTGGCCTACTACAGCATTTCCGCGTAAAATATCCATTTAACTGTCTCCTGAATTTCATTTTCTTTTTTCATTATATCACAGTACTTTTCTTTTTTCAATCCTTAGACGATAAAAATTTATCTATACGGAAAAATTCGAGATGACGTAGCGAATTTTGAAGATACTCGCCCTTATCGAATCCGTAATCGAGAAAATATGCATGCTCGCAAAGATCAACGGCAAAAAGCGGATGCTCTACACCTAACAGTCCGTCATAATCGCACAAAACGTAAGCTACTTTACGTCTTTCCGCATATCCTATCAGTATTTTTTCGTCTGACTTAATTGAATCCGTGTACATATCGTAAATAAACGACGCTTCACTCGAATAACACTTTCTTATCGCCGAGGATCTCTGATACGGAACGCCAAAGGAAGAAAAATACAACTCGTGAAATCTCATCTCACACGCAAGGTATATCAAATCTCTTTTTTCCGGAATCCGCATACGAGATATTTCCAAAAGGCTTCTTCCTTTTATTTCGGGTATACTTTCCTCCCATATCGAATACCGAAGCCTTAAAGTATTAAGGTATTGATCATGTAGCTCAAGCGTTCTTTCGGATAAAAAGCACTCCATATAATTCATTGAAGCGACCTCCAAAAAATCTCTCCTGCATTATATGCACCGGAGAGATTTTTTGATTATTAATTTAAAAGGTCACTTTCCGTGAAGGTGTATTCACTGTTGCAGAAGCGGCATACCGCCGTTAGCTCTCTCGTTTTACCTTCAGCCTCCTGCTCACTTAGCATATTCTTGATCTCCGCTGCTCCGAGAGATTTAATTTTCTTTCTCATTCTCTCCCGTGAGCAATCGCATTTATACTCAACCTCTATCGTATCAAAAATATCGTAAGGGATATCTCGCATAGCAATATCGGCGATATCCTTATTATCCTTTCCTATCTCTATAAGGTGAGAAATATTGGAAAGATCTGCGGCGTTACGCTCTATGAGGTTCACGGTCTCGTCATCCGGAAAAGGCATAACCTGAACCAAAACTCCGCCTGCAGCAAGGCAAGAATAATCCTTATCAACTCTCACTCCGAGCGAGAGAAGCGTAGGTATCTGCTCACTGATCGCAAAATATGAAGCGATATCCTCAGCGATCTCACCGGACACGATCTCGGTTGTTCCGATCTGAGGCTCTTTTCCACCGACGTCCTTCACGACGGAAAACGTACCCGCGCCAACCGCAGCACCTACGTCTAGCTTTCCGTTCTGCTTCTTCGGAGGATTGACAAGAGGGTTCTGAATATATCCCTTAACGTTTCCAAAATAATCAGCTACGGCAATTATTTTTCCGGCTGCTCCGCTTCCCGAAAAGGACATTGTAACAGTATCGCCCTCCTCGGGAAGCATCGTGCCTACCATAGATGCCGCGGTAATAGTTCTGCCAAGCGCCGCTGTTGCCGTAGGGGATGTGCGGTGAGCCTCTCTCATGCTATTTACCATCGCGGTGGAATTGATAACCAAAAGGCGCGCCGATCCATCTCGAGTCATTGCCCTCAGAATAGTTGATTTACACTGTTTTTCCATTTCAATATCCTCAATTCTTTATACATCTTGCGACTACGTATATTCTCTCGTCGCTGTCGGTTGCATCGTTAAATTCAAAATCGCGGAAAGCACCGAGAAAATCAAAGCCTTCTCTTTCAAGCGCGTTTTTTATTGTCCTGAGCGTGTACATTTTTTCTCTTTGGACATCGTCATAACGGTTATATCTTCCGTCGCTCTCCTCTGAGAAAACAGTAATGTAAAAATCACACAAACCGCTCCCGGAATTATAATCGTTCTGCCATATACATACGTTACCCGACTCTTCCATAACGAAGCTATTGTCGGAATACACCCTCTCGAACTTCCCTTTTCCGTTTATGTCAAATATGAAAAGCCCGTTTGGTATCAGGTAGTTATGCACGAGAGAGAGGCATTTCGAGAGAGACGATCTGTCGGTCAGATGATTGATGCAGTCAAGACAGGAAACCGTAACGTCTACGGTTCCGTAAAGCTCAAATTCCCTCATATCCTGGCACAGCCACAAAATTCGGCTCGAGTACCCCGCCGCTTCCGCCTCTTGACGCGCTATGTCAAGCATTTCTACCGAGATATCAACGCCGGTCATATCGTAACCGCGCCGAGCCAACTCAACGGTCATTCTGCCTGTTCCACATCCAAGATCCAAAACAAGCTCAGGTGCAGATCCGGTATTAAATTTTGATATCACATTCTCTATAAAATCCGCCCAGCTTTTATAGTCAACGTCCCTATTGACCTCATCGTAAAAGGGCGCAAGCAAATCGTATATCATTATCTGAACCTCTGTAAAATTTCATCCGGATCAAGCTTATCAGCCGCATATGCGGCACGCAAAAGCTCCGGCGGTATATATTCGTCAAATTTATCGTATATAGGGCACTCAGAATCCAAAACAAGTTCTTCGGTAAAAAGTCCGTCACGGTCAAGTATAGTGCTTATTCCTTCAAGCAACCTATGTCCCGCCTCATCCTTTGCCTTGAAGGTTATATAGCAGCAACCCTCGCTCTGGATATCGGAAATTCCCAATTCCTTTGCATATTTATGCAAGAACCTTCTGAGAGTTCTGAATGATCGCGTACCAAGCCACGGAAACATAACGTAGCTCTGTCCGCCAAGAAAAACTACGGTTTGCTTATTCATTCCCGCATTTTTCGCGACTCTGCGCGCATTTTCAAGACGTTCGTCAGCGTTATTTCCAAGGAAAGCGTATTTCTTTCCGTTAAACAGCACATCTCGCATAGCAAGAATGAGCTTTGTGTGTATCTCTCCGCTGTCTCCCGGCCATGAAACCTCCATTTTTCCGTCAACAGACTTTACGAAAACAAGTTTCCTCTGTACGTCAAGCTCCTTGACCTCCCAGACTCTGCCTGCAAGAGCAAACCTGTCTCCAACAGGGGGCGGCGTAGTTATAGTTCCAATCTCCTCGCTGTCGCATCTTACAGTGAAATCCTCACTGTCCTTAAATACTGCGTAGAACTTATATGAATTTATCAACCTCTCGCCTGCAAGACCGACGATTATGCCCTTTTCCTCAGTCATCTCAAGATAATCGTTATTGATCATCGAAACAAGAAGCTCGCGATACGTCTCTTTTGACAAGACAGAAAGCGGGGGTAAGGACAACACTCGCTCAGCAAGTGCCTTTGCGGTAAGCTCGCCAACCGAGGCAGAGATGCTGAGTGTCTGATGAAATGCAAGGCTCAGCGGCATTTTTCTTATCCTCGGAGGCTCAATAAAACGCTCGGATGAATAAAGCTCTATAATTCCGATACCGCGAAGCAAATCCCACGGAATGATCTCCGGAAGCTGAGCGTTTGGCAAGGGATTATCTTCTCTGTACACCATTATCATTTCAGGTGGCGAGCCGCGTCTGCCGGAGCGACCAAGTCTTTGCAAAAATCCCGAAACGGTGGTTGGAGCACCTATCTGTGCGACCCTTTCAAGCCGCCCTATATCAATTCCAAGCTCCATAGTTACAGTTGCACAGGTCACTGCCTGTGTAACCGCCTCGTCCTTCATCTTAAGCTCGGCATCCTCACGGAGAGATGCAGAAAGATTTCCGTGATGGATAAGGAAAATATCCGGCTCTTTGCGAGCGCGCGCGATCTGCCGCAATGTCGCAGTAACGTACTCGGTTTCTTCCCTGGAGTTTGAAAAAACGAGTGCTTTTTTACCGTATACGGCGTCATAAAGAAATTCATACCCGGGATCAAGGCTCGCACGGCCTCCGCGATCTGATTTTTTCTTCGCTTCCGCGGTCTGCTCCTCATCCGAATCCTGAATATAAAAATGCTCAACTCCGATCCGCCATTTCAGCTGATTCCGTGGCGGTATGGGAGCCAAAGTCTCTCGACCGCTACCCGCCCCAAGCCACTCAGATGCCACGCTAAGATCACCGAGTGTTGCGCTTAAGCCAACACGGCGAGGAGAGTGCCCGATAAGGCGAGCAAGCCGTGAAAGGTGACAGATGACCTGATTTCCTCTATCCGCACCGATCAAGGCGTGTATCTCATCTATAACAACATAACGAAGACCCGAAAAAAGCCGCGGAATATCGTTTGATCGGTTCATTAGCATAGACTCAAGCGATTCGGGCGTTATCTGCAATATCCCCTCAGGCTCCTTTAGAAGCTTGCTCTTGTGAGATGCACCGACGTCTCCGTGCCAATGCGTGACCTTTATACCGGATAGATCAAGCAACTCATCAAGTCGGTAAAACTGGTCGTTTATCAGCGATTTGAGCGGAGCAATATACAGTACGGCTATTGATTTTTGTTCTGGCGGATTTTCTATAATATCTGAAATTATCGGAAAGAATGCCGCCTCTGTTTTTCCCGACGCAGTCGAGGATGAGAGAAGAAGATTAGAATCGGTTTCAAATATAACTCTTGCAGCCTCCAGCTGGATCTCTCTCAGTTCCGTCCAGCCGTGACCGTATATATATTCCTTTATAAAGTCAGGAAATCTAGAAAACACTCTATCTGCATCAGTCATACCGATTCTCCTTTCTGCCGCATTTTAAATATCAATATCAAACAAACTTATCTTGTTCTTAGTAACAATTGGAGCTTGTTCCGTTTCTTTTTCACCCTCGCTTTCAGCCGATGTAAAGCGAACGTTTTTCACAAGCTCGTCAAACGTTGTTCCCTGATTATCCTTGAGAATATTGAGCATCGTGAGAAAATCTCTGATTATCTCACGCGGGGTTATCATCTCCTCCGCCCCCGCGCGCGAAAGAGCTACGTTCATAAAGATCTCGATCTCTCGGTCTGTGATGGGAGAGACGCTTTGCCCCTCGCGCTGAGCATACAGCTTTGTCAGTCGCTTAATAAGCGCCAAAAGCTCATTATCCGAAAGCCGACGGAGTCTGATTACGGGTGAAGAAAGGTCCTGGTATCCGAGCTCAGAGTACTTTGAATCAGCCAATCTGCTCTTAAGCGCGTCATAGCTGAAAAGACCGCGCCTTGTATCCTCAAGGAACTGCGGAGTACCGCCGAATACTACACCGAGATTGCGAGCCTTTCCTTGCAGAGTATCGTTGAAGATGGTTAATATCTTCTCATAATTCGACTCACGCGATATTCTGTTGGGGATTTTATAGAGATTAACACATTCATCGATAAATAAGATCAATCCGGAATATCCGAGTCGAACCGTCAGCGAGGCGAAAAGCTTAATAAAATTATACCAATTATCATCATCTATAACCGTACTGACGCGGAATCCAAGCATCGCTGTCGCTTCGGTCTTTGTAGAAAACTCTCCTCTGATCCAGCGAATACAAGCACTCTTTTTCTCATTATCGTCGCTAAGAAGCGCCATATAATATTCTCCGAGCACACGCGCAAAATCAAATCCGCCAACGTCCCCCTCAAGCTCGGAAAGCAAAAGATATACTCTCTTTTTTATCTCTCCCTCAAAATTCGGATCATCAGGCATTATACCATCAGTAATTATATCGTTTTTAAGTTTGGTAAGATGACGCGATAATATAGTCGGTAATGCTCCGCCATCCGGAGCTGCCTTGCTTGCTATATTTATCATCAGCTCCTTATAAGTCGCAAGTCCCGCACCGCTACCGCCCGTCAGACGGCGCTCCGGTGAAAGATCTGCGTCAGCACACACGAAACCGCGATCAAGCGCGTATCCTCTGATAAGCTGTATTAAAAAGCTTTTTCCGCTTCCGTATCTTCCGACAAGGAAACGGGTGAATGAGCCGCCGTCGGCAACAGAATCGAGATTGTCAAGAAGCGAATTGATCTCGGATTTTCTGCCGATTGCGATATAAGGCGCGCCGCTACGCGGAACAACGCCTGCGGCAAGCGAAGTGAGAAGCGTATTAAGTATCCTCTTAGGTACTTTTATTTCATTTGATTCGTAAGCCATTCTTCTATATCTTCCTTATAATCCTCTATTATCCTAAGTTCCTTTCCCTCTCCCTCGATAACCACGTCACCGAAGCGATCGGAAAACACCTCGTTTATACGTTCTGCCACCGAATCGGCAAGATCTCCTATCTCGTCGGCAAGTTTTTTTACAGTCTCTCTATCCTCCCTGCTTACTGCAGAAAGAAAAGCAATTTCCTTTTCCGACAAGCCGTAAGTATCGGCCTCCTGAGCATCAACAAATTCGGTTGCAGCCTCTTCTGCCTGCAAATCATTTAACGCCGATTCACCGACATTGACTACATCCTCGGTCATCTCGGATTCACCGTCTGCAGTAACAAGACGAAGAGTGGTAGACCATGACGCCCGTTCGATTTCGTCAGCACCGGCAAAAGATATCTCCTCGCACTCCGCATCGTAGAGCTTTTCATACTCCGGGGTCATTTCTTTCCGCCTCTCACGGTTTACCTTGTCAAACAGATCGTCAAAATACGAATCTATTATCTTCTTGTATTCCGTCGGCAGATCCTTGATCGCGAGTCTGCTTTTTACACCGAGCATGGCGCGAAGCCTGTTTTCCGTATACCTGACAGCACCGGTCATAGCCGCTCTTAGCTCGGTAGCATTTGAAAGAGGCACGTATTCTATATCCAATCGACACTTAACAGAATGAGTGCAAAGAGAATTTCTGAATGCACTCCTTGAAAGGTGGGCATGTTCATTAATCGAATTAACAAGCGCACCGCCGTTCCAAAGGTGGTTAACTATAAGCCCCATTGCGGAAATCATATGTCCGGCATATGCTTCCTTGCTTTCTCCGCCTGCATATTTTCCTCTCCTCCAATCGTAGTCGGAGAGATATGCAACCATCGCTTTAACACCGTCGATACCGGTCACCGATGCTCCCGAGAGGTAAAATTCCTTAAACTCTGCCGCGTTTATCACATCGAATATAAAATCACCGATCATATCCATCGGGCACGGAATATCGTATACCATACAGTAATCCTGCACCCAAAGCGACATATTGGCATCTATCCTCGGCATCTCCTGCCTGTATGCACGCCAAAGCTCTATCAGCATCTTTAACCCCTTTTCAACCGGTATCTTATCCGGAAGGTTAAGTATCTCGTATATATAAAGGTAGAAGTATGAATAATCCGTCTTAATATATTTTCCCCGTCTCACGCAGTCACGCCAATAAAAGTAAAAATTCTTCTGCTGAGAATTGAATTGCGAATACTGCGGCATAAACGAATAAAATTGAATAAAATCACATTTTGCCGTTTTGAAATCGTAGTATAAAAGTGCCGCTTTTCTGAAATTACCGTAGAAATCGTATTTATCCAAAAAACGGGTTATGCTGACACTCCTTACAAAACCGTCGGTATAGTTACGCACGGTGCGCTCTGAAGATTCAGAAGGCCGCTCAAGCGTAAGCTTTGTCTGACTGTTGCCACCTGATTCTCCCTCAACAGTTACGGTCGCGGTTTTTTCTCTCGTAGAGAAAGGAGCAATTATTTTCTTTTTCTTAGGCAACAGCTTATCTATATCCCAGAAATCGTCTACTCCGTTCGGCATATGCTCCCCTCCTTTACGCGAGATATAGCTATCAATAAATTATACCATATATTTCGTTGCGTGTCAATCACCGAGGCGTCATTTTATCTCTTTTTTCCCTAAAAATATGTTAAGGATGAGCCCCGGCACTATTTTAAAAATGCATAGGTCTCACCCTTATTTGTGGAAATTAAACTGAATTTATACCGATGACGCACAGTAGGCTCTTACTCCGTCACCGCGAAGCAGAGTTGCGGCGCGCTCCGCATCCTCATAGGTTTTAAAAACACCGAAAACGCTCGGACCGCTTCCGCTCATAAGCGATGCCGTCGCACCAAGCTCTATCATTCGCCCTTTTATCATAGATGCCCCCTTGCACATCGGCAGGACAGCTGATTCAAACACATTGAACAGCGAACCGTCACTAAGCATACCAATTTCAAGGGATTCGATCAAAGAATTATATATTTTATCCCCACCGGTGGGAACACTGCCGTCAAACGAGGAGTACATAGAGTCAAGGCGCGAATACGCTTTAGGAGTCGAAACCCTTTCATCTGCTACGGCAACGACAAAATACATCTTAAGCTTATCGGGCAGCTTAGTTATTATATCCCCGCGCCCCTCGCACAGCGCCGTTTTTCCGTAAAGGCAATACGGTACGTCACTTCCAAGCTCCGCAGCCATTTTATATAGCACACGCTCGCTGAACATCCTTCCGAAAAGTCTATTCATTGCGCGAAGCGTAGCAGCGGCATCCGTTGATCCCCCTGCAAGTCCGGCAGCAACGGGTATCCGTTTTTCAAGCTTCATCTCAATACTCGCGTTAACGCCTGCCACATCAAGAAAAAGATTTGCAGCTTTAACTGCAAGATTACGTTCATCAACGGGCAGGAATCGATTTCCCCGCACGGACATTCTAACACTCCTTACCGATGCCGTATTGGCTATCACGGTAATTTCATCTGCAAAGGATATCGAATGCATTACAGTCTTTATATCGTGAAACCCGTCCTCACGCCTTGCAATGACGTCAAGATACAAATTAATTTTGGCGTTTGCTTTTTCTTTAACAGCTCTCATAAAATCTCCAAAATTATACGTTAAGTCTATTTTATCACAAACCGAACGAAAAAGCAATAGTAAGACGTATTATATGCTATATTGATTGCTTAATTTGCCTTAAAGATTAAAATAAAAATAAAAATTGGCACTTTTTTTGAAAAAAAGATTGACATTCGGTTTTATTTATGATAGAATACTATATCGGTTCGGGTATTTTACCCGACACCCCTTGCCGCCGGAGCGGCGGCCTAAAGTCCATAAGGAGGTGTATCAAGATGGAAAAGAAAATTTGTTCTTATGAAACTCTCTTCGCAGTTAGCGGCGCTCTCGCAGAGGATGATTGCAAGGCACTCGTTGAGAAGTTCGTAAATCTCGTTAAGGAAAACGCATCTGACGTTGACGTTAACGAGTGGGGCAAGCGCAGATTCGCGTATCCTATCAACTACGTTACCGAAGGATACTACGTTCTCGTTAGCTACAAGAGCAATGCAGACTTCCCTCAGGAGCTCGAGCGTCAGTTCGGTATCACTGAAGGCATCCTTCGCTACATGACCACTGTTAAGAGCGAAAAGTCTGCTTCCAAGGCACAGCCCGCTGTAAGCGAGCCCGCGGCTGAGGTTACCGTCGAGGTTGAAGAAACAACCGAGGCATAAGTTTAAATTCAAATTTAAGAGGCGGAATCATGGCAAGTTTCAACAAAGTCATTCTTATCGGAAATATGACGGCTGACCCCGAGCTTAAGCAGACTGCGGGCGGCGTTTCCGTTTGCAGTTTCTCTATTGCGGTAAACCGTCGTTTTGCGAAGGCAGACCAGGGACAGCAGAACGTTGATTTCATCAACATCGTAACCTGGCGTCAGCAGGCTGAATTTGTCAGCCGCTATTTCAAAAAGGGTAATCCCATTCTTGTTTGCGGTCAGCTCCAGACCAGAAGCTGGAACGACAATCAGGGACAGAAGAGATATACTACCGAGGTAGTTGCAGACGAGGTTTCCTTCGTTGCATCTGCGGCTCAGACCGCACAGGGTGCCGGCGCACCTGCTCCTCAGGGTAGCGGATATACCCCCGATGCTTACGGCGCACCTGCATTTAACAGCGCTGCAAGCTCCAATTTCGAAGAAATGCCCAACGACGGAGATCTTCCCTTCTAATCGAAGCTTCGTCCTCCCCCGTTAGACTCACAACGGACGGAGAAATACAGAAAAAGTGAGTCGGAAAGGTTTATGGACTATTCAAATGGATAGAAACGATACTCAGCGCCCCTTCCGTCCTATGCACAGAAGAAAGAAGGTTTGCATCTTCTGCCAGGATAAGGTAGACGGAATCGACTACAAGGATGTAGCTAAGCTCAGAAAGTTCATTTCCGAGAGAGCGAAGATCCTCCCCAGACGTGTTTCCGGCACATGCGCTCTCCATCAGAGACAGCTTACTGTTGCTATTAAGAGAGCTCGCCAGATGGCACTTCTCCCCTATATTTCGAACTAATTTTACCGTCTGTTATAAGACAATACGGGTTTAAACGAAAACGACAAAAGCTTTCGACCTAATATATATTGTCTTTAGCAACGAAAAAACAATTTAAAAGCATTAAAGCACTCTGCCTAAACAGCAAAGTGCTTTTTTCTTTTTCCTACGACCAATACATAGCCTAACTACCTTCTCCCCTCGCCCTCTGACCTTAAATATATATAAATATTTAGTACCAGCTCTCTAATACCCTACTTAAAGCAAAAGAAATCTTCCTCCCTCAAGCCCTAATAAAGCCCTCGTCCCCACTCTCCCTCGCCTCTCCTTTGGCTATCCCTTTCTCCCCCTGCGCTCCCCTGCCGCCGAGGTCGAAACCTTTTGTACTTTTTAGGACGACGTGGCTTGTTCGACTACACATTTGTTATAAGACAATATCAATTTAAACGAAAACAACAAAAGCTTTCGACCTGATATCTTGTCTTATACTGGGGAAAAAACAACTTAAAAGCATTAAAGCACTCTGCTAATCCAGCAAAGTGCTTTTTTCTTTTCGGCATTTTATGTTCGTGAAAAATTCAACGTTATTAGCAATAACGACCTATTTTCTAATTTTTATTGCATTTCACTTGACAGAACTGATTATCTATGTTATAATGTTCGCAGATGAGCGAACAACAGAGTTAGAATTTAGGAGGCAACTATGAATTTCGGTGAATTTATAAAAGAAAAAAGGCTTGCAAAAGGTATTAACCTTAGAAAATTAGCAGAACTCACTGGTATCGCCCCCGGCTATTTAAGTGACATCGAACAAGGTAAAAGGAATTCGCCCACACCTGAGAAATTAGCTAAAATTATAGAAATATTGGAGCTCACAGAAAATGAAATAACTCTAATGAATGATTTAGCTGCACACGCAAGAGAAACTGTGGCACCCGACATTTCGGAATACATTATGAATAACGATTCTGTAAGGGTGGCGCTCAGAAAAGCACGCGAATTAAAACTTGGTGATAAAGACTGGATGAGAATCATCGAAAGCATGACAGAGGATAATACGGAAGGAAACTAAATGATTTATACTAAAGATAAGCTTGAGGAATTGGCAGACGCTGTAAATAGAAAATATTTTCCAGAAAGACTAAGCTCTGCCATAGCCTTAGATCCTTATGACTTGGTAGATAAATTAGGCTGTACTGTAGATTGGAAATACATATCTCCCGATGATACTGTTCTAGGTGCAACATTCTTCTCTGACTGTGTATGGCCAGTGTGGCCTAATGGTACGTTCAAAAAAGGTGATATGTATTCCTTAGACCTCTTCCGAACCGGTACAATAGTCATAAATCAACGAGTATTAGACTCGAAAAGCAAAAAAGCAAAGCAATTTGAAAATTTCATAGTAGGACACGAGTGTTCCCATTGGATAAAAGATAAAGATTATTTTGAAAGTCACGGCGAACAAGACGCTTATCATATCTGCCAGAAGAACGATTTTGAATCTACGTGGTGGAGAACATCAATGACAGAGATAGAAATTATTGAAAGGCAGACAAATTACCTTAATGCAGCTATACTTATGCCTCGTGATGTTATCAAAAGAGAGTTTTTTAGAATAGGAAGATACCGTAATATTCCTACTCAAGCTATCGAATACAAATCATATATGCGTGGTTGGATAGCTGACCTTGCTAAAAAATTCGACTTGAACTTTAATCCTGTCTTATATCGACTGCAAGATTTAGGCGTTATTGAAAGATAAAAACCACTTTGAAAGGAGTGATGTCTATGATTGAATGTAACATCAAGAATTACGCCAATAATTCTTGATGCTTCTCAAAACATATATAAGCTAAGGATATGCTAAAGCACACCACTTAACCGTGAAAATGTGTTTTTGGTATACCCTTACTTGACTATTGCAATTTTCAAAAAACAAAAAAGTTAAATTAGGAGTATATTCATTTATGCAAAGTAAAACTATGCGGGATAACCCGCTATTTATGCGAAACACTTTTGACGCTCGTGGTAAATACGGCTTCGCACTTATCAAAAAACAGGATTTCGATATTGAAAATCCTACTTTAATTGCTTGCTCTGACACCAGAGCTAACGATAATGAAATTAACAAGAAAAACGGTGTGCATTTCTTTGTTGATGACTATCGTTTTAATGGCATTTATGACAATCCTGAACGCAGCCTTGAACGCTACTCTCAATACGCTTTCCTGCTCTCCCCCGACTTTTCAACCTATGCAGATATGGATTTATGGCGTCAGATTGAAAGCGTTGCCAAAAACAGATGGGTAGGTGCTTATTGGCAAAGCAAAGGCAGGCTCGTTATACCCACAATAAGCTGGAGTACGCCAAGAAGCTATGAGTTCTGCTTTGATGCTGTTGAGCAAAATGCTACCATAGCTATCGGCATGATCGGTTGCAAGAGAAACAAATCTGAGTTTTTACGTGGATATAATGTAATGCTTGAAAAGCTCAATCCTTCAAAAATCTTATGCTTCGGAACACCCTTTGAAGAAATGGAAGGCAACATAATCCCTATAGATTATCAAGCCTCCAGAAAGGTGGTGCGATAATATGGGCGGCAGAGGCACTTTTGCAGCAGGAAAGAATGTTGCTTATACTTATGAAACCGTAGGCAAAATTGACGGCGTGAAGGTCTTAAAGCCTATGGATTCAACCAAATCATTAAAACTTCCCGAAGAGGCTCATTCAAGCTCAAGCTATGTTCTGTTAGATAGAGTTGGAGTATTCCATCAATATAGAGAATATAATGACAAACACGAAGTAGTTTTAGAGATTGGTTATCACCACGAGAAATCTTTAGGACATGGGGATATATTACATATTCACGTACATCAAAAACCCGGTATTGATTATCACAACGACATCACTACCGAAAAAAGAAAACTTAATCGTTCCGAATACGAAAAATACAAAAAATTTTTTAAGGGGGTAAGCATTGATGAAAGGCAATACTTTAACTGAGTTCATAGATGATCTTTTAACTATGGGTGGTCCCGAAAAAGAATATGAATATCGCGGAAAAAAATATATGTTGGAGTGCCAGCCTTACGAAAAAGATACCACTCAAATAGAGTTGGTTATTTTTGAGTGCTTCGGTGATGAAAACTATATCTTTAGATGCCACGGAAAAACTCTAAAAGAATGTGTAAACCAATATGAAGAAGCCAAAATTTACGACGGACGCACCATTTACGAAGCTGAGCATGAAATTACCGTTCTTTTTGGCTAATTCTCTGTTCATTTAACTAATAATTTGAGGTGGATTTATGCAAGGCAAAACCCTTTCTGAGTTCATTGATTCTCTCTATATTAATCCCGAAATGGAAATTGAATACTCAAACAAGAAATTTCTCATATCAGGATATAAGGATGATGATAACAGCTATGTGTTAAGAGTAGACACTATAACAACATCGAGTGAACAAATTTTCTTTGCGAAAAACTCAGATGTTCAAAAATGTGTTGATTCATTTGAAGTTGCTAAACTTTTTGATGGTAAAACCATTTACGAAGTTGAAGATAAAATAACTGTTTTATATGGATAAATCACACTTCTTTATAAAAAGAAAGGCACTAAGTAACTACGCCAATAGCTACTTAGTGCTGCGTGATATGCCAAAGCACACCACTTAACCGTATATTTATTATAACACAATTTGTGGAAAAATCAATACTTTTTTTGCAAAAAACGCAACTCTATTTCGCAAAATCAACACTTCAACGCTCTGCCGTACAAGGTCTAATCGACATTGCTCAGCCTTTTTATGTTAGTAGGAGTTCATACAGACTCTAGTTATAGTAGGTAAAAACAATAGTATGAAAAATTATTATATAGTTAAGTTAGTATATACATTAGCTAACAAGTACAAAATAGTACACACTTTTAATCAAAAACATATTTACAAAAACAAAATTATACGATATAATATCTATTGCAGAGCTGTACTATGTTATAAGACAATATCAATTTAAACGAAAACGACAAAAGCTTTCGACCTAATATTTATTGTCTATAGCAACAAAAAAAACAACTTAAAAGCATAAAAGCACTCTGCCTAAACAGCAAAGTGCTTTTTTCTTTTTCCTATGACTATTATATAGCCTAACTACCTTCTTCCCTCGCCCTCTGACTTTAAATATATATAAATATTTAGTACCAGCTCTCTAATACCCTACTTAAAGCAAAAGAAATCTTCCTCCCTCAAGCCCTAATAAAGCCCTCGTCCCCACTCTCCCTCGCCTCTCCTTTGGCTA
>JAZRUS010000071.1:0-5389 GCA_045652665.1 Eubacteriales bacterium | reverse complement strand
GGTAAGTATTATCCTCGATACACTCTTGTTTCTCAGTGCCTCGGTAGCCATTGCAACTGCAAGAAACGTCTTACCCGTGCCGGCGGGTCCAAGTCCCAAGACGACGGTGTTATCCTTGATCGTCTTTATATATTTCTTCTGTCCTACCGTTTTTGCCTTTATCGGCTTTCCTCGGTTAGTTATGCATATTACGTCGCCAAAGCTCTCGCCCGCCTCGTCAAGATTATCCTTTACAAGTCCGATAACGTATTCAACGCTTTGCTCGCTTATGGTCTCACCCTCGCCCGCCATATGCTTAAGATATTCCAGAGCGCGCGCCGCCATATCTGCGGAATAAGCATCTCCGGTTACAAGTATGGCATCACCATCTCCGTTCTCGGAATTACGGTTGGATATACGAACGTCAAACGCCTTTTCGATCATCCTAACGTTTATATCAAAAGATCCGAACAAAGCGGCTGTTGCCTCGTTTGATTTTGTCATTACAATTTTTTCTGTCATTTATATCTCCTTAATCGCGAACGTCAAAAGGAAGGGGCGTTCCAATCTCCTCAAGACAAATAAAGCTTGTTTTCATAAGATATTCCGAGCCGTGGAAATCCCCCTCTGTATGCAGCCGTACAAGACTTGATCCGGCAAGCCTTTGCGAGAGCATCAGACCAAGCTCATCACGCGCAATGCCGGTCATTTCCTCAGACGTGCGAGTTACCTCCTCGAGAGTAAATTCCTGTATATAACGCTTTGTTACGGAGATCGGAAGCCTCTTGCCTAATATAAACAGATCCCGATCCTCTTCTATTATATCACATCTATCGGTAAAATTTCTATATGATTTAAAAATATTTACCGAAAAACCGAAAATATTTAGTGAAACCCTATCGGTATAAGCGTTTTTTATCACCTTTTTGCTGTACGTTTCCTTGACTGATATGTCACAGGAGTCCTGAACTCTGCCTCTAACGTTCCCCTCAGCATAGCAGAATCCGCCTCCAAGCTCACCGGGAATAATGCCGGATATGAGCAGATCCCCTTTCTTAACGCTCTCCCCAACCTCGACCATGGCAAATCCGCGCACTACAGTGATCTCTTCTATCACGGCATCACATACGGCAACGACGTTCGCATATCCCACCGGTTCTGAATCCTGCTCATGGACCTCCTTTTCAACCAAGCTGACGTAGGCGACGCTTCCCCGACGGTTAATATTTATCCAAGATATCTTATCCGAGGCGGAAAGGATCGCAACCTCAAGCTTTCCCTTATCGATATCGGACCATCTCGCACCTGTTCTTAGACCGTGTTCACCTATTTCAGCAATTAACTCATCCTCACCGTACTGAAGGTTACCTTCCACTCTGACATCCCAAACAAGATTCGATGACAGTATAAATACCAGTAGTGCTAAGAAAATGCCGACGAATACGCCGTAGCGCTTTCTGTTATTGCAAAGCATACCGCCAATACCGCGCGGCTCGGATTTTGAAAATTTGACACGGGATGCCAGAAGTCCATCAATTTTCTTGACTTTATCAAGCCGTATTGTAAACTTATTTTTACAGATATAGACTGAAATTCTATTTTTCAAAAAGCACTCTGCCACCTCACGGACAGATTCACCGTCCAAAGTGTATTCAACATATCCTATCAAAAAAAGATCGGGTCTTATCATAGTATCCCCACCGTATCTACTCTACCGATTATCTCTACACCGGAATTTTCATATATAACAACCGACAGATCTCTGCCACGTATCAGTATACGGCCGCCACGAACCTTTAAAAGTGCGGATTCGGTATTAAAATCCAAGATTGACTGAACACCTCCTACACAGGCGACTACGTCCCTGCCGCGCTTATCTATCTCAACGTGAAAGCCGCGAGCCTCATGGGGAGAGGCGCTTTGTGAAACTGCTTTTTTAGCTTCTCTTTGCATTATGAATCTCATCTCCTCATAGATTTATACAGTTAAATGTATGCATCGGGAGCTTTAAAATGAACGTAGCTGACAAGAATTACATACCAAAAAGACACACCATAAAAAAAGGATTAATCGCAGTTTCAATAATTACGGCAACACTTCTCTTATCAATTTATGCCTCATCCGATATTTCAAAATATACGAAGGATGGACTTAGACTTTGCTTTTGCTCTGTTATAGGCGCCGTTTTTCCGTTTATGATACTGACCGATCTGATATCAAGCTACGCGCCGATAGGCGAGACACCTTTTTTCAGAAGATGCTTTGAAAAGCTTTTTAAGATCAACGGATGCGGAATTTCAGCTTTCGTATGCGGTGCCGTATGCGGTTTTCCCCTCGGCGTCAAAGTCGCAAGGGACACTTATTCGAGCGGCGGAATAACGAAGGAGGAATGCGAGAGGCTTATTTGCTTTTCAAACAACACAGGGCCTGCATTTGTTGTTTCCGGAATTGGATATGCACTCAGAGGAAGCATTCGAGACGGAGTGATACTTTACGCAGCTATGATACTGTCTGCAATAACCGTAGGAATTTTGTGCGGTGTCGGTAGAATACCGTCAAAAAGCAGCTACACAGCAGAAACCTGTGATTTTGAGATTACAAGATCGGTAAAGCATGCAACAGCAAATACGCTCAATATATGCGGATACGTTATTCTCTTCTCTATTGTCTCAGGCTTTTTATCGAAGCTTTTTAAAGGCTCAAGGATTCTTTATACCCTTATACCTTTGATCGAGGTTTCAAATTCTGCTAGGATGCTTGCAACATCGGCGTTATCCTCAGAAATTTCTCTTGCCTTGACTGCTTTCGCAGTTTCTTTTTCCGGACTGTCCGTCCACCTACAGGCAAAAAGCTTTCTTGAAGGAACTGATATATCTATGAAAAGATACTACTTAATGAAGTCAGCGCAAGGAATCATCGGCGTATTGATCACCGTTTTAATTTTACGTGTAACATAAAAGGGCTGTCTCATAAAGAATTCAGAAAACTCAAGTTTTTCAACCTTAACTGCTCATCAAATACGCATAAAGATAAAGCGAGGTACAGAATAAAATCTATACCTCGCCTATTTTGTTTTGGTTCTGCCTAAATGCGGCAGCCTCGTATCATTGCTTGATTTTTGCGATCGATATTACAGGAGAGAAGAACTATCCTTATCAAGATAAAGAACTGCGTTATCCTGCTTGCGAAGAATCGTTGCGGGACAATGCTCATCGATCGAACCTGTAAGCGTCTCCTTAACTGCCCAAGCCTTAGTGGGCGCGGGAACTATGCAGAAGAGATACGGCGCCTTAACAAGCGCGGGAACTGTAAGAGTCAGCGCATGGGTAGGAACGTCATCGATCTTCTTAAAGCATCCGTCGTTTACCTGCTGGTTACGGCAGATCTCATCAAGCTTAACCGGCTTAACAAGGACCTTATCGTTAAAATCGGCGACGGGCGGGTCATTGAACGCTATATGACCGTTCTCGCCTATTCCGAGCACAACGACGTCGGTGGGATTGTCAGCAAGAAGCTTTGCATAGCGAGCCGCCTCTGCCTCGGGATCCTTTGCCGTGCAGTCAATGTAATTAACGCTCTTGAACGGAACAAGACCGAAGATATGCTCACGAAGGAAGTTGCCGAATCCCTGAGGAGCATCCTTATCAAGACCGATGTACTCATCCATATGGAAGGCATTGATTCTGCCCCATTGGATATCCTTATCCTCGGTAAGAGCCTTAAGGACGTCGTTCTGAGAAGGAGCAGCCGCAAATATAACGTTAATCTCTTCCTTCTTTGCAAGAAGCTCGCAGAACTTATTTTTAATATCAAGTGCCGCAACCTCACCCATCTCGCGACGGGTATCAAATATTTTTACGTTTAATTTGTCAACCTTTAATTCTTTCATAATATCACCTTTACTTAATTCATGGGAATGATTGGTAACTCAATGCCCCCGAAATCATCGTCAAGCCACGGATACTGCGTATCATCGTGATTATCATCCTCACAAGAATTGCAGGACACGAGCATTGAAAGCGAAAGAGCTAAGAGCAAAGCAACGATCAGACTTGTTATCTTTTTCATATCCCACAGCTCCTTATATTACTTTGAAAGTCTTGCTTCAAGAGCTGCAAGCTCACCGTAGAACTCAGCGGGAACCCTGTCGCCGACCTGAGCGTAGAACTCTCTGATGCCCTTGCAGTCATCAAGCCAAAGCTCCTTATCAACGGAAAGAAGATCAACAAGAGTCTCCTTGCTGATATCAAGTCCCTCAACGTTGATATCTTCGGGATTGGGAACGTAACCGATAGGAGTCTCTACAGCACCGACCTTACCGTCGCAACGAGCAAGGATCCACATAAGAACACGCATATTGTCACCAAAGCCGGGCCAGATGAAGTGTCCCTCGTCATCTGTTCTGAACCAGTTAACGTGGAAGATCTTGGGAGGATTCTTAACGATCTTGCCCATATTCAGCCAATGTGCCCAATAGTCACCCATATCGTAGCCTACGAAGGGACGCATTGCCATAGGGTCGCGGCGAACTACGCCGACAGCGCCTGCTGCGGCCGCAGTTGTCTCAGAAGCCATGATAGAACCGATGAATGCACCGTGCTGCCAGCCGGTAGACTGATAAACGAGGGGAGCAGTCTTTGCGCGGCGGCCGCCGAAAATGATCGCGGAGATCGGAACGCCTGCCGGATCGTTGAACTTATCTGAGAGACAGGGGCAGTTTGCCGCCATAGCGGTAAATCTGGAGTTGGGGTGCGCACCGGAGGTGTTGACCTTATCTGCCTTATCATACTTCTTATAATCCCAAACCTCGCCCTTCCAGTTAAGAGCGTTCTTGGGAGGATTGTTATCAAGACCTTCCCACCAAACGGTATTGTCATCAAGATTGTGGCAAACATTGGTAAAGATTGTATCGCGCATAGCAGTGTGAAGCGCGTTGGGGTTAGAATGCTCGTTAGTGCCGGGAGCAACACCGAAGAAGCCGTTTTCAGGGTTAACAGCCCAAAGTCTGCCATCCTGACCTACTCTGAGCCAAGCGATATCGTCGCCTACGCACCAGGTCTTATAGCCCTTTTTCTTATAGATTTCCGGAGGAATGAGCATCGCCAGGTTGGTCTTACCGCAAGCGGATGGGAATGCCGCGGATACGTACTTGACCTCTCCCTCGGGATTCTCAATTCCGAGAATAAGCATATGCTCTGCCATCCAGCCCTCCTTACGGCCGAGGTAAGATGCGATACGGAGAGCAAAGCACTTTTTACCGAGAAGAACGTTTCCGCCGTAACCGGAGTTAACAGACCAGATGGTGTTGTCCTCGGGGAAATGACAGATGTATCTCTTCTCCTCGCAGAGCTCTGCCTTTGCGTGAAGGCCCTTAATGAAGTCGGAGCTGTCACCGAGAGCGTCGAGAACG
>JAZRUS010000070.1:0-45726 GCA_045652665.1 Eubacteriales bacterium | reverse complement strand
CCTCTTCCGCTTCGATTTCTTCGGGAGTCTTATTGCTGTTATCGTTTACCGAAGCAGAGCGAATAAGACTATCCACACTATCGTTGATAGTGCTACCGAGCTTCCTATCGTTATGAACACCGTTACCCACAGTTTGCTCATATGCTCTCTTATTTCCTCGAGCTCGATTCTTATACGACTCTCGGTTTGCTCGATACTTCTCTCGCTCGCTTTCCCAGCCTGTTTGATGTTCTCCACGGTCTCGGCTAGCTTCTTCTCCTGCTCGAGCAGTGCGTTCTTCCTCTTCAGCTCCATGTTGTCCGTAAGCACCCGAGTGAAATTCTGAAGCTCGATTTCTCTCGTCAGCCTCGGCATTTCGGTCGCCATTTGCCGAACGAGTTTCAGCGTTGCCGCTTGTGTATCTTGCATCGCCAGTAGTTCCTCTTCGGGTATCTCTACTACCACTTTCTCCGGAAGTATTTCCGGTTGTTCCGTTTGATTGAGCGCGTCTAGCTCTTCCATCGTCAGTTTTTCTGAGTTCGAATTCATATTCCATATTCTCCTTTAAATATTTTTCGTCCGATAATTTATCGTCGTTTACTTCGGGATATTTCCCATTTTTAAATTTCTTTTCTTTCGTGCAGGTGTACTTGATATTTTTGTATTGGTCGTTCCATCTGACCTCGTAACCAGCCTTCTTCATATAATTGATGAACGCTTCCTTCGTACCGCACTTTTCCATTGCGCTTCTTATCGTTGAGCGCAAACGGAATTTCCAACTCTGTCCTTTCTTTGCAGATTGGTACTCTCGGTTACCGAGTCCGCTTGTTTTCTTGTCCTCGCTCGGCTCGATAATACTGAGTCCGTGCGCGAGACATATTTCGTCGCTGATTTTCCAGAGCGTAGTTTCGAGATGCGTCCGGTTCGTACGGTATTTATAACCGGTTTCAGCATTCACGCTGTTGAGCACGAAGTGGTTATGTATGCAGTGCGTGTCGGTGTGCGTTGCAACCACAACCTCGAACCCAGGCCACGCTTTTTCAGCGAATTCGAGACCGATCTCGTGCGCTTCTTCGGGAGTGAGGTTATCGTCCTCTGCGAAGCTTTGTATGTAATGATAAAACATTACTCCATCACGTTTCTTATACAAATCCTTTGTAGCTAAAAATTCATCTTTTGCAAACATTGGATTACAATTTATACCGCTTACGTGATGTACGACCTCGCTTCCGTCCTTCGTTTTCTCACCGCGCATAGCGTAGTTAATTACGATACCGATACCTGCCACAGTATGCCACAAGGCTTTTTTATTACCGCTTGATTTGTAATCAACTGCTTTTACATATGCCATTAGTTATCCGCCTTTCTTGCGAGTAAGAATAACGCTTGGTAGATATCGCACATCGCATTATTCGTTTCGGTCAGATTAACAACTTCTACCTCATGTGCGTTTGCTTTGCGCGTTAACTGATTGAGGTTGTTGCCGATTTTCTTCAGCTGCACGATCATTTCTCGCAGGTCTTCAATGACCGTGATTTCTTTACCGAGAGCTGCACTGATTAAATACTCGGTGCGATTCTTTTTCGCTTTCTTCGCAGCTTCGTCGATTGCTTCGAGCTCCTTTTCAGTCACTCGAATTGGGATTGATTTGTTTCTTGTTCTCATTTTTTCTCCTTTCTTTTTTGTTTTAATTTTGTTTTTTGAATAAGGGGTGCGGGTCTCCCGCATTTTTTCGTGCACGGCAGGAAAGCCGAGCGCTATGCTTGCTAATAGCAACAACCAAGGTCGTTGCTATAAAAACGATAGCCATGCAGAACACAATGTATTTCGCAGCATATATCTCTGAGATTCTTTTCTATGAGAACGAACTTCACATGTAAGCAATTTAATTGCTCGCATCTCACTACTTTAAGTCTTTCATGATCCGTGGTCTCACGGGAGTATCATTATTCACCTCACTCTCTGTCATCGCTGCTTGCACCATGCCATACTCGGTGCAATCCATTCGCGCGATTTATCGCTCGCTTATCTTTCGATAAGGTCATGGCGCTCGCGCATGGTAGCTTGTCCTTCCGGACGAGAGTGGGAGTTCCCACTGCGTTCTGCTATTCAATTGTCAATGAGCACGAGGGTAAAGTAATAAACCCCTCACTTCTTTACTCCACACTTTTTTTCGATTTGTCTAAAGAAAATTAGTAGGATTTACAATTTATTTACTTTTGAAAGAGAATTTATCCCTCACCCTAATAGGTAGGGACTTTTTTCTCGTTTTGCACGGATATTTTTCGCATGATTTACAAATTATTTACTTTTCATAGGAATCACCTCCTCACCCTATAGACAGTGACTTTTTTCTCGTTTTGCTTGTATTAAAAATCACCTTTTTACAAATTGTTTACTTTTTTAATTGCGAGTCCCTCTACCTTATAGGTAGCGACTTTTTTCTCAATTTGAGCCATTTTATTTTTCTCTCACCCTTTAGGTAGTGACTTTTTTACGCATTTGCTAACCCTCTAATTATCTATTGCTGAAATTTTTTCATTTTTTACAAAGGATTTAACAAAAATAATTTCCTCTACTTATCTAGTAGTGACTTTTTTCTCAATTTGAGCCATTTTATTTTGTAAATTTTTCTCTCACCCTTTAGGTAGCGACTCTTTCTCCAATTTGTACGAAACTTTTTCAGGATTTATAAAACTATTTTAAATTGAATATCCTCTCACTTATCTAGTGCGAACTTTTTTAATGTTTTGAGCCATATTATTTTTCGCTTCTAATTATCTAGTGCGAACTTTTTTCTCTTTTTGCACGAAATAAAAAGCTTCAATTTACAAATTGTTTACCATTTAGAGAATTCTCCCTCTACTATACAGACAGTGATTTTTCCTTCAATTTGTACGAAACTTTTTTAGATTTTATAAAACCTTTTTGAAACAGAACATTCTCTCAATTATCTAGTAGTGACTTTTTTGTGGATTTTACAAAAGTTTTTTATGAATTTTATAAAACGCCCGCTATTTTTGCTTTCACTAATCTAGTAGTGATTTTTTATCTGTTTTGAGTGAAAAAAAGAAAAATGCCCACGATTATTTTTCGTGAGCATTTAAGCATTTGTTATTGAAGAAGATTGCACTTTGTGATATAATTGTTTTACTAAACTTTGAAAGGATATTTTTATGACTCGTAAAGAATTTGAAGAACTTGTCTTCGATATATACAACGTAAGAGCAGATTATCCTTTCGAGGACGATTTTGAAACGGGTGTTTTTCGGCACGAGAATGGCAAGTGGTTTGCACTTGCAATAAATATCGGGGAAAGAAAAATCGGGCACGACGGTGACGAAAAGATTGACGTAGTTAACCTCAAATGCGCTCCCGAGGTAATCGAATCACTCGCAGGTATTGAGCCGGGTATCTACCGCGCGTATCATATGAATAAGACGCATTGGTTAACTATTGCTCTCTCAGAGTGTGACGATGATACGATTTCCTGGCTTCTCGGTATCAGTTACGACTTGACGAGAAGCAAAATCAAACGCAAATAAAACTCTTTCTCGTTCTTGCGCATATCATACAAAGAGGTGATTTGCGATCAATTATCTAGAACTAACATCTGCCGTGACCGCACTTGCCAATGCTATCGCATGCAAGTTAACACCGAGCGAAATTGCACTGGTTGCGAGTCTTTTCGTTCAGCTTGGTGACACGCTTGCGACAATTGCTGCGAGTCAAGCACTGTGTGAAGAACTGACAGAAGATGAAAATAGCCGATGAGGTTTCTTTTTCGATTCCTCATCGGCATTTTCTTATCTTTTCTTATAAATCACAAGTTCGGGATTTTCTCCGTTTTCTTCATACGAGCATACGAGAAGGAAATCCATGTTAGCGACTATTCCGTAGCATTTTGTTTCTCCCTCAAGCTGACTGCCGAGGTAGGTCTGCTTATCGTCAAGGAATTTTACCTTTTCTCCGTTTGGAAGAGTGTATTCCATATTGATAAATTCACCCGACAGCACGTTCAAATTCTCAACCTTAGGGAGTCCCTCGATATGCAAAAGCGTGTTGAATTCGCATATCAGCTGCTCTTTGAATTCTTCGAGCTTTTCTTTTCCACCGATTTCAACATATCGCTTCCAAATATCGAGAGTGTACTCACCATCTGCATAACACCATTTGCAGTATTCCTCATTGAAATTGCCGTCGGTTTCGCGGCTTGTAGTACAGTCCTCAAGAGGCATACCGCAGCACCCGCAAATAAGTTCTCTAGGGGAACCGAGAAGCGTGTTAATCGACACGTCAAACAATTTTGAAAGAAGCTTGAGAGTATCTATGTTCGGTATAGTTTCTCCGTTTTCCCAGCGTGAAACAGCTTGTCTTGTTACGAATACCTTTTCTGCAAGTTCCTCTTGAGAGAGAGCTTTTTTCGTTCTGAGTTCATAGATTACATCTTTCGTTTCCATAAAATCACCACCTTGGCTAGTTGTGATTATATTATACCATCGACAGTCAGATTTGACAAGCAACTCGCTGTTGCTATCTGATGATACAATCCATAATATGATTGAACTATTCGTTGGTTTGTGATATAATATCTTTACGAGCCTCGGCTTGAATATTTTTATTGGAGTGTGCTCCTTGAACAACATAAATAATTTAACGATACGTTTAGAAACAGAAAAAGATTACAGAGCAGTAGAAGAACTCACCCGTGAGGCATTTTGGAACGTGTATAAGCCGGGTGCGGACGAGCACTATTACGTTCACATGATGCGAAATCCCCCCGACTTTATCCCCGAGCTTGCATTCGTGCTTGAGCTTGACGGCAAGATTGTCGGCAATATAATGTACACGAAGGCATGGCTCGAAGATGAGAACGGAGAGCGCAAGGAAATACTTTCCTTTGGGCCACTTTGCGTTGCTCCCGAGTATCAAAGGCAGAAGTTTGGCAAGATGCTGATCGAGCATTCCTTTGAGGTCGCTCGCAAGATGGGTTATGACGTGAACATCAATTTCGGTAATCCCGGGAACTACGTCAGCCGTGGATTCGTGAGCTGCAAAAAGAAGAACGTCAGCTTTGTCAGAGAAGGCAATTTCCCGACAGCTTTACTTGTAGCAGAGCTTGTTCCGGGCGCGCTTGACGGCAGAAAGTGGATGTATATTCCTTCCACCGCAGCAGATTGCTGTGAGGACACCGCTGCCGTCCTTGCCTTTGACGCGACATTCCCGCCCAAAGAAAAGAAGTGGATGCCGAGCCAAGAGGAGTTCTATATTTACAGTCATTCTTCGGTGGTTCGCTGAACGCAAATTGAGCCGATGAGGTTTATTTTGATTCCTTATCGGCTTATTCTTTGTTTAAGGCAGTATATTTTTTGATGATAAAGATAAAGCGGTGAGCAAATTCTCACCGCTTTAAAGTCATTATTATCAAATTTTATCACCGTTTGCGAATATCGTACTGCCTACATTGATTTCTATGCTCTTGGTTGAGGGCGTAAGAAACCAATCAACGCAGTTTTTGTAACGGTCAGTCAAGCAAAGGATTCGTTGATTCGTCGATCCGAGGATTTTGCGTTTGGTTTCAAGATTGGTTTCATCAAACGCTCCGTCAAGCACCATATCACATCCTTCCAGCTGCGTCTTAACCTGTTCGTACAAATGCCCTGTAAAGGATATCACTCCGAGGTCAAGTTTATGAATTGCTTTTGTTAGTTCGGGAAGGTTTTGTTGAAGTGTTGGTTCGCCGCCCGAATAGGTGACTCCTTCAATGCCGTGCTTATCCTTTGCATCCTTGATCACTGCTATAAGCTCATCAAGTGTCATCAGATTTCGCAAGGCGAATGCTTGGTAATCGGGATTGCAACATCCCTTACAATGGATGTCACAACCCTGAAACCATATACAGAGCCTTTTGAAGGGGCCTTCCGTTTCCGTGCAACAGTTGATTGCTGCTACATTGAACTTAATCATTTTCAAAGCTGAATTCAAGTCCGTTCTTTGTGGTCTTGACAAGAATCTTAGATCCCTTCAGAGAAGAAAGGTCTTGTTTGTTCTCGAACATGAACATCGCAAGCTCGTCGAGGAGCTTATCGTTGATTGCATTCAAGATATCACGGCCACCCTTGCTGCTGTCAGCACCGCCGAGAATATAATCAATAAAGCGAAGTTCGTCCTCAAATTCAAGATCGATTCTGTATTTCTCTGCGATTGCCTTTTGTACAGGACGAAGCTTAGACTTTGCAATCTTAATGCTGAATTCTTTGTCCTTGATAAAATTGAACGGCACGATGTTGCTGTAACCGATACGACCGAGAATTTCGGGGCGTTTGATCTCATTATCAAAATAATTCTTTACAATTTTGATGAATTCCTGAGCGATTTCCTCGTTAGAGCCACTCGAAGATACCTCGGATGCACCAAGGTTAGAGGTGAAGATGATTACGCTTTCGCTGAAGTAAACGGTTTCGCCCTTGCTATCGGTAAGTCTGCCATCTTCGAGTATCTGAAGGAAGATGTCAAGGATACGAGGATTCGGCTTTGCCGCTTTCTCAATCTCGTCAAAGAGAATAATGCTGAAGGGCTTTTCCTTTACGGCATTAGTGAGCTGTCCGCCTTCCTCATATCCAACGTATCCGGGAGGCGCTCCAATGAGCTTCTGATCGCTGTTTTCCTGTGCGTATTCCGACATATCGAAACGAATACAAGCCTGTTCATCACCGAAGAGGAACTTTGCAAGAGCCTTGGAAAGCTCGGTCTTACCAACACCCGTGGGGCCAACAAAGAACAACACGCCCTTGGGTGCAGATCGGCTTGAGGATTTATGGATGCCCGTTAAGCCCATGTATGCCTTAACAACGACCTTTTCGATCTTCTCAATCGCTTCTTCCTGACCAACGACACGCTCGCCAAGAATTTTCTTGATATCCTTAACTGCTTTATAGTCAAGCTTCTCCCAAGGATTATCCTTTTCACCGTATTTAAAGAGGAGATAAAGCTGCTCAAAAGGCATCTTTCCTTCTTTTCTCGAAAGTCTTGCCATTTGGATCATTTCACGGTTGGTGAAATCATCCATCATATCGATGTATTCGTTCTTCTTGTCGGAGGTGAGGAGCGTTTCGCCGGGCTTGAGCTTAACCTCAAAGCCACTCTCGATTTTTTCGAGCATTGCTTCACGCTCTTCGCGGTCAGGTCTTGACAAGGTAAGGCACGACACTTCTGGATTTCCCTGATAGAAGGAGATCGGGAACATAGCAAGTTTGCTCGTGATAAGAATGATAGTGCTTTCATTCACCTCGGAGGAGAGATATTCAACCTTCTTATCCTTGATTGCTTTGCCAAGCAATGTGAGAAGCTCACGCTCATCGGGAGGTAGTTGACCGCCTGCACTGAAGAGATAATCTGCCCAATTAAGCACAAATGCCGTCTTTCTGTTCGGCTTCTTGAGGTTTTTGAATATGATATTAAAGATTTCAGAGGGCTCTTTGAAAAGACCGCTTCCAGTTTTTTCTTCTTCCGCAGGGGATACTGTTTCATCCTCGTCATCGTCGAATGAATAAGCATCACCTTCAACCTCAACCTCTTCAATGACCGAGAGCTTGGAAACATCGCCATCGACTCCGTCGATTCTATCCCAATAGAGGACATCGTCGTATTCCATGCCTTTCAGCATATCCATTAGGTATTGCTTGAGATCTACGATCTGCTTTTTGTCGTTAAGGTACACATCACCAACGTTGCCGTCGATAATAAGGCAACGCTTGATGCCAATTTCTCGTTTTAATCTGTTAAATGTTGTAGATAGAGCCATACTATCACCTCTTATTCTTATTCGTATTCATTGCTTGATATTTCATCGTCGAGATCTTATCGGGATTCGACCAAATCTCTTGCCTTTCGGTCACATGAATACCGTAGACTTCTTCAAGTGCCGTCATAAACGGTTCGATGTCCTTCTGACAAGCCTGTCCTTCATATCCTCTGAAATCGTAGATAAATTTACCGTCAAGGAAGATTTTGAAGGTTGCACGTTCACCGCTTGCTTTTAATGCGACCATCGTTACTTCGTTGGTTTCTCTGTTGATCTTGATATTTTTCTTGTCAACGATGAATCCGCGTTCCGCAATGGCTTTCATAATAAGCTTCATCGATTTTTGACGAACCTTTTCACCGACAATTTCGGTTGTAGCTGCCTCTCTGATCTCTGTAAGAGGCTTACCTGTTCCGACAATCTTTTCGACGGTTTCAGTGGGAACTTTCGCCGCCGCAAGCTCGGCACGGATAAGCTCTGCTTCCTTTTCATATCTTGATTCTACGGTTTCGTTCATCAAGGCTTTGCCTGCTTCAAGCAGGGGTGCTCCCGACAGAGAAGAATCTCTGACAAAGGCGATGTATACGAACTGACGAAGTATCTCATCATCAATAGTGTCAAGGAATGCTTTGGTTGCTTCATCCAGCCTGACCACGCCGTTTGCTCGGTCAATCATTCTTGCCTGGTTCGCCGCAAGGCTTTCCGAAAGGAGCGAATCAAGCAAGGCTCTCATCTCTGCAAGTCTGCCTGTAGCAAGTTCGTTCACTCTCGTGCGAAGTTGCTCTGCGGTGGTGATAACGGCTCTTGTTTGACCGACATTAAGTCTGTCGCTATCGCCGGTCACAATGCCTTTTTTAGCATCCTCATCGGCTCTTTCAAGTACCGCTTTTATCTGCTTCAACAGCTCGTTCTTTTCCTTTTCTATCTGTTTACGTAGAGCTTCGGTTTGGTCGTTCAAGAGTCTTGAAGACGAACCTTCAAGGTCGGTGAGCATTCTGTCAAGCTCTGCCACTTGATTCTCCGCAACTTCGCAAATGCTGTGACATTGTACGGCAATTTGCTCATAATTGATTTGTACTGCGTGACTCAATTCTGTTCTCCTTTCAATGAAAATACGGTATCTCTCCATTCTTCAATGGTTTCCTTGTCGAATGGAATTTGTCTTTTTTCGGGATGCTGCAAGCCGTTCCTGCACATACGAAGCTTATGCAATTGGTTTGCCTCGTCACGTTTAATAATTCCTTGACTTTCCGCTTCATCAATCAACTCGTTTGCACCAACCACGAGATCGGCAGAAATAAGAATACGGAGGTCGTATTGCGCTTTGATTAAGAGATTGCTTATCGCAACGCTATATCTACCACGGGATATCTGCTCGTCAATGAACTTCTTCGTAATCTTTTCGGGATGCTCGGATGCCGTTCTCTCAATAGAGAGAATCTCTTGAACAGGGTTGAATATCGCATCAAAGCGCTTTAACTGTTCAAAGGTTGCTTTTGCATACGCCTTGTATTTATCAACGTCTTTTTGCGCTTTGCTATAGGTTGCAAAAATGTTGAAGAACTCATCAATGTTATAATCGTCCTTTAAGGTATAATCATTTGGATTCTCTACACCAAGCATATCGCAAAGTTTCCACAGATTGCTACTGTACAGAGCAAATTTGTTTGAAAGCTCGGTTACTCCATCAATGGGCGTGCGCTCAAGCACGCGGACTGCATAAAGATCGATTACATTGACAACTGCCAGTATTTCGCTCTCGCCAAAAGAAGCGCTTTCGAGGGATTGGTAAACAAGCTCTGCGGATTCCTTCTCCTTCAGCGGCTCTGCGAGGGCAGATATATACTCGGCGTCGGGCATTTCCATTGCTTTGCGCAATGGAGTCAGCACCGTATTCTTGAAGATAATGTTTTCAAGTTCAACAGATGAGACATACCGTCCGAATATTACCTTGGATATCTCTGTAAAATAAGCACTCCATCCTTCACATTTTGAGAAGATATTGTTGATACGGAGAAGAAGGTCAATCCTATCCTCGTCAGTTCCAAGCTCGGATAGTTTCTTTTGCGTGTATTTATCGAGAAGTTCTGCATCGCCAATAACGGTTGCTATGTATGCCAATGTTTGACTACTCTCCGAGGAATAGTTACTCTCATAGCAATCAAGGTAGATTGCCTGCAAAATCTTTTTGAATTGCTCGTCAGAAGCCACCGTTTCCACAAGGAGTTGAATTTCAAATACGTCACCAAAGTTCTTGCACGGAATTCTAACATTCAAGGGGAGATAATACTTGCAACCGGAGTTGTCGAGTAGTGCAAATTCAGCCTTGTCATCAAGAATATCAAGATACGGTGCTCCATTTTCATATTTAAGCACATTGTCTGTTCTTGAGTATCCGTGAATACCTCTGCCTATAAACAGCTTACACGGTCTTGCCGCTTGCTTACCTGCATCACTTGGAATGTAGAGATTGTCAGCATTGATGCTACCAAAGTCTACGGTAGGAACACTTACATCGAACTTATATTTGTCCTTCATAAGCATACCTGCGCTCATAAGTGCGGAGGAATAATATTTATCGAAGAAAGCCTTTTCATCGGTTGTTTCAAAAGAAAACTCAACGCTGCTCTCGTCAATATTAATTGTTAAATTCTTTTCAGGTCTCACCACGAGTTTTTTGGGTTCACCGGGATCTACCCTTACGATCATTTCTTCTCGCTTGAGACCTATTTTAGGATCGGTTTGTACGGATTTTAAGTAGTCCTCCATGTTGGCAATGCTATATTCTACATCATCAAGAAAGTTTTCTCCAAGAAACGAAGTTTCAATTTTCGCAAGAAACATTTTGCTGTTCAAGAAAAATGATCTGGAAACAGGACTATAAAGCACTTCGGGTGTTTTTTTCTTTTCTTCTCCGGTAGGGATCGATTCCTCCAAAAACATCTTCTTGCCTTTTTCGGTGAGCTTAAAATCGCCAAGAAGAACATGCTCGAGATACTTCAGATCTTCTATGGAACTTGTGTTAATAGATGCATCAAGGATTCCGGACCTCGCGTCAGAAAGCTTTTTCAACTCTCTGGCAAATATGTAATGCAAATCGGAGGGAATGCCAAAGTTGCTTAAGACATTAACTAATTTACTGCTTCCCATCTTTCCCTTATGAATGAGCTCAAGAAGGATATATGCAACTCCCGAAGGTTTTTTTACCTCATTGTAGTATACACCTGCGGTGTATTGTAAAATAGGAAACGGACAAGATGTTTTTATTTCAAAAGGTTTTGATTTCATTGCTTACCTCCTAAAATATCATTTGCTGTCATAAATCTGCCACGAAGCTTGATCGTGTTGATGATCTCTTCATACACCTTGAAATTATGCTTGTCCATAAGCTCATTTCCGAAAATATCAGGAAGATATATCGACTGTTCGGAAAGAAATTTGCTTGCTCCGACGATAATGAGCAATTTTCGCGCTCTCGAATAAGCAACATTGATTCTTTCAAATTCATTGACAAACGAAGGATCAAAATACTTTCCTCTCGGATTTCTGACCATGGAAACGATGATAACATCGCGCTCGTCACCTTGGAAATCGTCAACTGTGCTGATGATAAGCTTTTGATCGTCCTTGCCCGAAAAGCCATCATATTTCTTTCCCTTTCGGAACTTCTTAATACGACCTGCCTGATCTCCGTAGGTACAAATAACGCCAACGCTCGGCCTTTCATCATCGCGCTTATCGGTTCTTAGCTTATCACGAGCAACGAGCTCAAGTGCGGCAACGTTTAATCCGTCAAGCAAAGCCATGACAACTTCTGCTTCTTGCTTGTTGATCTTTGACGTGCTGCCTTCCTCGCTCGATTCCTTCTCATCACAATCCACAAAACAGACGTGATGATCGGGGGCAATAACGATATTACCATTGATCTTCACTGAGAGGTTATGCTGCTTTTCATCATTCTGCTGCGCCTTGCCTATCTTGAGCCCAAACTTATCACCTCCGTAGAAGTGGTTGAACACCTGCATAATGTCGCTATGGCAACGGTATTGCTTGTTAAGCATCACTCTGAAGTCATCCGGAACTTTTTCGTATAGAGTTTTAAAGAAGCATTCCTCGTACAGCTCTGTGTAACTGTCATTGATCTTTTTGTTGATGATATCCTCGTCAAGTCCCTCAAAATCTCCCTCTCGCATATGACGAAGGTCGTACATAGGAGGAAGCTGACGGTGGTCACCAACGAGAATGACGGTTTTTCCGTAAAGAATGGGGATGAGAAGGTCAAGGAAAGAGGATTTCGAAACCTCGTCAATAATGACGACGTCGATTCCTTGTGTGCGTATATCAACAGAGTCGATGCCGTATGTTTGAAGCTCCTCAAGCTGTTTGTTCGTGAAGCGGTCACGACTCGTACAGGTAATGCCAAACACATTAACGTTGTCATAAAGAAGTTTCGTGTAATCCTTCCTATCCTCTTCCAAAATATTTTCGGAATCAAGATATTTGCAGATGTCCTTAAACATCGGAATTCTCTTTTGATCTGTAGTCCGTGTGCTTTTATAGTTTGATTCAAGTGTGTTCCATTCTTCTTTGATGATTTCAAGTGCTCCGTCGAAGGAATCATACTCGCGCTTGATATCAAAATCGCGGAAGAATCGAACAATCTTTTGCCTCAGTTGTGCGGAACGCTCTCTATATTCTGCTACACCTTCTTTATCTCCAAGCTCCTCGTAGCGAACAATTGCTTTGTTTTTCTCTCGCTGCTTGTCTGAAATTTTTGCGTTTACAGTGGCTTCCTTTTCTTCGTAAACCGATATTTTTGCATCAATGGAATCACGGATATCGGAAATGATTCCTGCGAGCTTGATTTTGAAATTCTTAATCTGATTAGTGAGCAATGCAATACGTGACTTGTCTGCGATTACGGCAGAAGAAACAAATTTGGTAAGCTCTCCGTCAGATATATCCACGCCGCCTGCGCTCTTGAGGTCTCTGATCTCTTTGTTCAGAGCGATGAATTCTCGCTGTGTTTCCTTGTATTCGGCGTAATTTGCATCTCCTTCTTCGGGCGCTTCATCCGTATCGGGATCACGAAGCGTTGCGAGCTGTGCTTGTAACGATTTCCTTTTCGCTTCGAGTGAAACAAGCCTATCATCACCACAGATGCTTGCTATCTCGGACTCGATAAGAGCCATATCAGCCGTTACAATCGCACGAACATCATCGGGTATTCTATCTGCAAAACAACTGAATTCCAAAAGGAGATTTTGAACCTCTGCACGATATTTCTCGATAAATTCAGATTTTACGTCTTCACCGTTAAAGCGATAGCTATCTATGTATTTTTTCGTCCTTGCGAAGGCTTCAATTTCTTCCGTGATAGCATCGAGCTGCTCACGCAGATCTTCGATTTCCGAGTTGTAGGTGTTGATTCTTTCAATCAATCTCTTGCGCTCTGCTTCGATCCCTGCATTTTCCGCTTTTAAGAGAAGTATTCTGTCATAGTCCAAATGTAGCTTTTTCATATCATCGGAAAAGCTTTCCTTGGTTTTTTCAAAATTGTCGAATTTTTCTATCCGACGCTTCAAGCTCTCTTTAATATTCAAATAGAAGTTATCGACCAGCCTTTCGGGACTATAATTTGTTTCTTTGCCGTTTTGCGAAGGTATAAGACGAAGAGGTCTAATTTCCGGGATTTTCGGTAATCTCTCGAACACGTTGTCAATAGCTTTATGAGTTTCGGAAGATATTAGGACCTTCTTTCCCTGACGCACAAGCTGTGCGGTAATCTCTGCGATAACCTCTGTTTTACCAGTGCCGGGAGGGCCTTGCAAAAGGAAAATGCTTTCGCTTGCCAATGCCTGCTTTACCGCAAGCTGTTGCCTGTCATTAAGAGTTTCGCGACACCATTCTGGTTCTTCGAGAACAGGACGGTTCGCACTTGCAAGTGTTGAAGGCGCAAACAGATAAGAGGCGAGATACGGGTTCTTTACATAACCGCCAAGCAAAGAGCAAAGCGCCTTTTCTTGACGATCAATTTTGGCCTTTTCCGCTCGGTTATCATAAACAAGATAATTGTATTTCGAGTCGGGAACATCCTTTTTAACCTCTTTAAAGGTATCGTTTGTGTTTTCGGGACGGAAGTATATTTCGTAGCGACGAATTGTTTCGTTCTCTCGTTTATCTGCAATTTCAGCATCTGCTTTTTTACGGAGAAGCTGCTCTGCGTATTTCTTTTCGTCCTCGATAGCCGATTTGTATTGGATTTCGAGCTGTTTTTTCTTTTCTGCTCTTGATTTTTCAACATCCTTTTGAAGAGCAATAGCAAGACTCTTTTTCTGACTTTCAACTCTGCGAGCATTTCTTGCTTCGTAATATACAGCAATAGAGATCATCGCCATAGCCGATTCGAGCTTTTCTTCCATTTCTGCCGTCAATCTTTCGATTTCGGCATCTATCTCGGCAGTCTCATCGGCGTGTTTCTTTTCCTTGAGCTTTGATCTGCGCTTTTTGAGTTCGTCTATTTGATCTCCGTATTCACGCTCTATGGGCTTGGTTACCGCATTTGCGTATTCTTCACGCACCTCTTTGTCTTTATTTTCTTCTACATTTCTTGCGAGTGTGGCAGAAAGCTCGCTTATATATGCTTCAAGACTTTGGGCATATACGCCTTCAAGTCTTACCGACTCTTTTTTGATAAAGCTCTCAACCTCGCTTGCGATAATACCTGCGTATTTTCTATCAATTTCAGCAAACGATGCTGATTTTGACTTTAAAAATGTGCTTTCTATGCCTGTATAGTCCGGCTCAATATCGGAAACGGAGAAGGCATAACGCTCGCCCAGTATATATGAATGCATATTGCCTTTTTCATCATACTTCGGCTTATTCTCGGCAATCCCCAGTGATTCCCTAGTAAATCTGCGCAAATGCACTTCATACTTGGGCGTTTTGCCAACTCTCTCCGACATAATGTCTTTTTTATTCTTATCATTTGTTGCGCGAATAAGCGGAATTTCTTCAGAGCCCGGAACCTCTTGTGAGAGCACAACCTGATCGCTTCGAATGAATTCTTTGTGTCCGTCAAGAAGCAATTCCGACCACTCATCCTCTTTGCTTTTGTAAGACTTTTTGGTTACGATATATCCTTTAACTACGGATATATTGGACATTTCCTCATGTTTTTTCGCTCTAACATCAAGATAATACCTTCTGAAATCAATGTACTCTCTCCATTTGTTCAGGATGCTATATGCTTTTTCGGGATTGGGAATAGGATACACCTCTGAACAAAGGCGATCGATAAAATCATGAGTAAGCGTTGCATCATGCATTTCGCGAACACCGTAATCAGGCACAGTAACCTGCCTACCCATACGATCCGTAAATGTTTTGGTTGCGAAGGCACACGCACCGATGCAATATACGGATTTTTCTCCATATTTTGCAACGCCTGAATCTATAACCTCAATGCCTTTTACGGTTACATCTATTACATTCCCGAAGGTAACGTCACCGATAAAAATGAGGTCATATTTGGATGGAATAAAGTTTGTTGAATATGCGCTCTTTTCGGGACGAATAACTATGTTGTATATGCATTCCTTGCCGCGTCTGTTTGTCGTTGTTTTACGCTCAAAGCTTGGCATGGAAACATGATAGGTGTGATACGACGAAGGACAGCACGCGGTTACCAACTCTTGAAGTGTGTCGGGCGCATATCTTCCAAGCTTTCTTTTGAGAACATCATACTGCTCGGTCAGAGAAAGGGTGTAAAAATCATCCCAGCTCTTGCTACCTTGATTCAAGTTATCGTAAAAATTCAGATAAAGATAACTCATTGCTTCTCCTTTCACGCATCAAGCGGATTCGTAATTTCTTTGATTGCTTGCTTCACTTTTTCAACGAAATAATCGTCATAATTCCATTCGGCTGACTCAACATCCTCGTCAAAAAACTCTGAACACAGTGATTCATAGAATGGCAAAAGCTCTACGAGCATAGCTTCTATATACTCATCACCGATTTTTAGATAGTACTGTGACATTTCTCCGTTACGGTACTTGTTTGTCAAAAGCATATCGGGATAGTTCTTCTGCATTTTCTCAAACAGATCCTCACTGTTATGCTTCAGCATATTCCATACGGTAAAGAATTTTGCGTAGGTATCATATCCTTTGAGCGCTTCTATTCTCGCACGACCTTTCATTGTACCATTGAGATAGGTGTGCATTTTACCTCTTGTGACTTCCTTTTCTGCGAAGCCAAGATATACACATTTTCTGAGCATTAAAGCATCAAGCTCGGTTGCCATCTGATGTATGAACTGCGCGCATTGAGAAATCCATAGCTTGTTATAGGTAGCTTGTCTTTTTGCACCTGAAATAATGCCTGCAACCGTTGCATCCTCATTATCATCCAAGCCTGTATGGATATGCTCTGCTCGCACTCGCTCGGCAACATCCGCAGGGGATGCGATATTCGAAAAAGCGACTTTGTATTCTCTCCAAGCAAAAGATAATTCATTGAGTTTATCTCTGAATTGATTAATAACATAGTCGTGTCTATTCAACCGCTTGGGAAGAAAATAGGTTGTGTTTCTCGGCAATGCGGAGGCTGCATCCAAAACACTCGCAGGAACGCCTGATGTACCTATCTTTTTCATTCTCTTGATATCAATTTTAATACGGCTACCGTCTCTGTGGATTCCGTAATATCTTTCATCGTCACTCGGTATTTCTATGCCGTTCCATTTAGATGCATATTTCGAGTAATCGTGAACTTTTGAATGTGAATTTCTGTTTTTCTTTTTCATAAAAACCTCTAATAAGCAAAAATATCCCACTGAAGTGGGATATTCCTATGCTAGTATATAGACTCACAAAGCATATATGTACAAAGCATCTATCACCACTCCGCATAAATTGCCATAGGCGAAATCCCTTCGACACAAGGGATAATTGTTCTCCGTCCGAAGACGGTTTTGCTCTTACGAGAGATATTATACCATACCTCGTCGTAAAAATCAACATATATCGTGAGCTTATTATATCAAATTCTATCGTTTCTTACAATGTACCGACGGTACAATATGAATTATACGGTTAAAAGCCTTTTTGAATACTGTTCATCGAGAAGATAATCCGTATTAACCTTTGGCATCTCGGAGAGTGCTTCTAAACTTGTGCCAAGATATTCGAGCAACTCTGAAAGTTTCATTGTTTTAATTGCTTTTCCTTCTGATATAGCTTCCTCAACGTATCCGCTTCTGGAGCAATATCTAATAGTTCCGTCCTCTTGTACGTAGTCAAATGTTGCAAAAATATCTGCCTGTGATGCTTTTAAGGTGTACTCGCCACCGGCAGCTTTAATCATTCCAACGAGGTTGAGCATTTCTCTATAATGCTCTTGCTCATAGTTCAAGGATACAGAAACCTTTTTCCCAAGCAACAAATCGCTTCTTTCTCCTATTGGCATACCGTAGTCCAAGAAACGCAAGAAGAGCTTATGATTTTGAGTTCCTTTCATTATGAAGTTTTCCCATCCGGGCTTGGATTCTCGCACGAAATCTTTGCTTCTTACGCCTCTCGTCTGTCTTGCATCTTTGAACGCTTCAATAGGGCGGTTGTTAAATCCCCATTTGAAATCAAATGTCTTTCCGGTGCATGCAATTGCTTTAGAAGCATATTCTTCAAAAGTTGTGTTGCCACGAACCAATAGCTCTTTAAGAACAAACATCGTTGCTCTTGCATCTTCATCGCTACGATGGTATGTAATTTTGTGTTTTAAACCTAACGACAAGATTGCGTTTTCCAAAGATATATCCTTCTTATCACCAGAAAGGTCTCTATACATCTTTTGAGTATCGAAAAACTCAAATCTCATAGGAGGAAGGTTATAACGCAAGCTTGCCTTAGCAAGATATTTTACATCATCGCCTACCGAATGACCTATAACATAGTGTTCATCATCTTCAAGGAGAGCTTTTATCTTATTGTGAAAATGATCAAATGTCGGAGCTTTTAAAAATCGTTCTTTAGGATAAGCAAACTCCACGTCAGGTCTGCCTTTACGACCTGTTACGTTGAATTTTGCTTCAGGATTTATAATAATATCTTCATGCTTGATTACGTTAAAATTCATATCAGTAATTACGTAACCAAACGAGCAGATTGTAGCTTTGCCACCATCTGCGCACTCTATATCAAAGAATAAGTATTTCATTCGAATTGACTAACGCTTCATGCGTTTTCCTTTTATCGTATTAAATGCGTAGTATATTGTTTCTAGTTTAGGAAGAAGATAGGTGAGCGCTTTATCCTCGAATTCTATAGGCACGCCCCAATATGCTTCTGCAATTGAGCCTGTTATTGCACCTTGAGTGTCGGCATCTCCACCGAGCGACACTGCATTACGTACAGCGTCCTCGAATGAGGTTGACTCGAGGAAGCATACTATCGCTTCGGGCACGCTTCGCTGACAAGTGATGAACGTTCCGTCATCAACATTGCAATACTCGCGGATCTTGTCCACCTTTAAGGTGGCAATTTCGGGGTAGTATTCTATCATTCTTATTCGGATTTCTTCCATAGAAGCGCCTATGCGTGCAAGGTATATTGCCATCGCTACCGACTCCGCTCCCTTGATACCCTCGGGGTGATTGTGCGATACCTCGGTAACGAGCCTTGAGAAGTATTTAACGTCCTCTTCGCTTTCGGCAATCCAACCGACCGAACTCACTCTCATCGCAGATCCGTTTCCGTAGCTGTTATAGGGGACAGGGTTATACATAAACCAATCGTAGAAGTGTTTGCCCCAACTGCACGCTTGATGAGCCTTGCCCATCTCGACCATCTTTTCTACAACGAACTTTTGAAATCCCGGTTCACGCCAACGTCCTTTGCGAAGTGTAAAAGCCTGAGCAATTGCCAATGTCATAAGGCTGTCATCCGTATAATGACATGCCCCGGTGAAGAACGTGAAGTTTTTGCTTTTGTTGTTACGCCATTCGTATTGGCTGCCAACAATATCTCCGATTATTGCTCCTAACATTTAGTTCTCCTTTTCTGTTCTTTTGTAAAGTTCTTCCTTTATTTCAGATATTTCGCTATGTATTGCCCCTTGTTCTTGCTTTGCAAGATCGTATTCTTCTGTTTCTAGGAAGTTTTCCAAGGCTCTTGCCGCTTTTATTCGCTCCTTATTTTTCTCAACTGCTATGCTAAAGAGGTAATCGAGTCTTTCTTCAAGCTCCTTTGTTGTTTTTTGGCTAAAATCAAAAATTTCCATAATCAACCTCCTTATTTGTTTTGGGTAAAAAAGACCTACTCAGTTTCGAGCAGGTCTTCAAGATGAACTCCTAGAAGATAGGCGAGATTTACCAAGCGGACAAGCGATGGAAGTTTGTTTCCATTAGTCCATTCGTAGATCACTCTCGGACTTTGCAGTCCAAGCTCTTCTGCAACCTTCTCATATGACAAACCCGATTTCTCGATTGCTCGAAAAATTTTGTCACCAGTACCTCTTTTGTTCAACTTTATCTTGCAGCCCATTTCTTTACCTCCTTCAAATGAACATCTCACCTTTAGGAGCTAAAACTGCTACAAGCGTATTTTTATTATAACATAGAAGCGCCGTTTTTGTCAACGCTTCTATGGCGCTCCCGCGCATTTTAACACGTGCAGAAATATGCACGACTGTTCTGTAGTAATAATTATATCAATTTGTATTATGATTAACAATGTACCGCCGGTTCAATTCTTAGAAATTCGATCGCGCTTTTCTTTGTTTAGTGCTGACTAAATTTTGATCAGTGTTTGCGGTTATTCTTTGTTTAAGGCAGTAAAGTTTTTTGCCATTATCCCTCTCGAAAGCTGACGCAAAAAGGCGGGTTTTCGGGGCAAAAAACTCGATACAATCGCCTGGAAAACTATTTGAGGGATACTTGCCTTAGAGTACCACAATTTGTCACACGTGGCGAATTTAAGGCTGCTTTTATCATTGGGAAAAGAACACAAAAAGGGATAGGCTCTTAGTTCAACCTATCCCTCTCGCTATCTTATTTAGTTAACGTTTCGATGGCGATTCTCATACCGAGCTTGAATGCGTAGCAGAATATTGCACACTCACCAAGACTTGCGTACTCACTCCAACAGTCGTGGAACTTCTCGAAGATTTCCTTTTGCTCATCGGTGAAGGTCTTTTCGAGGTCTTCGTGATGACGTGCCATATACCCAAGGAACTCTTTCATCTCCTTTGAGTTCGTTCTGCTGTCCTCTTGCGGTATGATATTGCCGTGCCACAGTTCTTTTATTATGCTTTCCATAGGTTGCACCTCCTGTTAGCACAACACAATATCACATAACTTCCGCAAAGTCCAGACTTTATTTAAAAATCTATAGGTATTATTCGAAGAATCCGTCAGTAGCAAAAATGTTATCCAGATCATCCGAAGAATTTGCTCTTAACACTTTATCGCGAACAGCGATATCTGTGAGATCGAGACGCTTGAATTTGCTTTGTCCAGCAGCATCGTGTCTCTTGTGAAGCAACTGAATTCTTCCTATACGCTCTTCGCGTTTTGCATATTCTGCAAGTGCCTTTGCTTTGGGAAGATTATCCTTATACTGATCTCCGTGTGGCTCTAAAATATCTACGATATAATCAACGTTAGGATCACTACGCACGATAAGGAAATCGGGATAGAAGGACTTCATCTTACCTTCACTTTCGTAAGGCAGACACAAAGCCCACGCTGCTTGAGAAGGATTACGCAACCAGCATACAAAATCCGTTCTACGTGACTCTTCTTCGATAAGCGGTGCTTCCCAACCATTCAACTTCATTTTGGCAACACCGGTATCCGGAGAAACCAGAAGGTGATTATCGTATTCGATGCCGTCAGCGTCTTCTCTTACGTAAATGTTCTCGGGAATAGCAAATATCTGTTCGCTGACGATATCACTATCCTTCATAATTTCGCGATATTTCTTCTTACAAGCATCAGATTTGTTAACGATAGCAACTCTGTATTTGCTTGAAAGAGCACGAAGCTTTGCTTTTGCGTATTCGCCTAGTTTTGTTCTGCAGTCGTCGTCTGCCGCAAACAAAACGCAATCAATCTTATGTGCATTCGGATTATCTTCGTCAAAATACATTTTGCCATAAATGTTGGGGAATCCGTATCTTCCAAGTCTAGCGTCAGCGTTGCGAACTTGTCTATCAAGATCGGTTTCCGACATTAACGTAAAATCATTAGAATAGTTTTCATCAATCGCTTTACCGAAGGGGTCAAAGACTTGGACGGACAACTTGAATTGCAATACCTGCTGAGCGAGCTCATCATAACGACTGGTACGGTGCAGTTCTTCTATGTATTCGCGAATCAAACCAATAATCTCATCAATCACCTCGTCGCGTGCATCTTGGTAAACCAAATTGTGTGTTAAGAGAGTAGAAAGATCGAGCAAGGATTTGAGATAATCGTTTATTCTGTCGCTGCGAACAAAATATGTAAGATATCCTTGAGAATTAATAAAGTCTATGACTTCAACACGGTCTATATCAGTCCTAATGGTTAGTTGTTTTCCTGTCGGGATTTGATCCTCTGGAATGAATGTAGCGGGCGTACTAACCGAAATTGGAGCTTCAATCGTTACCGGAGGAACATATTCCGGAGTAGAGTTGGCAGGAGCATTAACAATGGGGTTGAAAGGAGCTTTAGGAGCATCCGCAACCGACGTAGAGGTGGATTCGGATTTCGGTGATTCTGTGCTCGATGAAGTCGGTGTTGTATCAAATGCTGATATCTGCCCATGGAGAGTTTCGTTTTTGTTCGATCTTTGATAAGTGTGAACTGTCCACATTACAGAGGTCGGTTCTTCGAGGGATTCACCGTTAATTTCGGTAGGAATTTCACCACCCTCGCTAGACTGAAGCTCTTCAACGACCTTCTTAACGTTTGCTTTGTCAAAATGAGGAAGATACAGTTTTACATCGTTTAAGAATTCGTCACGCATGACACGCATTTGAAGCGGTGTACGAACCATTCTTCCAAGAAGCTGTGCGATATATGTGGGATCATGTCTTACTGCAAACGACATCATCGTTTCTGCTCTGGGGCAGTCCCAACCGGTCGAAAGCGCTTCTTTGAAGAAGACCACTTTGATCTTGTGGTCATCCGCAATTTCAGATGCCTTGACGTGAGGAATGTTGAGTCCGCGAACTTCGAGTGTTGTTCCTTCTCCAAAACAGTGCACCACTTCACCCGATTTGAACGGTGTTCCAATCTTTTCTTCGATCTTAGTGAGTACATCTTCAAGGTTGGTGTCGGATATTGCGCCTCCACTTCCCTGACATACCTGTACAACGAGAACGGGATCAACTCTTGAATAGTGCTGTTCTGTGCAATACTGATACCAACGAGCACATTTCTTTTTCCATTCATCGACAGCTGCTTCCAAAAGCACGATATCGTTGTTCTTTGTTGGATCTTCCGGATATGTAATAACGATACGGTCTTTTAAAAGACCTGATCCGCGTACTTCATCTGCGGTTATTACGTACTTTTGCAATCCAACGTTGCTTGTATTTCCAACAAGCGTATTGAATCTTTCTGCGGTTGCGCTGATGCCAAGCACGACGGGCATCGAACGCATAGAATGACTCTTTCCGTTTTCGGTGTGAGTATAACCTTTGATAAAACGCTGCATTATGGTAGTGTCAGTACCTGCTTCTCGTTTGTTTTTCGCACCACGATGCGCTTCATCTATAATAAAGTACAGATGGTCAGACTTGTTTTGGATAGTATTATCTAACGTTTCCCAAATAGTGTAGTCACGACCGTCATAGTGCTGTGTTAGCTTTCCGCTACGGCTGATCTTTTGCGTGTTTAGAAAATATACGTGTCCATCTTCTAACATTTCCATGTCGAACGAGTCTTCTGATATGGTTACGCACTGACCAAAGCGCAATTTGCTAGTCTTAAGCTCTATTTTCTGTTTGGATTGCTCATTCAACTCGGGAGAGTCAGACAACCAAACAAAAATCGCTTCGGGTTGTTCGCTAAAGGTTGTTCCATCTGCAAGAGTAGAACCGAAGAAAATATCCTCAATAAGAGCTGCCGCGATAATTGTTTTTCCCGCACCTGTCGGCGCTTGCAGGGAAACAACTTGTGTTTTACCTCTGCGTCTATAATTATCGAGCGCATCAGCAATGTCGAGGCGCAGTTCCTTAACCGCTTTATCCTGGAATGATATTAAATTTACCTTCATCTGCTGTTCCTTCCTGCATTAATTCTAAAGTTGTCAAGATAATCTCGATATAACTGATATGTTTGCTTTCCTTCTAGATTTTGTGTCATAGCAACAAAGCTGGATTCGTAATCGGTAACCAAATATACGACTTCTATCTCCGGATACTGTGCTAATTGATCTACAAATTCTCCGAAACGGTTTTCGTTATTGAGAATCGCCATCTTATTTTCCGGCAAAATCATCATATCCGGAATATGATCATCGATTACAGGGCATTTGCCTATAGCTCCAGCCTTCATCCAAAGAGTAGAGAGTAATTCCTTAAACTGCATACCGAGAGATACTTTTGTTTTGTCGAGAAATCCAAGTTTAAAGAATGATGCATTTGCCTTAAATCCGTTCGACATAGGAATATCACTACCTATGTAATTACCCTTCAGCGGATTTCCGTTAATATCATGACCTTCGATACTGCATACAGTACGCGGCCACGTAACGTAGCGAGCAATACCACGCGCCTCCCATTCGGGATCCCCCTGATGAATTCCACGTGCCTCGAATCCCTTGCGTTCCTCTGCACTGATTTCGTTGTTGGTGACCATGATGCAACGACGATTTCCACCATATACTGCATTAATTAAATTGACAGCATGCATGGTTGTGCCTGAGCCAGCAAAGAAATCGACCACAAGCGCATCTGGCTTGTTGGCTACGAAAAAGCGAATCGCATCAAATTCCGAATAAACAGATTTTGGATAAGAAAATCTTTTACCAATAATGGAGGAAAGCAAAACGGAACCGTAGAGGCTTGCATCGTGTGTTTTTCTTGTCCATACAGATTTTGCCGCAAGCAATTTATTTTCTTTCCGTTCAAGAATAACCGAACCATGAGAGTCTTTGCCTACAATCAAAACACTGCCTTCTTCAATCTCGTTGAGTAACCCTTGATTTAGGTAATTGATTGACCACTGTCCTAATTTATTTTTTCGTCCTAATTTAGCTGTACCTGCTTCCAGAGCTTGAATAAATTTCGGTCTACTAAGCTGCCAGCACCCCTCAATATCACCACCATGCATCGGCCAGACAGCCACGCATTCAGCGGGGATATTAACAGTCGCGCGAGAAACGCCTTTTCCTGGAGGAAAACCAACGGAATGTATTTTTTCGTTGCTCTCGTCGACAAAAATAGGATAAAAGCAATTTTCCGAATGTTCCCTATGTGAATTACTTCCTCGACGCAACATTCTAGCCCAAGGCACAGTGTCTCCTGCGTTCTGAGCATAGTTTCCTGTTATTTCAAAATCCAACATGCTGTCATCTGACAGAACGGGAGATGCATCACCAATTCTTATAAAGTAAATATATTCTTCAACCCTTGAAAACTGATTTAATCGAGCAACGCCTTTAGCATTAATGACATCTGTAATCATCTGAATATTGGCATTTGGGAAAAGTTCCTCCAATAGACAACCAAGATGAAGATATTCTTTTTCATCGATGGTGACAATCAAAACGGAATTGTTAGGGTTCAGAAGGCGCTTTGCAATCTCCAAACGTTTCTGTATGAATGACAACCATTTGCTGTGGCGGTATTCGTCTGCTCCGTCAACATAGTCGTTGTTATATTTCCAGTCGCGGGCGCCGGTGTTATAAGGTGGGTCGATGTAGATACAGTCCACTTTTCCAGCGTACAAATATTCCAAAAGCTGAAGCGCGTGGTAGTTGTCTGCTTCAATAAGAGCATGCCACAAATCACTCTCGGGAGCATTGCATACTTCTCCTAAAGACTGGAGGCAAGGATAGATAGGATCACCTAGTTCTGCGGTGGTAACAAGCTCACTTATATCAAATTCTTTGGTTTCGTCTCCGCTTTTAGAAAGACATAATGCTTTGTCATTTTCTATCTTTAATACGGTATATATTTCATTAGCCTTTTCATTGTGAACGGATACTTTAGCACCTTTTCTTACAGGTATATCGTATAAAGGGGTACATTCGGGAAGATGCTCTTCAAATACCAAGCCAAATTTTTTCTGCTTGGTCAACTTGTTTGCCGCTTCCTGAATTTGTGCACGCAATTCTGGGTTTTCTATCTTCTGTATTAATTCATTAAGTGCTGCCATTTTTATCTCCTTACTTGTTAGCCACAAAAAGCGTTGCTAGAGCATCTCGTATTTTATCAAGATCTTTTGGATGTCCAGAAATGATGTTGAAAATGTCTGCCGGAATTTCATTTCTACCGGAAGCCGCCAAATCGTAGAACTTGCTTCTTCGATCTTTATCTTCACCTGTTTTTTCATCCAGCACCGCTAACATGCGATTTTGTAAGTCGATAGGCGGTGGAGATGCTGTTAACAGATCATAAAAATAAGGCTTTTTGATTTTAACGGCATTATAGAATTCTTCTTGCGACATTCCTGCGATTTTAATCTGTTCAACCAGATAATTGCCAAAATCAGTCTTTTGTCGTCTGCTCAAGCGTCTGCACCTCCTTATAGTTTGTATGTTTACATACTAACATACTATGCACAAAAAGTCAATACTTTCTTTAATTTTTTCGATTTTTCTGAATTAATTATATAAAAAAGGTCGCTCCACGAGGGAACGACCTGCCTTAGTAAACATTATTTTATATAGCCTTTTTTCTGCATTAATTCTTGTGCTGACATTAAGTTTTCCATCTGGGAAAGGCCTTGTTCAGGATTCGTCATTAAGGTTTCAAAGAGTTTTTGAAGCATTAAGTCTTGCGGTGAATTGCTCGAACTAGTTGAGCTGGTCTTTATTGATTCTCCAAATGCAGTTAACATTTGCGAAAAACGAACACCTATATTATTTTCTAATGTTTCCAATTTCGCCGGAATGCTATTCACTTTCAGTAGCAACTCTGATAAAACAGCATCATTGCCCCCGCTTGTTGCTTCAGCAGTTAAATGAAGGATTTGTGCAACAGAGGAAACAGGATTTGATGTCTTCGTGCCAGCTTCGATACTATCAATGGCTTTTTCAATATCTTGCTTAGCTTTATCCGCGCCACTCGCTGTCAGATCATACTGTATAGTACGAACGTTATGTACATCGAACGGTATGCTGCTCATGTCATCGCGTGTTATTTGTATCGCAGGCAATCCAAAAGAATGACGAATTGCAAGTTCGTAAAATACATTTGGATTACGGTCGGTTATATCAATTATTGCTATATCATCTTTTAATATGTGCTCAATAATAGACTGTGTAATCATTCCGGCATCCGAAATTTGATCAGCACGAATAGCCTCATATCCTTTGCTTTTACAAACAGGCTCAATTATATATTTCAAAGCATCATCGGCATTTTTTCTCACTTCAGAGTTTTTCTCTCCTATAGGGGAGATGACAAAGCATTTTTTCATATTTAAAATCCTCTTGCTAAGTTTTTATATAATTATACCATATTTATGCAGTAAAATCAATCTTTTTGTCGATTTCGAGAAAACTTCTTTTTGGTGTTCTTCTTTGTTTAAGGCTGTATAAATTTTGACCACGGTCAGCTCTATTTCTTTGTTTTAGGCATGATGATTTTTCAATAAAAATAGAGTTACAAAACTCCTTGTAATTATGGGCAAGGTATGCTACAATAACACACCCGAGAGGGAGGGGTGAATGCTCCTTGTGGGTGCTGAAATGGGGCTGAATGTGGCTAGCCAAAGTCGCAAGACGAGATGAAATATCTAACGCAATATCTAAAAATTTCGTTGGATATTGTGTTGGATGCGAAGACCTTTGATGCGTCTGGAAAAACTGCTTTTTGAGATAGAGAAGAGGCTGAAAAACCTTGATTTTACTGGGTTTTCAGCCTCTTTTAAGTTCTGCTAAAGTCCGTTAATTTCTTCTAAAATCCGACGGTGTATTACGCCTTGAAAACCGTTAGGCCAAAAGCCACGGGTAGCGAAGCGGCGTGAGAGTGTTAGAAAACAACTGAGTGTTGTTTTCCCTCGAGCGTGACCGAGCCGTAGCGAGAATCGAATCCCGCAGGCATATTAACCGCGGTATCTGCGTCGCGAGGAGATGTAAGCTCTAATCAGTACTTTGCGGATCACTTTTCACAAATCTCACCCCGAGCAGCATACCCCTCTTCCAAGCCTCATGTGCACATTTAAAATTGCGTTTTTTAGGAAAAAATGTTAGATGTGAAAAAGTGCCATAATCCCTTCATACATAAGGCATTTTGGCACTTTGCTTTTCCGGTTTTGTTAGATATAAAAACTTTTTTCATCTAATACCATTCCAAAACAATGGCTCTTTTAACGTTAATATAAAGCAAGGCATTGAAATATCATAGACTTTGTGTTATAGTTAGATACATAGTGACTGTGCAGGAGGACAATGTGAAAACACCAGCTAAAGTTTTTATTTGGATCGGAATGATAATACAGTTTTTCTTAATATATCCGATCGTTCTCGGAGTTCTTGCTCTTAAAAAAATAAACAGTGCAACTTCTAGCAATGAATTACAAACGCTCGGCATATTTACAACACTATTTTGCAGTTTGCTTGGTGGTGTATTTATGCTCTGCATCAAAGATGATGAGTTGAATGGAGCTATATCCGCTTCCGGCAACGGTGTAGTCGTGTATAAGAAAAAACATATTACTTATGAGGAAAACAATGATATATATCCCTCCAAACTTAAAGCAAAGAAAATTATAAAGGTGTTGTTATATACTTTGATTGGAGTGTTAGCATTTTCTTTGCTGTTTTCGATTGCAGCAACCGAGGATTATTTAGGGGAGTCATATGTCCCATTGATATTTGTTGGAACGCAGATTCTAATATACATAGTTTTATTGGTGTTTTACGTTGTTAAGAAGCACACACTTACCAACATCACGAATGTGCTTTTGATTGCTTTCGGTGTTGTATCTGCAGCGGAAATTGCGATGTCCTGTATAACGAATTACAGTCTTGCATGGACATATGAATGGTATAACGGGTACAACTACAATGTTTATGGTGAAGGTTGGGAATATTGGGTTTTATACGCATTGGCTATAGTTTGTGTTGCTATTACTGTGATTTCGCTGTGCTTTTCATTTAAAACTCACCAAAAGGACATTGTAGGTGAATCAGCATTTATTAAAAAAATAAGTTATACCGAAAAAAGTAATGTTGAGATGGAACTTGCAGAAGCTCAACGTCTTCTAGATAACGGGATTATTACAAGCGAAGAATATCAGAGTGTAAGAAAAGGTATTTTAAATAAGTACTACAATGCAGAGATATAACTATTGAATTTTGAAAGGAGCTCTTCGCGAGCTCCTTTCGTCATTTACACATCTCTTTTATAAACCAATTTATCGCTTTCTCGCGACACTCCGATTTAGGTTGCATATTACAGTCTTTTTATGTGCAACTCGATCTCTTTAATAACCGCGACAAACTCCGCATCGCTTTTTCCTGTAGGATCGGGCAAGCCCCAATCGTCATCGAAGGATCTGCCGATAAAAGGACATCCTACGTCGCATCCCATTGAGATAGCAAGGTCTGGTGACGGTATCTTGTCGACGGTTTTACTGTACTGCGATAGCTCCATATCGATGCCGTAAAGCTCTTTCATCAGCCGTACCGCATCCTGATTGATCTGCGGTTTTGTTTCTGTACCTGCCGAGTAAAAGTCGAACTCATCTCCACGCAAGTGCTTTCCGATAGCTTCCGCAATTTGACTACGGCAAGAATTATGAACACAGATAAACGCTATCTTCTTTTTCATTTAAATGGGCACCTCACACCGATACACTGATTATTTTGCTTTGAATGGACACACTTGATGTCACCAAGTTCCATTTCAACGCCAAGGTGTTCCTTTGAAAACTCCACGGCTTTGATGATGGATATGTAGGAATCGCGCTTACAGCAACGTGGGCCGCCGATTTCACCGATTGCACCAAGTGCGGAAGATGTCATCTTATTTGATAATCCCCACGCTTCGTTTGCAAGAGGTGTCGAGCCTGTCACAATAGACACGAACATTCCGGCACTCACGCCTGCACCGCAAGCTCCCCAAAATCCGCAAGCACCGCCGGGAACTTTTCTTCCACGCACCTGCATCTCGGAGAGTGCTTTTACAAGATCAATATCACCGCCTACGTTCTTATATGCAGTAAGCAATGCCGAACCTACCATCACGTGATGTTCGGGGCCGTGCATATGGCAGAACGGCAGAGCCATCAATTTTTGAATGATCTCGATGGGATTTTTCGATTTTTCGCAGAGACAAACACCAATAATACTGTCCATTCCTTGCGTATGGCATTCGTTACATATGTAATGACCGTTTTCACAAGCGGTCTTGCTGTTTTCTTTTTTGTGGCAGATGGCACATTCCATCAGCTCGTCGTTTTCTAAATATCTCAGCGGTGCACCGCAGATTAAGCATTCGTCTTTCATAATCAACCTCAATAAATTCTTGTTTGTCGTTGAGATCATTATATCATGTTTCTATGAACTTTTCAACGATTTGGCCATTCTTTGCTTTCTGCGAAGCAATTTTTAAGGGCTGACACTCTGCCAGCCCTCTCAACCATTATGCGAGTTTAACCACGGAATATTTGCTCGAATATTCCTCATATCTATCGCTATAATTAGCATTTCCTTCTTTAAGGCTCTTAATGACCTCGTGAGCGTTCATCGTATGCTCACTCACGTCGATGATTCCTACCGCAACGTTAGAGCAATGGTCACTTACACGCTCAAAGTTGGTGATAAGATCCGACCATATAAATCCGGTTTCAACTGTGCAAGCACCATCTCTGAGTCTTGCGATGTGATTGTTACGAAGAAGCGTTTTAAGGTTATCAATAACCTGCTCAAGAGGCTCAACGTCGTATGCGATAGCAAGATCGTTATTAACGTAAGCTGCTTCGGTCAAAGAAAGGATTTCACTTGTGGCTGCACAAAGAACTGCGATTTCCTCTCTTGCGGCAGAAGAGAACTCAATGCCTTTTTCACGAAGCTCTTCAACCGATTCAAGCACGTTTACTGCATGGTCTGAGATGCGCTCGAAGTCGCCTATAGCCTTCAAAAGCTTGGTAACTGTCGCGCTGTCCTCGTCGGATACTTGGCTCTTACTGAGCTTTGTCAGATATGTACCGAGAATATCTTCATAGTGGTCGGTATCATCTTCTATTTTTCTGATTCTTTCTGCAATTTCGGGAGTATAATCTGTTATAGCCTTTATGCTGAGGCGGAAACCTTCAATAGCTTCGCTTGCCATCTTTGATGCCAAGTGGCTGCTCTGCTCAACAGCGATAGCAGGAGTTGCAAGAAGACGCTCGTCAAGCTCGACAACCTTTTCGGGTACTTTTCCTTCGGGAACGATCTTATATGCAAGCTTTTCAAGGAGCGATGATGCCGGCAGAAGAATAACGGTGCAAATAACATTGAATATGGTGTGACAAACAGCAATGCCGAGATAGCTTGCGGATTCGTTCAGTATCAGTGGCTTGAAGATAAGACTGATAAGGCTGAATACGGTGAGACATATTACCGTTCCTATTAAGTTGAACAAAAGGTGGATGAACGAAGCACGCTTTGCATTCTTGTTTGCTCCGAAGGACGAGAGCATTGCGGTTACACAAGTACCGATGTTTTGACCCATAATAATCGGGATAGCTGCAGAATAGGAAACCGCACCCGTAACACTTAAAGCCTGAAGAATCCCGACCGATGCCGACGAGGACTGAATAATAGCGGTTACAAGCGCGCCGACCAGCACTCCGAGGATGGGGTTCTTAAATGCGAGGAAGAGATTTTGGAATTCGGGTACGTTCGCAAGCCCCTTTACCGAATCACTCATTGCATCCATACCAAACATAAGCGTTGCGAACCCAAGAAGTATCGTTCCAACGTCCTTTTTCTTTGAGGACTTCGAGAACATTGTAAACACAATACCGATAAGAGCGAGTATGGGAGTAAAGGACATCGGTTTGAGAAGCTTCATTACTATATTATCGCTCGATATACCGCCAAGGCTGAGTAGCCAAGAGGTAACGGTCGTGCCGATATTAGCACCCATTATAACGCCGATGGATTGCTTCAAGGTCATCACCTTTGAGTTTACGAAGCCGACCACCATAACGGTTGTGGCTGACGAGCTTTGTATAACGGCGGTTACACCCATACCCGTTAAAAAGCCCTTAAGTTTACTGTCTGTAAGCTTGCCGAGAAGCGCCTTTAAGCTGTTTCCTGCGCGTCTTTCAAGTCCATCACCCATAACGTTCATACCGAAAAGGAACAGACAAAGACCGCCGATTAAGGCAAGCGCATCGAAAATGTCAAACATAGATTTTCCTCCATTTTATATGTATGAACCGCAAAAATTGCGGTATTTTATCATAACCTGCATTACTATAACGACAATCGATTGTCGAAATTGTAAATCTCGACGGCAAATCTTTGATTTGCTAACAATTTTCAGAAAGGAAATTGTCGATTTCTGTTGCAATGAACGCGATGCAAAAAGCCACACAGGCTTTTTGCGAGACAGAAACTTCTGCAACGGAAAGGTACAAACCTTTTCGTCACATCGCGTTCATTATAACATTCGCGGATTTTGCCGTCAATAGACTTTACATAAACCTTACATTGATTTTATACTTCATTTATGTTATAATAATGTTGCAACAGTAAAATTAGGAGAATAAAGCATTTTAATGGATGAAATTATCTATATTGTTGAAGACGATGAAGGCATAAGAGAATTATACGAAGGAGCTTTTGAAGGAATATACCTGACCAAAATGTTTGAGAACGGTAAGGACTTTTTCCGGTGCTTTGAAAAGACTCGTCCAAGCCTTATAATTCTTGACATTATGCTTCCCGATATGGACGGATATACGATTCTAACAAAGATCCGCGAGGTTGACGAAAAAATCCCTGTTATTATCGTAAGTGCAAAGTCCGATGAGATAAGCGCTGTAAAAGGACTCAACAAGGGTGCTGACGATTATATGACCAAGCCCTTCTCGGTGCTTGAGCTTATCGCACGTGTCAAAACCAACATTCGCCGCGCGAACCTTTACGTGACGAGTCAAAAGGGATTTGTAATCGACAATAACGTTTACAAGGTCTTTTATGAAGGGCAGGATTTGGGGCTCACCTTGAAGGAGTATAAGCTTCTCAAAATGTTGATTGCACGTGCAGGCACGACCATAGAGCGCGAGGAGCTTTTTCGTGAGGTTTGGGGAGAAAGCTATATGGGCGAAACAAGAACGCTTGATATACATATCTCTCAGCTCCGCGACAAAATAACCGAATGTGGAGGGTGCGACGTGATCGTTACCGTGCGCGGTATCGGTTACCGCTTTGATGCAAAATGAAAAAGAAGATATTCTATCGATTCTTTGCAGTTACCCTCGTATCGGTTCTTTTGATGTTTGCTTTCGGTCTTGTTGCCGTTAATCTTAACACCAAGAATGTCGTAAACGAACGGCTGAAGGAAGAAACAGAGCTTGCGGCAACGCTGCTCGACGAGCAAAGTGATTTTACCGTTTTTAATGCTTATTCGGACAACCCCGAACTTCGCATCACAATTTTTGACATAGAAGGCAATACCCTTTACGAAAGCGATACAAAGGCTGAGCTTGGCAATCACGCCGACCGAGAGGAAATCATAAACGCCATCGCCGGAAATCCGACTACAGTTGAGAGATATTCCGACACCTTCAAATGCGATATGACCTACTATGCGGTCAAAACAACACTTTCTGACGGCACAGAGGTTATTCTTCGTCTTGCTGTGAGAAGCAGTCAGATCACCTCTTACATAACGGCTCTCGTTCCGCTGCTCATTGTGGTGCTCGTGGTTTCCTTAGTCATTTATTTTGTTCTTTCAAATATTCTCTCAAAGAGCGTATCTTCAAAGGTTACCGAAATCGGTAATAGCCTAAAAAGTCTGAACGGCGGAGAGTATGTTCCCATTAAAACCGATATGAGCGAGCCTGAGCTTTTTGCCGTGCTCAATCAGATAAACGAGCTGAATGCAAACATTCATAGTCATATTCGTGTCGCAGACGGCGAGAGAGTTAAGCTGAACACCGTGCTTGATAACATATCTCAAAGCATTATTGCGCTTGACTTTACAAAAAGAATTGTATTTGCTAACAAGAGCGCGTTTTCATTGTTTAACGGTACGCATCGTGACATCGGAAGGGATTTGATCTTCCTCGTCGAGAATCTTGAAATATGTGAAAATATTTCAAGCCATTTGGGTCAGGATCACGCCTTTAACTGCTCTTATAACGGAATGGAGCTTTCCGTAGTCATTAGCAAGGTAACCGACGATACGATTTCCGACGAGATTGCCGCAATCCTTATCGTAACTGATATTACACAAGAAAAGCTTATTCAGAAGCAAAAGAGCGATTTCTTCGCCAACGCTTCTCACGAGCTGAAAACGCCTATTACGGTAATGCAGGGATTTGCCGAGGTTCTCATGAACAAGGAAAGCATAGACGAGGCTTCCAAAAAACAGCTCGTACGAATTTATAAAGAAAGCCTTAGACTCGGCTCTCTTATTTCGGATATGCTTATGCTTTCAAAAATCGAAAGCGGAGATGCGCCGAAGAGAGTTCTTTCCGAGGTTGCTCTTGAAGAAATTGCAAGAGAGATTCTCGACGGATTTTCTGAAAAAACGCAAAGCAGAAATATTACCGCTAATATAGTAGGTTCAGCAAAGATTACCGCCGATCAAAATATGATCTTTGAGCTTACCCAAAATCTTGTTTCAAATGCCATCAAATATAACAAGGACGGCGGTTCGGTTACGATTTCTATTTCAGAAACAGATACAGGCGTTTGTCTCGGGGTCAAGGATACGGGCATCGGTATTGAGAAGGAGCATTTACCTCGTCTTTGCGAACGCTTCTACCGTGTTGACAAATCCCACTCCAAGCGTATCGGCGGAACGGGACTTGGTCTTGCCATCGTAAAGCATATCTGCGCTATCAGCGATGCTGAGCTTTCTATTAAAAGTGATTTCGGAGTAGGCACGACCGTTACGGTTGTGTTTGCAAAATAACAATTAAGCGGCAAGGACATAAAAATCCTTGCCGCTGAGTTTATTATACCATAGCTTACACCGTTTTCAACCGCCGTCACGTCTGCTTCCTCACACACAGCTTCTAAAGACATTACCCCGTCACTCTGACTCGCTATAGCTCTTGAACGACGTCAGTTTAAAAATTCACTGTGGAAAAGTATTGACAAATCGGCGGTTATATTATATAATAAATATATAATTTCACTTCTTTTAACAGGGTACCCTGTTATTATGCGCTCACAGAGCGCATAATAAGTGAACATCCTCGGTATAAAGCGCAAAAGCGCTCTATATAAAATTTGAAACGGAGGGCATTGAAAAATGACCAAAAGAAAACTCCTCGCGCTGTTTTTGGTACTTACTCTCGCATTGACGTTCCTCGCTTCTTGCGGCGGTGACGGCGACGATGACGTAGTATATACCGATCCCTATGCGCAGTATGAGGACTACGACGAAAAGTCCCAGAAGATCTATGATGATATTCTCGGCGACTTCTACGCTGCTTACCAGGTAGCAAAGGCTGAAACGAACGTTTCCAAGAGATACGCTCTTATGGCTATCGCAGAGGCAAAGTTGATGGAATCCGCAGTTATGCTTCCCATCTACTCCAACGGCGGTAACTACGCTATCTCCCGTGTAGCTCCCTACACCGTTCCCTTCGCTCTTTGGGGCAATGACTCTTACAGATACCATAATGCACTCATCGCTACCGACTTCATCAAGACGGCAGACAGAAACACGATGAAGGCTAAATGGGCTGAGCTTAAGGGCACCGGCACATACGAAGCTTGGGCTGAGCAGTTCCTTGCTGAAAAGGGTTATACCCTCAAGAACAGCTACTCACTTATTTACACCTCGGATCCCTCTAACTGGGACGTTCTCGCAACCTCTAAGGCTGTTGACTCCGAGGCACTCGTTAACACCTATGACGGTCTCGTAGAGTACGACTCCGAAGGCAACCTTAAGCCCGCTCTTGCTGAGAGCTGGACGGTTTCCGCCGACGGTCTTACCTACACCTTCAAGATCAGATCCGGCGCTACCTGGGTTAACGCTCAGGGACAGAAGGAAGCAGACGTTACGGCTGACGACTTCGTAGCAGGCTTCCAGCATATGCTCGATGCAGCAGGCGGTCTTGAATATCTCGTTCAGGGTCTCATCGTTAACGCTTCCGAGTACATCGACGGAACCGTTACCGATTTCGCTCAGGTTGGCGTTAAGGCAACTGCAAACAACGAGGTTGTTTACACTCTCTGCCAGCCCACTCCTTACTTCCTTACCTATCTCGGATACGGCGTATTTGCTCCTATGAGCCGTGAGTACTACGTATCTCGTGGCGGTCAGTTCGGCGCTGCATACAACGCTGCTGCTGAGACCTATCAGTACGCTAAGGGTCCCGACTCTATCGCTTACTGCGGTCCCTACACCGTTACCTCTAACACCTCTAAGAACTCTATCGTCTTCACCGCAAACGCTTCTTACTGGAACAAGAACGCAATCAAGCTTCAGACCATTAAGTGGCTCTATGACGACGGCGAGGACGTTCTCAGATCCTACAAGGATGCTAAGGCAGGCTCTCTTGAGGGCGCAGGCCTTAACGCTTCCGCTCTTGTAGAGGCTAAGAAGGACATCGTTCCCGGAACCGATAAGAACTACTTTGAACTTTTCGGCTACGTTTCCTCTACCGACGCGACATCCTTCATGGCGTTCTACAACGTTAACCGCGCGGCACACGCAAACTTCAACGACGGCGCACTCGCATCTCCCAAGTCTGCGGCTGATCAGACAAGATCTATCGCGGCACTTCGTAACGCAAGCTTCCGCCGCGCTATCTCCTTCGCAACCGACAGAGCTACCTACAATGCTCAGGGCGTTGGCGAAGATCTTAAGCTCTTCTCACTTCGTAACTGCTACACTCCCGGTAACTTCGTTTCTCTTACCGAGGAAATAACCATTAAGATCAACGGCGCTGACAAGACCTACCCCGCAGGAACCATGTACGGTAAGATCATGCAGGATCAGATCGACGCTGACGGCATCAAAATCAAGGTTTGGGATCCCACCGCTGAAGGCGGCGCAGGCTCCTCCGACGGATTTGACGGCTGGTACAACGTTGACAACGCTAAGGCTGAGCTTGACAAGGCTGTTGCAGAGCTCAAGGCTATCGGCATTGAGGTTTCTGCTGAGAACCCGATCTATATCGACGTTCCCACCCTTTCCATCAGCCAGACCTGGACCAACAAGGAAAACGCTTACAAGCAGTCTATAGAGGCAGCTCTCGGCGGACTTGTAAAGGTTAACCTCGTTCAGTGCGCTACTGCTGACGAGTGGTATTACGCAGGTTATGACACACTTACCGGTGATCAGGCTAACTACGATATGTACGACCTTTCCGGTTGGGGCCCTGACTACGGTGATCCTCAGACCTACCTTGATACCTTCCTTCCTGCATACGCAGGTTACATGACCAAGTGCATCGGTCTCTTCTAATATCGATCCTCGGTTAAAGTAAGATAAAAACTATACGATAGAGGGTGAGCCTTGTTTCACCCTCTAATCGTGTATTAGTGAGAGAAAATTATGACAAGATATTTACTGGGCCGCTTACTCCGCGGACTGTTATCGGTAGTAATCGTGGTTGCTATCGTTATGTTGCTGATATATACCTGCCTCGACAGGAATCTGATATTCGCAAACGACGGCGTTTATCAGAAGCAAAAGAGCAACAACAAGGAGATATATAAGCTTCAGACTTGGGAAAAATACGGATATATGGATTACGTTCCCTATACCGATTATCTCAAGGAGCTTTTGACGTCCGGAGAAATCAGCTCCGACGTTTTTGCCGCCGTTTCGGTTATAGGCGGCAAGCAGGACGGTTCGGACGACTCAGCCGATACCGCCGCATTCGTTAAAAAATTTGAAGAGCATTTTGAAAATGAGGGCTACGAAGTAGTAAGGCTTAAGGCCGACTATATGCCCGGAACCGTAAAGTATAAGGACGGCGGACAACCCAGACTTTACGCATATAAAAACACACCGCTTATCAGCCGTCTGTGGAATTACATTTCCGGAATATTCACGGTTGATAACATTCATTACGTTGAAGAAAATATCGAGGACAGAGGACTTTCGTTTACGTTCTTTGACCCCGTTTACGGCGGAGAGAAGTTCTCCCCCGCCATTATAGGAAACGGTACGCGTCACAAGTATCTTCTTTACTTTGACAACAATTTCCCCTATATCCACCAAAATCTGTTGACCGTCAGTCTTGGAACTTCTTATACCGTCAATAACGGTATTGACGTTTTTGAGACTATGACGTCCGCGCAGGGCGCATTTGAAAAATCCACGGTTCATTATCCGACCGGCTTCGTTAACGAGAGCGCCGACAATCTGCACTCGGCGGTTTATATTCCCGGCTCTCTTGAGAACGGAACACAGGTTACCAAAAACTGCTTCGTTGACGACTACACGTCCATAACCACGCACAAGGACGGCATGTCCAAGATCGGCTTCTCCTTCGTTATCGGTATTATATCCGTCGTGCTTTCCTACGTTCTTGCTATCCCGCTCGGAACGCTTATGGCGCTTAAGAAGGATAGACTTGTAGACAAGCTCGGAACGATATATATCGTATTTATCATTGCGGTCCCCTCTCTCGCCTACATCTTCTTATTCAAGGCGATAGGCGGAGCTATCGGACTGCCCACGAGATTCGACCTGCAGGAACAGACATGGCTTATGTACATCCTGCCTATAATCTCTCTGGCGCTTCCGTCGGTTGCCTCTCTTATGAAGTGGCTGCGCCGCTATATGATCGACCAGATGAACTCTGATTACGTTAAGTTCGCGCGTTCGGGCGGTCTCTCCGAGGGTGAGATATTCTCAAAGCACATTCTTAAAAACGCTATCATACCGATAGTTCACGGCATCCCCGGCAGTGTGCTCGGCGCTCTCGTCGGCGCAATTATAACAGAGCGCGTTTACGTAGTTCCCGGTACGGGTAACCTGCTTACCGAGGCTATAAACAAGTACGATAACGGCGTTATCGTCGGCGTTACTATGTTCTACGCTCTCCTGTCTGTAATTTCAATAATACTCGGCGATATTCTCATGAGTCTTGTTGACCCGAGAATTTCGTTCACGTCAAAGCGAGGTAAGTAAGATGGAAGAAAAACTCATTGATATAAATGAATTCGGTCTTACCGATGAAGAACTTTTCGCCCGCGTTGACCACGACACACTTGAATCCGAGCGTATCACAGCGCCGAGATATTCCTATTGGCACTCGGTGTTCCGCGTATTCTTCAAAAACAAGCTTAACATCATCGTGCTTTCCATACTCGCGCTGATTATAATATTCACCTACGTCTACCCCGTCATCATTCAGTACGACCCCGAGGTAGACCCGTACGTCAACCTGCTTGATCCCACCTCGAAGCACCTTCGTCCCAGCGCGGCGATCGACAAGTTCGGCTTCGGGCTTAAATGGCTTCTCGGTACCGGTGCTTCAGGCGAATCTACTTTTGACGCCATCTGGTACGGCTCAAGCATTTCTATCTCACTCGCTCTCGTCTGCGCCATCATCAATATGACGGTCGGCGTACTGATCGGAGCCGTATGGGGCTTCTCAAAGAAGGTCGATATGATTATGACCGAGGTTTATAACATTATTGCGAACGTGCCGTATATTCTTCTCATATCGGTCGTAGTTCTTATTATGTCAGCATCCTTCTGGTCAATGGTATTTGCTCTAACGGTCACAGGTTGGCTCGCGATAGCCTACTTTATCCGTACGCAGGTAATTATAATCCGCGACAGAGAGTACAATCTGGCGTCCAGATGTCTTGGAACACCCATTTGGCGCATAGCTACGAAGAATATCCTTCCCTTTATGACGTCGATCATCGTTACGCTTATGGCAACGGAGATCCCATCCTACATCTCGTACGAGGTATTCCTTTCTTATATAGGAATGGGCCTTACGGATATGTCTCTCGGCAAGATAATCGAGGCGGCACAGAACGCAATGGTTACCTCCGGATGGGGCTTTGAGTTCTGGAGCCCCGTTGCAATAGCATCGATAATTACCGTCGTGCTTTATATTGTCGGTCAGAATCTCGGTGATGCTTCCGACCCCAGAACGCATATGTAAGAGGTGACACCGTGGAAAACAGAAAAAAATTACTTGAAATAAAGGATCTCAGGGTGAAATTCCGCGTACGCGGAAGAATTCTTACCGCAATAAGAGGAATTTCCCTTGATCTTTACGAAAATGAGTCAATTGCCATCGTAGGCGAGTCCGGCTCCGGAAAGTCGGTATTTACTAAGACCTTTGCCGGAATGCTCGACCAAAACGGTTACATCAGCGACGGCTCTATCATCTTCAACGACGAGGAACTTGCGGATACCGTAGTCAAAAACAAAAAATTTGACAGGCGGCTCATCCGCTTTGCCGCAAAAAAACTTAATAAGTATTCAAAGCTTGAGCACGGCGCAAAGGAATATCGCGCTATGCTTGAACTTGCGGCAGAGAAACGCGCGCGAGCGAATCTTTCCGAGGAGGAATGCGAGAGAATAGTCTCTAAAATAGACGAGCTTACCTTCAAGAAGACTGAAGAGTTCAACTACAGACAGACAATTGACCGCAAGAACGAAAAGGACAAGTACCGCGAGTCCGGCGAGAAAATTGCCGCATATACAGCTCAGATCTCTGAGCTTGAAGCCGAAAAGGCAAGGCTTATAAAGGCCCACAAGGTGTCTCTCGCGGCTGATAAGAGCTACAACGATTCCTATAATGCAAAGATGAATGAGCTACGCGCGTCCTACTCCCAAAAGTGCAAGAACGGAATTTCTGAGCAGACCGCAGCGCGCAACCTCACTCTTGCAAAGGAAATATATCTATCCGTAGGAAGATACGGTCTTTACAGCAGAATAAAGCTTATTTTCAAGCTTCTCTCGGCTATTAAGAAGGCTATGAGGCTTGGTACTAACCTTACGGACGACGCATCTCTTAACAAGGTATTCGGAACGGTCGTTTTCAGAGTACGGTATCTCGACGAGACCGAAACTACCATCCACGGTACCTGCATCCTTAACCTCGCAGAAGTCAAGTATGCTAAGGACTGGAGCAAGATCCGCGGAAAAAAGATCGCGACCGTATTCCAGGATCCGATGACCTCGCTCAACCCGATCATAACGATAGGAAAGCAGATAACGTCCATAATTATAAAGCATCAGGGCTGCTCCGAGCTTGAGGCAAGAGAACGCGCGCTGGTTCTTATGAAAAAGGTTGGAATTCCCAACGCAGAGGCAAGATTCGACGATTATCCCTTCCAGTACTCCGGCGGTATGAGACAGAGAATAGTTATCGCTATCGCCCTATCCTGCCAACCGAAGATCCTTATTTGCGACGAGCCCACGACAGCGCTTGACGTTACTATTCAGGCGCAGATACTTCAGCTCATTAAGGATCTGCAAAAGGAATTCAATTATACTATCGTATTTATCACGCACGACCTCGGCGTCGTTGCAAATATCGCCGAGAGAGTCGCGGTTCTTTACGCCGGACAGATAATCGAGCTCGGAACGGTAGACGAGGTATTCTACGATCCAAAGCATCCCTACACCTGGGCTCTTCTTTCATCGCTCCCCCAGCTCGCTGAGAGAAATACCACGCTTTACTCAATATCCGGAACTCCTCCCTCGCTTTATAACGATATCGTCGGTGATGCGTTTGCTCCGAGAAACCCGTATTGCCTGAAGATCGACACGCTTAAGGAAGCGCCGATGTTTAAGGTAACCGAGACCCACAGCGCAAAAACCTGGCTACTTGATCCCAGATCGCCGAAGATAGAGAAGCCTGATATAATCAAGGGCTCACACGAGAAGCTTCTCAGAACCTTTAATATCGATCCCGAGCAATCCGCTCAGGAAAACAACGCTTAAGGAGGTAGATCACGTGTTATTTGGCAAAAAGAATAAAGGCGAAATGACTACCGCCGAGCGTCCCCAATCAAAGAGCGCGGCGCACCTTCCGGAAAGCGGACCGGTCGACGATAATGGCAGAGAGATACTCGTATCACTCAAGAACGTCGATATAACCTTCGGCAAGGGCGAGAGAGCGGTACGTGCCGTAAAAAACGCTTCCTTTGATATATATAAGGGAGAGACCTTCTCGCTGGTTGGTGAATCCGGCTCCGGTAAAACCACTATAGGCAGAGCCGTGATACGCGTTAACCCCTGTGCGGCAGGCGAAATACTTTACAAGGGTGTCAGAATATCCGGAAATATTCCGCACTCTCTTGACCGCGAGGTCATCAGAAACGTTCAGATGATCTTCCAGGATCCTGCCGCGTCTCTTAACGAGCGCGCAACCGTTGATTATATTATCTCCGAGGGACTTTACAACTTCCGTCTCTTTGAAAACGAAGCGGACAGAGTTTCCAAGGTTGAGAATATGATCAAGGAGGTCGGACTTCTTCCCGAGCATCTTACACGTTACCCGCACGAATTCTCCGGTGGTCAGCGCCAGAGAATAGGTATAGCGAGAGCCATGGTAATGGAGCCGGAGCTTGTCGTCGCGGACGAGCCGATTTCCGCGCTTGACGTTTCTATAAGAGCGCAGGTTCTTAACCTTTTAAAGAAGTTCCAGAGGGAAAAGAACATTACCTATATGTTCATCGCGCACGACCTTTCTATCGTAAGATTCATTTCCGACAGAATAGGCGTTATCTACAAGGGTGACATAGTGGAGATCGCGGAGGCAGAGGAGCTGTTCAAGTTCCCGATGCATCCCTATACCCGTTCGCTTATATCGGCTATTCCGATTCCCGATCCCAAGCTTGAAAAGCAAAAGATACTCCTGACCTACGATCCGAGCATCCACGATTACAGCGAGGATAAGCCGGAGCTCGTAGATATAGGCAACAAACATTTCGTTTACGGAAATAAAAAGGAGATCGAGGAATATAAGAGATTGCGCGATACGGGAATTTCGCCCAAGTCGGTTATAATCAGGGGACTCAACGATGATCCCGATGATTCCTGCGGAAAGAAGACGAAAGAGGACCTTCCAAGCGGTGAGTTTATTTTAAACACGCCGTTACATGATACGGGAAGCAAATGGTACGTATTCGGCTCATTCCTTCTTCCCGTCGTAGGTCTTATCGGCGGAGCAATATTTAAGAAGCATAAGCACATAAAGAACTACAAAGCGTGCAAAAAAGGTGCGCTTGCCGGACTTATTACGCTTGGCGGAATAGTCGGACTCTTTATGCTCGGACTGCTCGCGGCAATAATTTAGTTGCAAAACTAGGCTGTCTCATATTTACGTTTGAGACAGCCTCTTTAAAGCTAATCAGGTTCTTTTTTAATTTTGAAGGGAAACAAATATGTCTAGGAGAGCAAAGGACAACCGCCCCGACGTCAAGCCGGTAAAAAGTATAGAGCTTTCGGAAAGCAAAAAAAGACTGCGCATAATAGCAGTCGTGATTTTAATCGCGCTCGGTATTGGATCTATTACTTTTGCGTTGGTATCACTCCTTAACAAAGAGAGTGGGTGGACAAAGATCGAGCCCGCCGACGATAACCAATACTCGGTATTTTTTGACTTCAATTATAATATTGGCGCATCGGGCGCAAGCGCTACCGCAGAATATAAGCGCGCGGCGGCAATCTATGACGAAGCGCTTAATAAATATTGCAAGCTTGTGAGCTCGGACACCGAGCATTCCGGCATTGCAAATCTTTTATATATAAGCAAGCACCCCGGCGAGGAGATCACGGTTGATCCCGTTCTCTATTCTGCTCTCGAGAGGTCTTGCGGAGCCGGAAACAGATCTCTTTATCTTGCGCCGGTATACGACCGGTACAATGCCCTCTTTTCCTGTGACGCTGACGGATATGCCGCTATGCACGACCCGTATAAAAACGAAGATGCGGCAAGCTTTTGCGACACGGTCAGCTCCTTTGCGTGTGATCCCGCGACTATAAGCCTTTCTTTTTTGGGCGACGGAAAGCTGCGGCTGGATATTTCCGAGGAATACCGAGCCTACGCGGAGTCTGTGGGAATCGAAAGCTATATAAGCTTCGGATGGCTTGAAAACGCAGTCGTAGTCGATGCGATAGCAAGGGAGCTTATATCCGAGGGAATGACGCTTGGTGTTATAAGCTCGTACGACGGATTTACACGCAATTTAGACGACACGGGGGCTGATTTCAGCTTCACCGTATACGATAAGCTTGACGACACGGTCTACCCTGCCGCAGACGTAAAATACAATGGTTCCGTAGCAATGGTCAACTATAGATCATATCCGCTCTCACAGCTCGACGCGCTTGACTATTACCTCTACGCAGACGGCAAATCGGCGCATCAATATATAGACTCAGCTGACGGCAGAGCGAGGGCCGCGACGGATAATATGCTTGTATTTTCCTTTGAGGCAGACTGCCTTGATCTCGCGCTTTCGAGCTATGACGCATACATCTCGGATGAGCTAAGCGAAGAAAAGCTCTCGGCACTCGGCGGAGCGATATACTTCATAGGCACGGATGCCTACGTCCGCGGAGAAGGAGTCGAGCTCTACGATCTGTACTCGTCCGACGGCATTGAATATAAGATAGCAGAATAGTAATTATTATAATATAGAATAGAGGCTAGCTCAAATTTGAGCTAGCCTCTTTTTTAGTTGGTTTACTTAGATGTCAAATGATCCTTGCGATCAAACTTCCTCAGCTGCTGCCGTGATGTTAAATCTGAAAGATCCTTCGACAAAGCTCTCGCGGCAATCCCATACCTCTATGTAGTATACTCCTGCATCAAGGTAGGTTTCTAAGTAGAAATGATTATCCTCACCGCTGTCATCGTCGTACGCAACAAAATCCATAGCCTCATTATAAATACGTACACGAGTGTCCATGTGTTCGGTGTTCTCACCGAGCTCGGACGAAGCTACGTAGTTACCTGAGGTTTCAACGGTTATCTTGATCAAGACTCCGTTGAATTCGTTGCTGCTGCCGCTATATTCCGGTGCAAACTCGGAGCCGATATCGGAATAAATGCTAAGCGCGTTTTCAGCGTCCTTGCCGCAATTTACACAAGCGGAATAACCGTATACTCCTGCCTCAATTTCGATCATCTCATAGAAGTGATCGTTACGCCAAACGTTCTTATTGGACTTACCGTAGGAGAAAACCTCGTATTCAATGTAGCTACAGGAGTCCTCTACTGTGTATCGATCAATGTAGTACTCGAATCCGCACGCACAGCGCCAATTCTCTCTGCGTACCTGACCGTACTCGTTTTCATAATACTCCTCGCCGAGCCATTCATTTCCCCAGCAGGTTGTGGTTCCGTAATCGGTGCCGCAGTTGGTGCAATAGCTTCTATGAACGGGATAGCCTTCCTCGTTCAGTCCGATGTTTTCATGCACGGAATTATGATTTTCGTAGCTGTTGGTATAGGACTTACCGTAGGAATATACCTCATAGTCGGTAACGGTGCAGCCGTTCTCAACTGTGTAGTACTCAATATAAAACTCGAATCCGCATGCGCAGCGATGGTTTACTCTGCGTACCTGAACGCCGTCTCTATCGTAGTACTCCTCGCCAAGCCACGTGCTTCCCCAGCAGGTAGTCGTTCCGTTATCGGTTCCGCATGCGGTGCAGCGGCTGCTGTGAATGGGATATCCCTCCTCGTTCAGTCCGAGGTTTTCATATACGTAGCTGTGCCTTTCAAACGTACCGTTCCGGTTATGACTGTAGAGAACGTACTCACCGCCAACGAGCACGTATACGTCGAAATAATTAACTCCGTTACATCCGTCTACTTCCTCGTAACGATACTCGTAATAAGAGAATCCGCAATCACGGCAGGTGTACTTATACGCATAGCCGTTTTCGATTGATTCGTAGGTGCTTGTGAATCTGCATCTTTCATCTTCTATCACGGTCTCTTCACAAAGTAGGCACTCAGCCGAATGCATAGTTTCGGAGGGGTACTTCTCCCCATCGTAAGACGAGGAGAAGACCAACATGTGCGGGTCAAGTGTGATTGAGTAATCAAACATTCCGTCGGAATTGAGAGGAACGATGGAAACTCTGAGCATATCCTTGCAAAGGCTGTATTCAACACCTGCTGCCTCTGCCATTTCCGCAATAACGCTTGCAAGCTCTCTTGCATTGATGTAGATAAGGCTTACGCCGTCGTCGTACGCGGAGTAGTTGATAAACAGGGGCTCATCCATTCCCTCTACTACGAGAGAGAGGAATACCCGGAAGCCGAAGTCGTCTTCCTTGCCCTCGTACTTATTTCTGTTCCAATATCCGATAACGTAGTTTTCACCGTTGCCGAGAGTCGCGGTAAGATCCTCCATAGTGATGGAGCCGTCGTTGCCAAACATATTCTGAAGTCCGCATCTGTTACAAACCTCGCATCCCAGCTCACCGTCGTAGTAGAAGTTGTGACCGTAGGGATTTACCTCACCCGTCTCTTCGTAGCTACAGTAGCGGCATCCGTATACGGCGCTTCCGAACTGCGAGCAGGTAGGATACTTATCGTAGGATTTAGTGTAAAGATTCCAGCTCTGATGCGATCCGTACGACGTGCCTTCGTTACT
>JAZRUS010000069.1:0-9006 GCA_045652665.1 Eubacteriales bacterium | reverse complement strand
GTGATCTGGAAGAATACGACCGTATCTATCTGCATACGAACGTTATCCTTCGTAATAACCGGCTGCGGCGGAAAATCCGCAACCTGCTCCATAAGCGTCAATTTCTTTGATACGACCTCAATAAAAGGAATTTTAAAATGCATTCCCGTATTCCATGTTGCCTTATATGCACCAAGCCTTTCAACAACGTATGCCGACCCTTGAGGTACTATTTTTATACATGAAATCAAAATGATCAATGAAATTGCAAGAAAAAGCGTAATGACGATTATTGCGGTTGCCTGTTCTGTCAATAATAATGCGCTAAACATATTATCCTCCTTTTTTATTCTTTACAAATAACCTTAACGCCCTCAATAGCTACGACGTGAAGAACCGTGCCCTCATCGAACACATCATCCTCACCAACGCCGCGCGCAGACCAAATCTGTCCCTTTATTCTGACCTGACCGCATCCTGCGTAGTTATCTATCTTCTCGGTCACGACACAGCGCTCTCCGATTATAGCGTCAACGTTGGTTTTAATCACTCGGCTTTTGATCTTTTTCACAAGATACAGTCTCGCAAAAACAATTCCAGCCGCCGCAACGACGAGTGCGGTGAGTATCTGCGTCAGCTCCGAAGCATCAAAAAATACAAGGACCGTTGCAATAATTGCGCCGGGAACAAACCAAATCGATATGAGCTGATCGGTAAGAATTTCAACCACAATCGCCACAACGATAACTCCGAGCCAAACCCAAACCATATTTTTTCCTCCTAATAGCATATAATACAATATTATTCTATCATATAACAAATATAATGTCAATATATAAATAGCTTTAGCGGTGAACATAATAAACAAAAAGTGCGCGTATTTTAGATGTTATTCTTTGTTTTTTTGTTCAAAACGCCCTATTTTTTGGAAAACTATTGACAAAATGAGCATTTTGTTGTATCATATGTTGGTACAGTCAAATCTACACAAAATACTTTAAGGAGGATGTTTATGTTTGAGAATCTCAAGAAGTTTCTTGTTGAAGAGCTTCATGTAAAGGCTGAGGATATCACTATGGAATCCGAACTTTCTGCTGACCTTGGCATCAATTCTCTCGAACTCGCCGATATGGTTTATCTTTGCGAAGAAAAATTTAACGTAGTAATAGATGATGACGACCTCAATGACTTCGTTACTGTTGGCGACGTTGTTCGTTACCTTGAATCTCAGAAATAATTTTTATAACATAAAGGGGTTGCTGAACGCAACCCTTTTTTATCAAATCTTAACTATAAAAAATTTCTCACTCTCATTCGGCAAATTGAGATCCGGATACTTGTTTTTAAGATATTCCGCCTCTGTTGAAGCCGTGCCAACCTCAGCAGAATAAACGAAAAGCTGAATGAGAGAACTTTTTTTAGCCGCCTTTAATATACGCGTTATCTCATTTTGACGACGTTCTTCCCTTTCAGGCGGAAGAACTGTTTTAATATTAAAACGGATGAGTCCCTGATCTACAGCCTTGGATTCTGCTATAAAGTATCTGATTTCGGTAAACAACTGATCAGCAGACCTTCCGGTAAGCTCATATGTTTTTATATCCATAGATTTCTCCGTGTTGTTTCTTAACTATAGATATTATAACACCTAAAACATAAAAAGTAAAGATATACAGAGGATTTTATGACTGAACTTTTATCAAGAATTTTTATAAAAGATCATAAAGAATATTCAAATCCAAAAGTCAGAAAGGCATACGGCGCGCTTTCAAGCTTCGTTGGCATTTTCGTAAACCTGCTCTTATCGGTAATTAAACTGATCTTGGGTTTTCTGACAAAATCGGCTGCCATTACTGCGGATGCTATCAATAATCTTTCAGATGCGGGATCATCTATAATCACCTTAGTCAGCTTCAAAATGTCATCCAAACCTGCAGACAGAGATCACCCCTTCGGGCATGCAAGAATTGAATACATCGCCTCAATGATCGTATCATTTCTCATCCTTCTCGTTGGATTTGAAACTATGATGGATGCTATCCGTTCGATTTTTGATTCATCTAAAATTAATACTACAGAATTTTCGACCGTCTCGCTTATCATTCTCTCTTTGTCTATTATTTTTAAGATGTGGCTTGCGATTTTTTACCGTACGGTCGGGAAAAAAATCGAGTCAAACGTAATCATGGCATCCGGTATTGATTCACTGACAGATTCAATTTCAACTATTGCGGTTCTTGTATCTGCGATTATCATCAAATTTACCGACTATCAGATTATTGACGCTATAATGAGTCTTGCGGTTTCGCTTCTCATAATTGTCGCCGGAGTACGTATACTGAACGAAACGAAGAACTCCCTGCTCGGTGAGGCACCGGTGGATGAACAGATCGAAATGATAAACAAGATCGTTTCTGAATACCCTGATATCATTGATACACACGATCTTATCATTCATAATTACGGTCCAAATCATTATATAACGTCTATGCACGCCGAGGTTGACGGTGCACAGGATATATTCAAGCTTCATGATATGATTGACAACGTTGAACGAAGAATACAGGATGAGCTTAATATGCTCTGCACCATCCATATGGATCCGATCGTCACAAATGATGAAACAGTGAATGAACTAAAGAAATTTCTTATCGACGTTGTTCACGAAGAGGTCGATCCGCAAATCACAATTCACGATTTCCGCGTTGTTATCGGTGAAACTCATACAAATATGATATTCGATATTTTGCTTCCGTTTGAAAACACAACGGCTCCGAATGACGTTATATCTAAAATTTCCGAGGCAGTTCTCTCAAGGAGAGAAAATTGCTACTGTGTAATAACGGTTGACAGAGGGTGACGAAAAAAATCATATATAAAAGGGAGTTGCCGACGAGGCAGCTCCCTTTTATCTTTATAAATCCACTCTGTTCAGTGTGCCGAATGATAAATATGAATCAATGTTATCTGCGATAACACTCATACAGCGCGCTCTTGCTTCATATGCGCCCCACGCAGCGTGCGGAGTCAAAATAACGTTATCCATATCCTTTATTTCATTGTACGGATGTTCAAGAGAAAAGGGTTCGCTTGAATAAACATCACATCCGAAGGCAGCAATCCTTTTAGATTTTATTGCATCAACGACGTCCTTCTCGCAAAGAACTGCACCGCGTGCTTCATTTACTAGTATTACGTTTTTCTTCATTAAAGCGATCCGTTCCTTATTTATCAACTCACGCGTCCCGTCATTCAAAGGGCAATGAAGCGTAATTATATCACTCTCGCGACAAAGTGTATCAATATCAACACAGGTGAATTCATCAGACGGAGTTCTTTTATTAACAAGAACTCGCGCACCCATAGCTTCCGCAACACGCATTACAGTTTTACCGATGTTTCCGCCGCCGACAATTCCCCACGTCATACCGCAAAGCTCATGAAATACGGGGGTAATTTTATTTGCCGCAGATGAGCGGGAATATTCACCGGATCTAACAAAGTCGTTATATTCTCGCAAATGAGAGACAAGCGAAAGTACCGTTGCAAAAGTGAAAAGAACGACACTGTCAGTCGAATATCCCGGAACGTTACATACGGCAATCCCCTTCTCTCGCGCACAAGCGATATCAATATTGTCATATCCGGTCGCGAAAACGCATATAAGCTTTAGGTTCTTTGCCGCCTCCATTACCTCTCTTGTAATCTTTACCTTATTGATTACGATTACATCGGCGTCGTCTATATTCTTAACTATGTCCTCAGGGTTAGAAAATGGGAAAAATACAACTGTGCCAAAACGATCAAGCAGCTCAAACGGAGTATCCTCACCGAGTGTCATTTTATCAAGCAATGCAATTTTCATAACTGTTTCCCTTCCGGCGCTACAATCGAGCGCACAAACGATTAACGATTTTTCTAATATATTTTTTATCTAGTATAACACATGGAGATGATTAATTCAATATCGTATGTTAATATAAATATAAAATATAAATTTTTTTTAAAAACATATTGACAATCTACACGAAAGATGATATAATTATGATACCTCTAGTCGGAGGTCTTTTTTGTGTGCAATTTTTCTGGGACATGCACACGTCCTTCGTCAGTGAGGGAGGTATTCAACGGGCTTAGCCCGAATTTCTATCAGGAGGTGCCGATAATGAGAGTCAAAATTACGTTAGCCTGCTCTGAATGCAAGCAAAGAAATTATGACACAAAGAAAAACAAGAAGAATGATCCGGACAGACTTGAAATGAACAAGTACTGCCGTTTCTGCCGCAAACACACTTTGCACAAAGAAACCAAGTAATTGAGAGGATTGTTTAAGATGGCAAAAGAAAAGAATAATATTTCCACGGAAGAAATCGCAGAGGTAGAAACTGTGGAAACGAAGTCTACGGACAAACCTGCCGCGAAAAAGACTAATAAAAAGCCTAATTTCTTAGTCAGAGTTTGGAAGAAGCTCGTTAAGCTTTGCAAGGATGTCGTAGGCGAAATGAAAAAGGTCGTCTGGACTCCCAAGGATGAGCTTAAAAAGAGCACGAAGCTTGTTCTTATTACGGTCGTCGCAATTGGCTTGGCAATCGCGGTTGTTGACACATGCTTCTCTTGGATAATTAACTCCATAGCCGGTTTAATTGGTTAAGAGGCTGTAAATCATGAGTAATATTAACGAAAAAAACCTCGGTCCCAGATGGTACGTTGCTCACACTTTTACGGGCTATGAGAACAAGGTAAAGACGAATATTGAAAAAATCGTTGAAAACCGCGGATTACAGCATCTTATTTATGATGTTCAGGTCCCCACCGAGATCACTGTTGTTACAAACGACAAGGGTGAACAGAAAGAGGTTGAGACCAAGCTTATTCCCGGATATGTTCTTGTAAAAATGACTATGACTGATGAAAGCTGGCATGTTGTCAGAAACATCACAGGAGTCACGGGATTTGTAGGTCCCGGCTCAGAACCTACTCCCCTCACCGCTGAGGAGGTGAACATCTTTAATGTTGAAAAGCATGAAGAAGAGCTCGCATTTAAGGTTGGTGACAAGGTTGAAGTATTTGCCGGAATATTTGCCGGATACTTTGGAATACTTCAGGAAATTGATGAGGAGAAGAAGGAAGTTGTTATCCTTGCTTCTACCGAAAGACGTGACATTCCTATTTTCGTTGAACTGAAGGATGTACGTTTAGCACAGTAGTTTTCCCTTTTTAACGCTTCGCCATGAAGCATTCGTGGGAGAGAGAAAATTTTAACTTTAATTCTCTCGATTAAATTACCACATTTGGAGGTGTAAAAAAATGGCAAAGAAAATAATGGGTTACATTAAATTACAGCTTGCTGCCGGTAAGGCGACTCCCCAACCCCCGGTTGGTCCCGCTCTCGGTCAGTACGGTGTATCTATCCCCAACTTCACTAAGGAATTCAATGAAAGAACGAAGAATGATATCGGACTTATAATCCCCGTTATCATCACTGTATACGCAGACCGTTCCTTCACATTCATTACTAAGACTCCCCCCGCAGCAGTTCTTATTAAGAAGGCTTGCGGAATTGAGACCGCATCTGCTACCCCCAACAAGACCAAGGTTGCTCAGCTTTCCAAGGAGCAGCTTCGCAAGATCGCAGAGACTAAGATGCCCGACCTTAACGCCGCTTCTGTTGAAGCAGCAATGAGCATGGTTGCAGGAACTGCTCGCAGCATGGGTATCACGGTTGAAGAGTAATTAGGAGGACTTAATAATGGCTACAATGGGTAAGAAATATAAAGCAAGTGTCGAGCTTTTCGACAGAACTAAACTTTACGATACCGAAGAAGCAGTTGCTCTCGTTTGCCAGACTGCAAAGGCAAAGTTCGATGAGACTGTTGAGGTTCACATCCGCCTCGGAGTTGACTCCCGCCACGCTGACCAGCAGGTTAGAGGCGCAATCGTTCTTCCTAACGGTACAGGTAAAACCGTAAGAACTCTCGTTTTCGCTCGCGGCGACAAGGCAGATGCTGCTCTTGCAGCAGGTGCTGACTACGTTGGCGCTGAGGATTACGTTCAGAAGATCACAACCGAGAACTGGTTTGAGTTTGACGTTGTAATTGCTTCCCCTGATATGATGGGTGTTATCGGCCGCCTTGGTAAGGTACTCGGTCCTAAAGGACTTATGCCCAACCCAAAGGCAGGTACAGTTACCCCCGACGTTGCAAAGGCTGTAAACGAAGCTAAGGCAGGTAAGATCGAGTACCGTCTCGATAAGACCAACATCATTCACTGCCCTATCGGCAAGGCATCCTTCGGAACCGAAAAGCTTGTTGAAAACTTCAACACTCTTCTCGGCGCTGTTATCAAGGCTAAGCCCGCTGCCGCAAAGGGTCAGTACATCAAGAGCTGTGTTGTGGCTACGACCATGGGCCCCGGCATCAAGATCAACTACGCAAAGCTTAGCTAATCAGCAAAAAAGCTGCAATAAAAAGAAGCAGAGATTGATTCTCTGCTTCTTTTTATTGTATCAAGTCAATAAACTGCTGACTGTTCATACAGAAAATATATTCTGAAATATCCATATTTCTAATTATTTTTTCTACCTCGCAAATGTTTTTGCCGCGTAGCAAAATGTCAAGATCGGAGACATCCCGGGTTCCAAAAAAATCGCCCTCGACGACAATTGAGTCTACAACATCGCCGGACATAACCATCTTTAATTCAACAGTACCGAAATTAAATCTTTTTTTGCGACTTACAGTATATTCCGACAAATATTTACTTTTGGGATAGAGCCATTCTTCCGAGCGATTTCTTTGACAAAGCTCAAAAACACGGTCATCTTTCGGCGCTTCAATGATGGTGGGAGAAAATCTTTCTATAAAATACTCTGAAAGTATTTCAACAAATTCATTCGTATCACGGCAATCGGTTACATATTCTTTTAAGTTAGCAACGCGAGAGCGCGTTGATTTAATCGCCTTGGCTTTGATTTTTTCTTCATCAACCTTCAGTGCATTTGAGAGCACGTTAAGATCGGTATCAAAAAGCAATGTTCCGTGATGCAAAAGCCGCTCCGCACTAGAATGTTGTGCATTACCGGATATTTTCTTATCATCTATCTCAAGATCGTTTCTTCCGTTCAAAACGACGTTTATTCCCATAGACGAGAGCGCGTCAATTATCGGGGCGGTAAAGGTTTTAAAATCTATGCCACTCGTCTTTTTTGCTGAAATAAAGGTATAATTCAAATTACCTAGGTCATGATAAACGGCTCCGCCACCGGTAATTCGTCTTGCAAGTTTAATTCCCTTTTCTTTCAAATAATCCGAGTTGATCTCGGCATAGACGTTTTGATTTCGTCCTATAATCACCGACGGCTCGTTTTGCCATAGCATTATGACGTCATCGTCAGCGGTTTCAAAGAGATATTCCTCTATAGCAAGATTCAAATGCGGATCGGTCGTTCTTAAAATTAAAAATTTCATATACATATCATGAATACACATCGGGCAGATGCCCGATGTGTATTTCGTTTCATTTAGAATTAAAGACCTTTCTTTGCACGTTCAACCTTCTCGATGTCGGTAAAGTTGTTCGTGGGAACGTGTCCGGGTATGGGCATAATCTTCTCGTGAAGAGCATCGATTATCCAATCTGCCTGCGGGAAGAAGCTCTTTTCAAGCTCGAATGCAGGAGTGATCCAGTTACGAGATCCAACTACTACAGCAGGACCGTCGAGGTAATCGAAGCACATTTCAGTGATGTTGGACGCCATATCTCTCATGACGGAGTTTCTCTCACAAGCGTCGCCTACAAGGAGGATCTTACCGGTCTTCTTAACAGACTCGATAACCTTCTCGTAATTGAACGGAACGATAGAACGAGCGTCAATGATCTCAGCAGAAATGCCGTACTTTTCCTCAAGGATCTTTGCAGCCTCAAGAGCTCTGTAAAGAACAGCTCCGATAGTAAGAATGGTTACATCCTTACCTTCCTTCTTAACGTCGGGCTCACCGAACGGAATCTCGAAATGTCCTGTGGGAACGCCGTCCTTGTTAAACTCCTCGCCGAAACCGTAAATTCTCTGGCTCTCAAAGAATACTACGGGGTCGGTTCCCTCAAGCGCACTGGTCATAAGACCCTTTGCATCGGTAGGAGTCGAGGGGAATACAACCTTAAGTCCCGGAATATGCGCACAAAGCGCGGTCCAGTCCTGAGAATGCTGTGCACCGTACTTAGAACCAACGGAAACGCGGAGAGTGATGGGCATCTTAAGAATACCTGCAGACATTGCCTGCCATTTAGCCATCTGGTTGAAGATCTCGTCACCTGCACAACCGATGAAGTCAGCATACATAAGCTCAACGATAGCGCGGCCGCCGCACATTGCGTAGCCTACTGCCGAACCGACGATAGCGGACTCGGAAATGGGAGAGTTGAAGAATCTGTGATAAGGAACTGCCTCGGTCATCTTCTTGTAAACGCCGAACGCGCCGCCCCAGTCACGCTTGTCTTCACCGTAAGCGATAAGGGTAGGGTCGTCGTAGAACTTGTCGATGATCGGCTCGAAAAGACCGTCGCAGACGTTGTACATCTTCATCTTGGATACGGGCTTGCCGTCCTTGTCGGTAGCTGTACGAACCTTGCCCTTGATCTCCTTGACACGGGGGCACTCTTCCTTGGGCATAAGCATTTCTGCCTTGCGCTCGGGCTCCATGGAAACGACCTTCTGGTTAGAGAACATGATAGATGCGATAGCATCGGGCTCCTTGTTAAGGTCCATACGGGGCGAGATCTCGTCGTTGATCGCGAGCTTCATGATCTCGGTCATACGAGCGGTGATCTGCTCGTGCATTACTGCGAAGTCGTTTTCGGTTGCGAGTTTGCCCTTGATGAGCTTGTTCTTGAACGCAACGATCGGGTCTGCATTCTTCCAAGCCTCGATCTCTTCCTGAGTACGGTAGGTAGACGAGTCGGAGGGGGAGTGGCCCGAAACACGGTAGGTAACGACGTCGAGAAGCGCGGGACCCTTGCCCTCAAGAAGAA
>JAZRUS010000068.1:0-26440 GCA_045652665.1 Eubacteriales bacterium | reverse complement strand
TCTTCCTAAGACCGCTTGGCCTCCGTCTTTATCACCGAGGCTGCTGAGAAGGCTGCTGCAGAGGAAGCACGTGCTGCTGAGAAGGCTGCAAGAGAGGCCGAAGAGGCTGCAGAGGCAGAGAGACTTGCTCAGGAGAGAGCTGATATGGCTCCATACATAGTTGGTTCTATTTGATTATGAATAATAAAACGGAGATGCCATTTGGCATCTCCGTTTTATTATTCAAGCTCTTTCACACCCGTATACAGCTCGTAGTACCTTCCCTTCATTTCAAGAAGGTCGTCGTGTGATCCGCGCTCGATTATTTCTCCCTTTTCAAGAACCATTATTGCGTTAGCGTTTCTGACGGTGGATAATCTATGAGCAATTACAAAGGTCGTCCTGTTCTTCATAAGTCTATCCATTCCGTGCTCGATGTGTCGCTCAGTTCTTGTGTCAACCGAAGACGTTGCTTCGTCAAGAACGAGGATAGGCGCTTTGGAAAGAGCGGCTCTTGCAATGTTCAAAAGCTGACGCTGTCCCTGTGACAGATTCGCTCCATCACCCGTAAGCATCGTTTCATATCCGTTTTCAAGCCTCATAATAAAGCTGTGCGCACTTGCGGTTTTTGCGGCGGCAACGACCTCCTCGTCGGTCGAGTCAAGTCTGCCGTAGCGTATGTTCTCCATAACCGTTCCTGTGAACAAATGTGTGTCCTGAAGAACCATTGCAATATTCTTTCTGAGAAACTCCCTTTTGTATGATTTCAGAGGCATACCGTCGATCGTGATCTCGCCTTCTTCAATATCGTAGAAGCGATTAAGAAGATTTGTGATCGTGGTTTTACCCGCGCCGGTTGAACCGACGAAAGCAATCTTTTGTCCCGGCTTTGCGTAAAGAGATATATTCTTTAAGACAAGCTTATCCGGATTGTATCCAAAGCTTACGTTATTAAGGATCACGTGGCCGTCTATCTTTTCCTCATGGGAATCCTCGGCGTCAATAGCCTCTGGGCCCTCATCCATAACCTTAAATACACGCTCAGCACCCGCAAGGGCTGCAAAAATCGTCGCAACTTGTGAGGATAACTGATTTATAGGCATGGAAAATTGCTTTGAATATCCTGCAAAGACCGTAAGCGCGCCGATGGAAAGTCTGCCTATGGAGACGAGCGCACCGCCTACACCGATCGTAATGCCGTAGCTTATAAGGCTTATATTGTGCATTATAGGACCCATTACTCCGCCCCAGAACTGTGCGCTGAATTGCTTGTCGCGAAGATCCTCGTTCAGCAGGTTGAATTCCTCTACGGTGGTATCCTCATGATTGAATACCTTAATTACCTTTTGACCGGTAACACCCTCTTCAATGTAGCCGTTAACGGCACCGATTGCCGCCTGTTGACCGGAAAAATATTTTGCAGATCTCTTTCCAATCAGTCCTCCGCCTTTTACAAATATAGGAACGAAAACGACGGTAATAAGGGTAAGCCAAATATTTGTCGTTATCATAAAGACAAACGTTCCGAGAAGGCTTACGAAACCGCTTATAATAGAGGTAAATGAATTGTTGAGCATTACGTCAATATTGTCAATATCATTCGTAAAACGACTCATTACCTCACCCGTGGGATTGGAATCAAAATATTTAACCGGAAGGCGTTGAAGCTTGGTAAATAAATCGTTTCTTATCTTCTCTACCGCTCCCTGAGATACTGAGATCATAATTTTCGCTTGTAGATATGAGAAAACTGAAGAAAACAGATATACGAACCCAAGGATTAAAAGCGCCGCAAATACGTACGTCGTAATCGGTGCTGAGTCGACAAGCGAGGAGATGAGAGGTAATGATGAGAACCATTCAATTACACGATCGGCGACTTTTTCTATTGAGCTCATATTTGACGGCTCGTTCGTAACGTGAAATTTAATTCTGTTTACTATCGGCGCAAGAAGATATCCGCCAACCAGCGAAAAGACGGTTGCCGTTAACATACAGAACAAAACGACGAAGATACGAAGCTTATATTCGCTTACGTACGACATAAGTCTTGATACGGTCTTTTTTAGATTCTTCGGCTTTCCCTTCATTGCGGGATTTCTTCCCGGTCCTCTGCCAAATCCGAGACCGTTTTTCCCACCGTGTTCCGAACCTTTATTATACTGTAATTTAAGTTGTTCAAGAGTTCTCATTTTCTGTTCTCCTCCTGAACGTTATTATTTTCGGATTTCTTCTTATCATCTGTCTGAGAGTAGTAAATTTCTTGATATTCGATGTTGTTTTGGAGCAGAGTTTCGTGATCACCAATACCTGTGATCTGTCCCTCGTTCATAACGATAATAAAATCAGCGTCTTTTACTGAGTTAATCCTCTGCGCTATAATGATTTTCGTACACTTGGGAAGCTCTGACCTCAAGGCATCGCGAATTTGAGACTCCGTTGCCGTATCAACTGCGCTGGTCGAGTCGTCGAGTATAAGTATTTTCGGTTTCTTCAAAAGAGCTCTTGCTATACACAGCCTTTGCTTTTGACCGCCCGAAACGTTTGCTCCTCCTTTTTCAAGAAGAGTATCGTAGCCGTTTGTAAAGGATGAAACAAACTTATCCGCAGCTGCGCTGTCTGCGGCTTTTACAACCTCATCGTACTCCGCATCGTTATCGCCCCATTTGAGATTTTCGATAATGCTACCGGAGAAAAGCAGATTCTTTTGTAAAACCATACCTATTCCGTCTCTTAGATTCTTTAAAGAATAATCCTTTACGTTCGTGCCGTCGACGTATACCGCGCCGTCATCAACGTCGTAAAGTCGAGGTATCATCGAAACCAGCGTAGTTTTTCCGCATCCAGTTGAGCCAATAATTCCGACGGTACTACCTGCCTCAATTTTAAGGTTGATATTTTCAAGAACAGGCTCGGAGTTGTTTTTATAATAACGGAATCCAACGTTTTTGAATTCGATCTCACCGCGCTCAACGAGCTTTTCGGGATGTTCCGCATTCTCATCGCTGAGGTCAAGCTTTTCATCAAGTACCTCGCATATTCTCTTTCCGGAAGCAAGAGCACGCGATGTAGTCATAAGAAGCATCGTGATCATCATAAGTGACGAAAGTATCTGCGTTACGTAGGTAACGAAGTTTGTAAGATCGCCTATAGGCATACTACCGTCTATTACGTTACCGTGCCCTATCCATACAACCGCAATGACCGTTCCGTACATAATAATGTTCATAAGCGGCATAAGGAAGATAACGACGTTCATAGCATGAAGCCCCGCGGCCTTAAGATTTGAATTAGTAACCTTAAACTTATCTATTTCGTGATCTTCTCTGACGAAGGATTTTACGACTCGAACGTTTGTAATGTTTTCCTGAACGTTCGAGTTAAGGGAATCCACCCTGCTCTGTAATTTTGCAAATCTTGGGAATCCAATTGAAATGATAGCAAGTATCACCACAATCATGATCGGCATAGATATTGCAAACGTTACCGAAAGCGGCGGATCAATAATAACCGCCATAATTATTCCGCCGATCATCATACCGGGCGCTCTGAGAGCCATACGCAAGAGCATATTGACAAACATTTGCAGTTGGTTTACGTCGTTTGTTAGTCTCGTAACGATAGATCCGGTAGAAAACTTATCAATATTTGCAAAAGAAAACTTCTGAACCTTCGTAAAAACGTCCTGTCGCAAATCTGCGGCAAAGTTGACCGATGCCTTTGAGCCGAAAAACGCACCGCCGACGCCGCCCGCCATCATAACGATAGCGACTAATATGAGAAGTCCGCCTATGCCGATACTTATACCCGACGTTAGATTGCCGTATTCATTCGGATATGTAGCCTTGTTTATAACCACTGCAAGTAAACGCGGCATAATTACTTCGCCGATAACCTCAACTATCATACATAACGGCCCCAGTATAAATGCCGGTAAATACGGCTTAACGTATTTAAACCACCGTCTCATACAGAAACATTTTCCTCCATTTGACTAAGAATATTATTTTGTATTTTTTCAAGCGACGCTATCAACTCGTCAATCTCCCCATAGGAAAAATTGATGAACATTGATTTGTCGATCTCTAAAAAAATCGATTTTGAGTCCTCAACCGTTGTTTTGCCAAGCGCGGTTATCCTGATTTCATTATATCTGTTATCGTTTCCGCAGGAGCGCTCAATATATCCACCGGATTCTAACTTTTTAAGTGCGGTAGTTATCGCTGCCGCGCTGACCCCAAGATGATCTGCAAGCTCCTTTTGCGACGGCAGAACACCGGTTTTTGCAAGTCGCATCAAGATTATGTGCTGCGTTCGATGAAGTCCGATCCTACCGGCAACCTTAGTGTCTATAAGTCGTTTATGCAATCGGTTTGTTTGTATAAGCATATTTACCGCCGAAAAGGCTTTGTTACTGTTTTGCATTACTTCCTCCTTATAGTTTAGCAGTTAATAATTAAACACTTAACTATTGTATTACTTTTATGCAAAAAAGTCAATGCACATTCGTTATAATTAACAAAATATACACAGTTGATTTATTTATTTGAATATGATACAATATATTCGAGGTGAGGATATGAAAAACACTACTCTTTGTTATCTTGAGTCAAACGGAGCGTACCTTATGCTTCACAGAATCAAAAAGAAAAACGACGAAAATAAAGATAAATGGATAGGCGTGGGAGGAAAGCTTGAGCCCGGAGAAACACCCTACGATTGTGCAAGGCGCGAGATTCTGGAGGAAACCGGACTGTCGCCCCGCTCTCTCCATTACAGAGGTATAGTTACATTTGTTTCAAACATTTACGGCACAGAGTATATGCATTTATTTACTTCCGCGGATTTCACAGGTTGCATCAAATCCGATTGCGACGAGGGGGAACTCATATGGGTGAAAAAAAACGACGTAACGGATTTACCTATATGGGAAGGTGATAAAATATTTCTCGATCTTTTAGACCGCGAACAACGGTTCTTTTCGTTAAAGCTTCTTTACGAGGGAGACAGACTTATTTCACATACAATAGAATTTAGAGAATAATCTTAAAAAATCAACTGTAAATTAATGAAAAAGACGGAGAAAATCGATACTCTCCGTCTTTTTACGTTAATTAAAATTTGAAGGTAAGCTGAGATATAGCAACGCCCATCGAGGGAATTGCGAGTTTTCTGCATTTTAACGCATCCTCGCCTAGCTCGTCCACGCGCTCGGTTACAAGCTCAACCTTTCCCTTGTTGCGCGGGAATTGCATAACTTGTGTCCCCTTTGACGTTCTGGTTGACATTTCCTTAATAAGGTTTGTTTTTATCAGCATTCCCTTTCCGCCGTCACTGCGGATGAATATCTGCTTTGGCTTGTCCGCCTCATAGATTGCACCTACAAGGGGGGACTCGGTCGAGAATGCACCGGATATTTTTTTCCTCTTAGATTTAGCTTCGTATACACTCATCGGAATGCGTACACCCTTGCCGTTTTCGAAGATGTATACCATATGATGCTCGGGTATAAGACCATATATCATCTTGCATCCGATTACGTGTTCACCGTCATCCATAGAAAGCTTCATCGGAACGTAATCGCCTATATTTGAAACTTTTGATAAATCAAAATCTGCAACTCTGCTCCGATATATCTGCCCTTTATCAGTAAAGAATAGTATGTCTCCGCGGTTGTCGGTATCCTCCTCGTAGATAATGAAGTCTCCCTCCTTGAGCTTATGCTCATCAGCTGCGCGAGCTGCCTGAACAGATAGCTTCTTGAAGTAACCGTCGTGCGTGAGGATAAGCTTACAGTTATAATTCTCAAAGAATATATCTTTTGGGGGAGCAACTACTTCAACCTTCTCAACAATAGCAGTTTTTCTTGGCTTTCCATAAGTTTTCTTTATTGCCTGAAGCTGTGAAATTATCTTCTGCTTGATCTTCAACTCATCGCGCAGAGTCCCCTTGATCTCGGCGATGGATTTTTCAAGATCCTTTATCTCCTCTACTCTATTGAGGATATATTCACGGTTGATATTACGAAGTTTTATTTCAGCAACGTACTCTGCCTGTGCGGTATTAAGATTAAATGCTGCCGCAAGGTTTGGAACAACGTCTGCTTCTTTTTCTGTATTACGAATGATTCTTATCGCCTCATCAATATCAAGAAGTATCGCAGCTAGACCGCGCAAAAGATCTAACTTATGTTCTTTCTTTTGAAGCTCAAAATTCAATTCGCGTCTTACGCATTTAACTCTGAACTTAATCCACTCAATAAGTATCTCGCGAACTCCAAGCTGCATAGGCGTTCCGTCAACGAGAATATTAAAATTACAGTCAAAATTATTTTCAAGCTCGGTAGATGCAAAGAGCTTCTGAATCACAATCTCGGGATCTGCATCCTTTTTTAGATCAAAGGTCAGCTTAAATCCGTTAAGGTCGATAGCATCTCGCACATCGGTAACCTCGCGGAGCTTACCAATCTTGATCATATCGGTTGCTTTCTTTTTTATTGACTCAATACAGGATGAATAAGGAATTTCAAGTACGTCTATACAGTTATCTTTTTTTACGTACTCATATTTTGAACGCATTTTAAAGCTACCCGTTCCCGTCTCGTAAATGCGTTTCATTTGTTCTCTGTCATATATTATCTCTGCACCGCCCGAAAAATCGGGAGCTTTAATTATATCGAGGAGTCTATCAACGGTGGTATTGGGATTTTTTAGAAGCGCTACTGTGCCGTCACAGATCTCGGCAAGATTAAAGGAGCATATTGAACATGCCATACCGACCGCAATTCCGAGATTCGGAGAAATGAGAATATTCGGAAACGTCGTAGGAAGCAGGACCGGTTCTGTTGACGTATTATCGTAGTTTGGCACGAACTCAACCGCATCCTTATCAATTCCGGAAAAGAGCTCGTTGCAAAACGTATCAAGCTTTGCTTCCGTATATCGCGATGCGGCATATGCCATATCTCGTGAATAATGTTTTCCGAACGTTCCCTTGGAATCAATGAATGGGTGCAAAAGAGCCTCGTGTGCACTTGTAAGACGTACCATGGTTTCATATATTGAAGCATCTCCGTGCGGATTAAGCTGCATCGTCTGTCCAACAATATTTGCACTTTTAATCTTCTGCCCCTTCAGCAAGCCCATTTTATACATCGTATAAAGAAGCTTCCTGTGTGATGGCTTGAATCCGTCTATTTCCGGTATAGCTCTGGATACGATAACGCTCATCGCATAAGGCATATAATTTTTCTCAAGTGTCTCGGTTATCGGTTGTACAGTAGCAACCGATTCGTTTTCCTTCAAGTCTTTTATATCTTGCTTTTTCTTCTTCGCCATTTATATGACCTATCCTTCTATCATCTAGTGTTAATATTTCATCTCAAAGCTTGATAATCGTATGTGCAGCCGCACGGATCATTCTGTTGTACAGTGCGAGGCCAACCCCCGACGTACCGGGAAGCGGCGCATAAATTTTTTGATAATCCCCTTTATCCGCACGCCTAAGCAAGGAAAATAGGCATTTCGCCTGTGTAGTCGCATCGGATTTTATTCCAAAGGTAAAGCAATCTGCGTTTTTTGTTTTCTCTTTAAAGAATGTAATATCATCCTCGTATGCAATGATCGCGATCCTATCAAGGCTCTCACTGTTGATAAACTCTGCCATTCTTTCCCTATCTCCGTCAAGCAAAATAAAGGGAGATTTGGGAGCATAATGGCGGTATTTCATTCCGGGAGACAGTGCTATCTCTCCGTCACGTAGCTTATCTGTCACAGAATCTGCAATATCGACCTGTTTTGCGACCCTGTAAAGATCGTCGACCGTTATTTTTCCCGGGCGTAAAAGAGTCAGTTTATCTTCTGAATCAATCTTAACGATCGTGGATTCAAGACCAAAATCGGCATTTCCACCGTCAATGATCATATCTACTCTCCCCAGCATATCATCAATTACGTGCTCTGCACTCGTTGGTGACGGTGTTCCGGAAAGATTGGCGGACGGTGCAGCAATCGGAACCCCTGACATACGGATCAAAGCTCTTGCTATCTTATTTTCAGGGCACCGAACAGCAACGGTAGGAAGTCCCGCTCTTGTTTCTTTTGGGACAGTAGATTTTGATTCAAGGATAACCGTTAAGGGACCCGGCATAAAAGCCTCGGCAAGTATATAATACATCTCATTGGTATGCGTATATTTTTCGGCATCCTTGGGATCTGCGACGTGTATTATCAGCGGATTGTCCGACGGACGTCCCTTTGCCTTGTAAATTTTTTTTGCAGCATTGGGATTTGTGGCATCGGCACCTAGTCCGTACACCGTTTCCGTAGGAAAAACAACAAGTCCGCCGTCGGTTATTATATTGGCAGCTCTCTTTATTTTTAAAGATAGATCTGCATCATCGGCTGATATTTTTATAATTTCAGTGTTCATCAGCCTTCAACCTCACCCTTTAATCTTTCTGCTGTATCAAATGAAATAAGATCGGTTATCAAGCCGTCTATATCGCCGTTAAGGAATGCACTAAGCGTGAAAAGCGTCTTATTGATCCTATGGTCGGTCACTCTGGACTGTGGGAAATTATAGGTTCTTATCTTCTCACTTCTATCACCGCTTCCGACTTGATTTTTTCTTGTCGACGCGATTTTTTCATTCTGCTCTCGCTCTTTCATATCGTAAAGCTTAGTATAGAGTATTTTAAGTGCCTTTTCCTTGTTTTGAAGCTGACTGCGCTCCTGATCGCATTCAATTACGATTCCGCTCGGTTTGTGAGTAAGTCTTACCGCAGATTCTGTCTTATTTATGTGCTGACCACCGGCACCGCTTGATTTGCAGGATTCTATTTTTATATCTGCCGGATTTACCTCAACCTCAACGTCATCAGCCTCCGGAAGCACAGCAACCGTTACTGTGGACGTCTGAATGCGGCCGTTTGATTCCGTTACGGGAATTCTCTGGACTCGGTGCACGCCGCTTTCAAATTTAAATCTTGAATAAGCTGCATCGCCCGTTACCATAAAGTTAATCTCCTTAATTCCGCCAAGCTCTGTTTCATTAAGGGATACGACCTCTATCTTAAATCCCATCGACGAAGCATACATCGAATACATACGGTAGAGATCAGCAGCGAAGAGTGCAGCCTCTTCTCCGCCGGCGCCCTGACGTATCTCGATAATTACATTACGTGAATCATTGGGATCGCGAGGTATAAGAAGAATCCTCAGTTCAGCTGTGAGCTCCTCGCATCTGTCACGGTGAATCCTGAATTCATCCTCAGCAAGCTCACGAAGCTCGCGGTCAAGTGATGAATCGCGCATCATCATGTCAGCATCCTTCATTTCCTTGTCCGCACATCTGTATTCGCGATATTTTTCAATGATAGGCGTGAGAGATTTATATTCTCTCATCAATTTTGAATATTCTTTATTATCTGAGACGATATGAGGGAGAGTTATAAGCTGTTCTATCTCCCTAAATCGATCTTCAGCCCGTTCTAATTTTTGAAACATTTAACCTCATTCCTTTCTCAAAAAATAATATTGAGAAGGAATATCTATTTTACAAAAGCAGAAAACGCCTCATAGGTTGAATAAACGTCTGCCTTGGAAACTACCTCGTAGGGAGCATGCATTGATATAACCGGAACGCCAATATCAACAGTTTCGATATTAAGGTTTGCGATATATTTTGCAACAGTACCGCCTCCGCCGGCATCAACCTTTCCAAGCTCTGAGGTCTGCCATATAACGTTGTGCTCGGCAAACAGACGTCTTACAAATCCTACGAACTCTGCCGATGCATCGCTCGTACCGCTTTTTCCTCTTGCTCCGGTGTACTTGCAAAGTGACGTACCGCAGGAGATCATAGCGCTGTTTCTCTTTTCATAGACTTCAGCAAAGTTAGGATCGTATGCGGCAGTTACGTCAGCACTGAGGCATTTAGATTTACTTCTTACAACTATCCTGTTCTTTCCGAGGTTTGCCGATATTTCATCAATAAGATCAACAAGGAATTCAGACTGCATACCTGTTATGCCGTCTGAACCAATCTCCTCTTTATCAGCAAGAACAACAAGCACGGAATGCTTCGTGTCTGCATTATCGATAAGTGCAGTGAGAGCAGGATATGCACAAACTCTGTCATCGTGACCGTAAGAGCCGATAAGTGCGCGGTCAAAACCGATATCGCGAGCCTTAAATGCCGGTACGAGCGAAAGCTCGGCACTGAGGAAATCCTCCTCAGTTACTCCGTACTTTTCGTAAAGAATTGAAAGAACGGTGAGCTTAATCTTATCGCTAACCTCGCTGTCGTTATAAGGAAGGCCGCCGATAAGGATATTGAGGCTTTCGCCTGAAATCGCAGTGCCGAGCGGCTCTTGACTCTGACGCTGACCGAGATGCGGTAAAAGGTCGTTAATGTAAAATACGGGATCTTCATCCGACTCGCCGATAACTACGTTTACAACCTCGCCGTCTGCCTTCACCATAACGCCGTGAAGTGCAAGAGGAATCGTCGTCCACTGGTACTTCTTAACTCCGCCGTAATAATGCGTTTTTAAGAATCCCATTCCGGAATCTTCGTATACCGGAACCTGCTTAATATCAATGCGCGGAGAATCAATATGAGCCGCAAGGATTCTCAGTCCGTCGGTTTCTATATCGTTCTCACCTATTTTGAAGGCAATGAGGCTTTTTCCAAATTGATTTAGATATTTCTTATCTCCACGTGAGATTTTATCGCCAAACTTATATTCTGTAAAACCGTTTTCTTTAAGCATTGCGATCGAATATTCGGTAGCCTCTCTTTCGGTTTTTGAACCGTCGAGATATTTCATATATCCCTTGGCATAATCAAATATCGTTTTTATTTTTTCGCTGGAAGCTTCCTCGTAAACGTTCTTTTTTGAGTAGGAAAGCTTTTCAAGCATTTCTTTTCCTATGCTTTTCTCTGACATGTCATATTCTCCTTAAATTAGTTCAGTAATTTGTTTGCAATTTCCGAAACCTGCTTTTCAAGCTCGTCGAGTGAAGTGCCGTTATTGACGATAAAATCCGATCTTGAGACAAGGTAGCTATCCGGCAACTGCGTTTTAATGCGAAGGGTTGCGGCGTTTTCGGATATTCCGTCGCGCTCCATAATTCGCTTTATACGTACATCCGTATCTGCAACGACGGCTATAATATAATCGCATTCCTTATCAAATCCGGATTCAAAGAGAAGAGGAGCATCAACCAATGCGCAGGTTACGCCGAGGCTTTCGTATTCCTTGAGTATATCCCTTGTCGTATCAAGCACAAATTTATGTGTGATCTTATTCAGGGCTTGACGCTTTACTCCGCCCGCCCCCTCGGAAAATACGATTTCTGCAAGTTTTTTTCGGTCTAAGGAGCCGTTTTCTGCGAGTATATTTTCTCCAAATTCCTCAACGAGAGCATCAAGACACGGAGTTTTCTTAACCGTTAACTCATGGTAAACTCTATCCGTATCTACGCTCGGAATACCGAAAACCGAGAAAATCTCTGCAACAGTTCCCTTTCCACTGCCGCTGCCTCCGCAAAGTCCGACAATTTTCAATATCATATCCCCCAAAGACAAAATATATATTTATTATACACTAAAATATAATTAAAAGTCAAGTTCTATTGTCATAATTCCGCTAAATGAATAATATTAAAATGATTGAAAATAATTTTTCAAAAAGGCGGTATACGAGATGAAAAAAAATAAATATTTTGCGGCTGCAAACGGCTTTAATGGTTTCAGATCTTATTTTAAATCCATATTTGATCCGAGTGAATACACGAGAATATATATTCTCAAAGGTGGTCCCGGTACGGGAAAAAGTACGTTAATGAAAAAAATTACAACTTCTTTTGCCGGTTTAGGACTTGACTTTGACAATATATTTTGTTCTTCCGATCCAAAATCGCTAGACGGTGTAATAATTCAAAACAAGAAAATAAAAATTGCGCTTATCGACGGTACCGCTCCGCACGAATGTGATGCAAAATATCCCGGAGCTGTAGACGAGATAATAAATCTGGGTGTGGCGTTTGATAAAAAAATGTTAACCTCATACAGAGATAGGATAATTGAACTAAATAACCTAAAGGGGCAACATTATGCGTCTGCATACGCAAATTTAAAGTTTGCCGGAATATCGTCATCACAAAGAAACGAGATATACGAAAATGCTGTTTTTATTTCCGGAGAAGAAGTTGCAAACAGAATATTTAATGATATTGAAACTTTAAAACGAGGCAGAATTACAAAAAACAAGCTGTTATCTTCTTTTGGAAAGGACGGTTATTGTCGACTTAACTCTAACCTTTCAAATGACTTGAATAAAACTGTCGTGTCGAAAGAAAGTGAAAAGTGTTTCCTATTGCTTCGCGAGATATATAAGTATATTACATCCTCCGGAATAGAGGCTGACGTATATACCTCTCCCTTCTCAGACGATATTATCGAGCAAATTTACCTTCCCGAATACAAACGGAATGTCGTATTTAACGATGTTCTTATCCGTGATTTATGTGATAAAGCATTCGATAATACGCTTTTAAATAAATACGATAATATAATTGAAATGCATACGAGCAGGATTGAGTCGGCTCTTTCGTTTGCGCAAGAGGAGTTTTCAAAAGCGTCTGCCGCGCACTTTGCCTTGGAATCCATATATACACCTGCAATGAACTTTGCTAAGATCGATAATATAACGAATAATATTATTGAGGAAATTAAATCGTTACTCACATAATATATTTAAATATTTATTTTATCTACAAATTTCTTATTTTGTATTGACTTAATTCGATAAATAAGTTATTATAGATTTAACGAGAAAAACAATAATAAAGAGCGCGGCAATGCCGCGCTCCAAAATAAAGCGTTAATATTAAAGTGCTTTTACTATTGCCTCGGTATCCTTCGCTATAACGAGCTCCTCGTTTGTGGGGATCATATAGACGAGAACCTTGGAATCATCTGCGGAAATCTTAACCGGTTCACCGGAGTGACCGAAGTTGTTTCTCTCCTTATCAATTTTAACGCCAAGGTACTCAAGTCCGGAGAGTGCAAGCTCACGGATGTAAGGTGCATGCTCACCGATACCTGCAGTGAATACGATTGCATTGAGACCGCCCATGGATGCAGAATATGCTCCGATGAATCTCTTGATCTGATAGCAAAGCATGTCATATGTGAGCTTTGCTCTTTCATTTCCTTCCTTCATTGCACGTTCAACGTCACGAGAGTCGGAGCTAACGCCGCTGATACCCTCAAATCCGCACTTCTTGTTCATATAAGCTTCAACTTCCTTAGGAGTAAAGCCCTTCTTCTCCATTATAAACGGAACGATGGCGGGGTCGATCGAGCCGCATCTTGTACCCATCATAATACCGTCAAGGGGAGTAAAGCCCATCGACGTATCAACGCATTTACCATCCTTAACAGCGGTAATGGATGAGCCGTTTCCGATGTGACATGTAACTATTTTAGTTCCCTCGGGGTTTCCACCCATAAGCTTGATCATCTCACCGCTTACGTATCTGTGGCTTGTACCGTGAGCACCGTATCTGCGGATGCCGTAATCCTCATACATATCGTATGAAACTGCGTACATATAAACTTCCTTGGACATCGTCTGATGGAATGCAGTATCAAATACGAGAACCTGAGGAGTCTCGGGCATAACGGCTGTGCATCCCTTGATACCCATAATGTGTGCAGGGGTGTGAAGCGGTGCGTAGGAAACGCACTTTTCAAGGGTAGCCATAACCTCATCCGTAACGAGCATAGATTCAGAGAAGTACGGACCGCCGTGGACAACTCTGTGTCCGATTGCCTCTATCTCCTTGGGGGACTTAATGCATCCAACGTTCTCATCAAGAAGTGTCTCAACAACAAGCTGAATAGCAGCAGAGTGATCTTTGAGAGGAGTTTCCTTTATGTACTCTTCCTTGCCCTGCGGCTTATGCATAAGTCTGGATCCTTCGATTCCGATTCTCTCACAGTTGCCCTTAGCCAGAACCACGCCGTCATCGGTGTTGAAAAGCTGGTACTTTAGAGAGCTGGAGCCTGCATTTACAACTAAAACCTTCACTTGAAAAAATCTCCTTTTTTAAAAATTACTATACTATTATACAACATATTTAAGGATTTAGCAACAGTAAATTTAATTTTTTTTATTTATTTTGGAGGACGGTATGAAAATAGTTGCTATTATATCTGAATACAACCCTTTTCATACAGGTCACATGTATCAAATCAGAAAAATCCGCGAATTATTCGGAGAAGATACAGCAATCATTTCTGTAATGAGCGGAAACTACGTTCAGCGCGGTGATGTGGCGATTGCTGATAAGATAGTCCGTGCGGAATGCGCTGTCAGAGGCGGTGCTAATCTTGTTCTTGAGATTCCTTTCCCCTTCTCTATGTCCAGTGCTGAATTTTTCGCTGAGAGCGGTGTTAAAATTGCAAACAGTTTAGGGATTGTTGACTATCTTTCATTTGGAAGCGAATGCGGTGACGTTTTAAATCTTTGCAAAATCTCCAAAAATATGATGACACAAGAGTTTAAAAGTAAGCTTCGCGAGGCGCTGTCATCTGATGGCGGTCGTGCTCTTGGTTATGCCACGATTTGTGAAAGTGTATACAAATCGATGTATCAACTCAATGATAAATTTGATTTTTCGTCTCCCAACAATATTCTTGCGCTTGAGTATATCAAGGCGCTTCACAAGCTTAAAAGCGACATAAAGCCACATACAATTATGAGATGCGGAGCCGAATATTCGGAAGAAAACATATGCAATACTGAGCATCAAAGCGCCTCGGCGATCAGAAAGCTCATGCTTGATGATTTAAATTCTGCCATAAATTACGTCCCGAAAGAGTCCTCTAGTGCACTTTTATCTGCGTGTTTTTCCGGACAAGCCCCCTGTGATGCGGAAAGAATATCTGCCGCAATAATTTCTAAATTAAGATTAAATCCCGAGCCGCAAGTAGCAGGAATTCACGATGCGGTAGGCGGTTTATATAATCGCCTCTATAACGCAAGTTATGAGGCAAATTCAATTACTTCATTAATATCTTCTGTCGAAACAAAAAAGTATACCACAGCAAGAATACGCCGTGCGATCTGGTATTCCTTCTTTGGCGTTACCTCCTCCAACGTTAAGGAATTGCCTCTTTACACACAATTGCTTGCCTCTGATGCTATCGGCAGAAAAATCCTGAAGGAAGTAAAGAAAAGGACGGATTTTCCTATCTTAACAAAGCCGTCATCCTTTGAGCGGCTCTCTGAGGCTGCAAAAGCGCAAAAGGGCTTAGCGGATAGTGCTGATGCTATATTTCAGCTTACAAAGCCTCTTCCCCCATCAGGAGGATACGCTCTAATGACCGGACCGTATATATCAAAATAAGTCGTTATCTTAACATCATCGTCTTTTGTCGAAGCTATTTACAGGATAGATTTATTTTGTTATTATATATACGAAATCGGACAAGCCAGCCGTCTTTTTCAAATAATTTGAAAGGAGAATAATATGTTAAACGCAAACGGCGTTTCCGAAAACGAATTCCTTGAATATAAGGGACGCCCCTTGGTTCGCAAGGACAGTGATATTTACTACGGCGATCTGTCAGATAACTATCACGTATTTTTGATGATCATGGCTGAGAAGCCCTCATCTAAGGGAACAGATATTCCCGCAACAGTTATGGTTCAGCTTATGGAAAGAGACTCTAAACGTCCAATCAAGCAAACCATATCAAAAAGCCTTACCGACGCGCTTGAAACCGCAGACGCATGGCTTGAAAGATACAATAAATAAGACAAACCATTGTCAACGTGCGTATTAATACGGCATTGATACGCAAGGAGGTAACAAAAATGAAGTCGTTAAAACTGAACGGTCTGCAAAGACTGCTCTCTTTTGTGCTTATTGCCGTGCTTCTGATCTGCGTCGTAGGATTTGCAGCAGGAGGCTGGCAAGCACCACCTGATGAAGAACCGGATAGCGGTAATGTCGGTAACGCGACCGATGAAACCGATGAAAATAAAGACGGAAACAACAAACAAGATGATGTAGACCAAGGTGAATCCGGTGCTGAAACACTTGATCCCCCCAAAGATGATCCCCCAATTGAGACACCTAAGTATTACAGTCCTATAACCGGTCTTGAGATTTCCGAGACGCAAAGTCAATCTGTTCCGATTGGTTTCGTGCTCGACACGAGAATGCCGCTCTACGGAATATCCGGCGCTGACCTGACACTTGAATTCCCCACGGAAAGCGGAAACACCAGGCTTTTGGCGTACACAACAAACTATAATATGCTCTGGAAGGTCGGCTCAATTGCACCCACCAGAGCTTTCATTTCCTCATCATCGAATTTCTTTGGCGGTATGATAGTATCATACGGCTCAGATAACATTGTAAAATACAGCGCCTGGGATGCATCAAAGGTTAACCTTGATCTTTCAAAGATCTCCGGCTCTTATTACGTAGAAAATACGCACTACATATATACGAGTCAAGAGTTAGTCAACGATGCTAAGACGAAAAATCCGTCCCTGACACCGACTGGATACACAACTGCTCCGTTTAATTTTTCGGACGAAGCAGTTTTAGGTGCTACAAAAGCAATGACAGTCGTTCTTCCCTATTCCGATCTTAATGAAACAGAACTCTATTACTCAGAGTCCAGCGGTCAATATCTATACTTTAAATCAGGTATCCGTAAGATCGATATGCTGAATGGAAAGAACGTATCCTTCACTAACGTATTCGTTTTATTCGCAAACTCAACAACATATGAGAAAGCGGAAGGTACGGAGCTTGTAATAGATACTACTGGCGGTGGATACGGCTACTACGTATCAAAGGGATATATGAGCGAGATACGTTGGAGCGTTGACGAAAACGGCTCGCTTGAATTCAAAACTCTTAGCGGAGAGCGGCTTACCGTAAATAAAGGAAATTCTTATATCGGATACTATAAAGCATCCAGATCATCCGACGTATGCGTCGGATGATCAAAGAGAATACGCGAGCAGATAACATTGGCACTGTTCGACAGATTTTGCGTGGCAATACATAGTGTGGCAGAAATCAAAAGCGAGGTGAAATTCACCTCGCTTTTCAAATTTGTTAGTTTTTTAATAAAATCTGATTTACAAATTTAATAACACCTTTATATCTACTGATTTCCGCTAAATCACATTTACCATAAATTGGTGGTATTATAATTTGATTGCCAACAATAGCAATATCTATAATACCCTCTACTCTGGTTAAGTTGTAATTAGCATTTTTAGAGATGAATTTATATAACGGATCGTTCAATATGTTGGTTAAAATAATATTAAAACGCATCATTTTTACCGCTTCAGTTCTGCCAACCCGTTGAGATATATTTAGTTTTTTGTTGGCTATTTTGTTAATGTGTTTTTTTTGTGTTATCAAATTCCTTTTTATTAAAGTCTGCTGTTCTATATAATACAGTTCTTAACTTGAACATTTTATTTAGTTGAAAAAACCACGCATCTTCCGATATGGAAATTTGGTTTCCTTTATCGGTCAAATTCCCAAATATGCTAATTATTTCCTCAAAAGCAAGGTTTCTGTTCGCATTGAACACAACGGGCTTATAAACGTTTTCTTTTGCTTCTTTTTTTGCGGCACGACTACAATATATCAAATATGTAATGCTAATAATGGCAACAGCAAAAAATATGATGGCAACAAAGGACGGAACAAATAAAAACAAAATAGCAAAGATAATTGAAATAAAAGTTAATAGAATTGCAATTAAAGAAAGTGTTGCTCGGTTCTGTAATTTTTTGATGTGTAATTTAAGTTCTTCGTTCAATTAAATCACCGCCTTCATTTCATTATAACACATCTTTTCTGGAAAGTAAATCGGTGTAGTATAAATTGCTTGTGGCGACAAATACTAACACCACAACCAAATTAATAAGGAGATTTATATATATTTATGAAAGCCACAGGAATTGTGAGGCGTATTGACGACCTTGGCAGAGTAGTAATCCCTAAGGAAATACGCCGCACTATGAGAATTCGCGAGGGCGACCCGCTCGAAATATACACAGACAGAGACGGCGAGGTCATATTTAAGAAATACTCGCCTATTGGAGAATTAAACGCATTCGCAACCGAATATGCAGACACATTGCAAAAAACTGCCGGAATGCCTATTTTTATATGCGACAGAGACGCCATTATTACCGTTTCGGGAGCTTCAAAACGAGAATATATTGACAGAAAGATATCACATTCCCTTGAGGAAATTATCGAGTCACGTGCATTATACACAAGAGGAATAGGACGTGAGACTATCCCTCTGACAGATGACGGCGCACATTACGTCAGCTGCGCCATGCCGATAATCGCCGAGGGTGATATAATAGGCGGTATTATTTCCGGTTGGCAATATGATACCCCAACGAACGATAAGTTGAGTGACGGAATAGAATCTAAGCTAATTCAGACCGCAGGAATCTTTCTCGGTAAACAAATGGAAAGCTAATAAAAAAGGCGTTGATTTGCAGCTCATTCGAGTATTGCAAATTAACGCCTTATCTTTTATTTATTTTTCACGTCGGATAAAACTATACCGAATATCTGAGCTCCGGCATTTGTGAGTACGTCGGCAGCATTGTCTATCGAGGTAACCGTTGAGTGATTGGATCTCGCTGACAGCAAATATCCGTTAACCCTACCAAGAAGCAATATTGCATCGGAATACTGGCATACGGGCGGAGTATCAATGATTATATAATCATATTCACTCTCGAGCTTTTCAATCATACTCTTCATTTTATCAGAATAAAGAAGGCCGGAGGGATTCAATACCGGCTTGCCAGCGCTGACAAATGAAAGATTAGGATAAACGGTAGAGGTGATATTTAACGCGGCGCTATCGTCTGAAAGATAATCCGACAAACCAATCAAAGCCTCATCGTTAAGTAAATCCCCTATATACTCGCTGACGTGCGCTTCACGCATATCGGCATCAATAAGTAAAATCCTTTTATCCTGCATATTGCCGGCAAGAACCGAAGCAACGTTTATTGAAACAGTAGCCTTGCCCTCTCCGTATGTTGCTGAGGTGACAGCGAGCTTTTTGCATTTGTCCTCTATTGGAAGATAAACAACGTTCGTGCAAAGGGTGTTATACGCTTCTTTCAGTTTGAAGGAGCTGTTCTTAGTAAGGATCTCCGCCGGAGTCTCAAAATTATTTTTTTTCTTAAACATAATCAGACTCACTCCTTATCCTTATTGGTATCGGTATTCGGTATCGTACCGAGCACAGGAATATCAAAGCATTCCTCAAGCTTTTTCCTATCTCTGACGGAAACATCAAGTGCGGCGTAGATCCAAACACAGACAGCAGATATAATGCCGCCTGCAACAAATCCTATCGCAGCATTCTTCGTTGTTCCCTTCGAATTCGGATTAGCCGCCTTTTCAGGCTCTATATAAGGAATCTTTATATAGGCACTATATCCAAGCTTAAGGATTTCAGATGGAATGATATCGTCGAAGGCATTGATAATTGCAAGCGAAAGTCTTACATCCTGTGTCGTTGCCGAGATATTATACATACCGTTGCTCAGAGGGGTGTAGGTAACATAAGCACGTAAATGATCTACGGTCAGATTAAGATCTTCTCCGTACTCATCCTTATATGTTTGCACAATACGATTTTTTGCATCCACAAGAAATTCGTTAGACTTGACACGGTAAGAAATATTAGCTATTATCGTGTCCGAGGTCGCAAAATCCTGAGTATTTACCGTTTCCGAATCCTTTACGATAGAAGAAACGGAGTATGACGTATACGTTTTGGGCTTATTAATTGAATAAATGGCCATAATAGCCGAAAAAACGATAGCCACGAGAAGGATAAGCCACATCTTGGGAATAAATATGCCGAGAATATCCTTAAAGGTTATTTCATCATTTTTCTTTTTCATAGTACCCCCTGCCTATAAACAATAATTATTTACTCTAATTATAATATATATATTTGTATTTGTCAAGAATTTACAGAAAATAAAAGTTGAAGCGGCGGTGTATCTACCGCCGCTTTAGCAGAATTTACTCGGTAACAGCTACAGAGTCCGCATTCTGAAGCTTTCCGTTTCCCTTAGCTGCATCAGTCCAACCAAGTTCAACACAGTTGTCTGCCCTAAATACGTCTCCGGTATGAATAAGATTCATATCGTAGTTGTTTTCACCGTCAATGATTCTTACGATACCGTCTGCGGAAGTTGTATAGTTAGAACCGAAAACACCGTACTGAAGGAAGTTTCTGAACTCAACGTCGTTATTTATTGCATAAATCATCTGCATTGCGCGGTCGTTATATTTTGTCTCAGCATTATTAATAATAGCAAATGCAGAGCTAAATGCATCAGCATGGGTCACCTGAGGAACCGATATAATATTGCAGAAGTTCTCATTTTCAAGCTCTTCCCTAAGCTCGTACGGCCCGTTAACGGTATATACGAGAGCGTTAATTTGCTGCTCGGTATATCCCGCCTGTGCCATCTCGGCAATGAGTCCCTGAGCATCCGCAAGAGACTTATATGAGGACAGCTCTGCATTGGTATAGTGGAATTTAAGCATTGCCTCATCCTTGTTAATAACGAGGTACTTATATTCACCTATAACACGGTTGTTCGGAACTGTGTAAAGCTTTGAATTAACCTTAGAGCTTTCAAGAAGTGATGAAGCGATCTGAGTGTTCAGTCTACCGAAATCTCTCGAAGAATAATACGATGAGAGATCGGTAAGTTTATTGGCACCGTAAAGAGAATCAAACATGTTTTTGCTATTGATCAAAACTATGTGCGGAGTATTTGCACCGCCTGCGGTTATCGCCGCATTGACGGTAGCTTCGTACTCAGATGCTTTGACGTAGAATATCTTAAGGTCAGTATTGTAGGTCGTTTTAGTATGACCGTTTATTCTGGTAGAAACGGTGTTAACCGCGTTTGAGGTCGTTGAATCGCCGGTGATGATGTACATATTAAGAGTCAAGCGTTCAACAGTCTGTGCAACGGAAGGATATTCACCTATACCGTCACCGATCTGTTCCTCGTCACACGAAACGAGCATCGTGCAAGCCATAATCAGACAAAGAATCAGGCACAGTATTTTTTTCATTATGTAAAAACCTCCAAAAAGGATAAATCGTTCCAAATAATTTTACTATATAAAAGTATAAAAGTCAAGTCTTTTTTTCTTTTTTAACTGATTAATTCGTACATGCATTATGTTGCACAAATTTGCTTTTTTCGATTTGTGCACTTTTGCGTTTAGTTCGTAAGGTAATCCTTGAGCGTTTTTGAGCGCGACGGATGTCTAAGCTTACGCAAAGCTTTGGCCTCAATCTGTCTGATACGTTCTCTTGTTATTTGGAACTGCTTTCCAACCTCCTCAAGAGTTCTTGAACGGCCGTCCTCAAGCCCGAAACGAAGTCTGATTACCTGCTCCTCACGAGGTGTGAGCGTATGAAGTATATTGCAAAGCTGCTCACGAAGCAAGGAATACGAAGCAGATTCCGAGGGGGCGGGAGAATCCAAATCTTCAACAAAATCACCAAGGTGGCTGTCCTCTTCCTCTCCTATGGGCGTCTCAAGAGAAACCGGATCCTGCGCGATCTTCATAATTTCTCTGACTTTTTCTGCCGTAATGTTCAGTCTCTCGGCAATTTCATCGGTAGTAGGCTCTCTGCCGAGCTCCTGAAGGAGCTGACGTGCAGTTCGGGACACCTTGTGGATCGTCTCCACCATATGAACGGGAATTCTGATAGTCCTCGCCTGATCTGCAATCGCACGGGTGATAGCCTGTCTTATCCACCATGTCGCATAGGTTGAGAACTTATATCCTTTACTGTAATCAAACTTTTCAACAGCCTTTATTAGACCGAGGTTACCCTCTTGGATAAGATCAAGAAAATACATTCCCTTTCCGACGTGGCGTTTTGCAATGCTGACAACAAGACGAAGGTTTGCTTCAATAAGCTCATCCTTTGCCACCTTGTTTCCAAGTGATATCTGCTCTGCAAGGTAGGTTTCACGCTCGGGAGTTAGAAGTGGAATTTTACCTATATCCTTAAGGTACATACGTACGGGGTCGTCAATAGCAAGTCCCTCGGAATTAAGGAGCTTGTCCATTTTATCGGCCTCATAGGTTTCAACATCCCTTTCAACGTCCTTAAGGGTATCGCTGTCGAGGTCATCGGGATTTGCGGAATCAAGATCAACCTGAGTAAGGTCGTAATCTATATCCTCAAGTGCCTTCATAATATCGGAATTCAAAATACCGCCATCGTTTTTAGAATCCATAATATCGTGTGCATCCATTTTATTTCCCATGTCATTCACCATCCTTTTTTTTATTTCTCATTGAACTAAGCAGATTGTTTAGTTCATCAATTGAATTTACAGATTGCATCGTCTTTTTCTTAACGCTGAATTTAAGAGAATCAATACATTCCTGAAAAACAGAAGGTCCGTTTTCAGCAAGCTGCATTCTTGTAAGCTTCATTTTCGTTATGCGCCCAACCTCCTCGGGAGAAAAGGCCTCGTTAATATCATTAAGGCTCACCGGATCCTTCTCATATGACTCCCTAATGAAGACGAAAACACGCTTATTAAGCTCAGTGTAAAAATCGTCTTCGTTTAGCAGTTTTTTTTCAAAAACTTTTTTTCTATGCTCAGGATAAAGCAAAAGCAAGCCTAAAACACTTTCCTCATTTTTAGCAACGGAAGGAGCTTTTGCAAAATCCGGATTGATTTTGTCTCCGTATCCAATGGATTCCTGTCGCATTCGCTGGCTTTCGTTTTTCTTAAAGCTTGTATACTGTTTTTTTGCCATCCGTTCTACATCGGCCTTGATGCTTTTGGGATCGACGTTTAAAATCTTAGAAACTGTTTGAATATAAATATCTCTTTCTGCCTTGAAATAAACTTCCGAAATGAGCTTTTCCAGCTTGGCAAGAGCGTCGATTCTATCTTGCGGAAGATTTATATCATACTTTGAAAGTATATTATCCATATTGTATTCAAATTTACTTTTTGACGCTGAAAGAACCTCGTGGAATTTCTCTTTTCCGTAGGTCTTTATATATTCATCCGGATCCTTTGCACCCGGGATCTTTAATACGTTTACCTCAAGTCCAACATCACCTAAAAGCTTGATGGCCTTTTGCGCGGCTTTTTGTCCCGGACCGTCCGCATCGTATGAAATAATTACCTTCTGAGTATAGCGCTTCATTATGCGCGCCTGCTCCTCCGTGATAGCTGTGCCAAGGGTTGCTACCGCGTTTGTGAAGCCTGCGGCATGAAGTGCAATTACGTCCATATATCCTTCGCACAGGATCAACTGCTCTGCCCCTGTGTTTTTTGCAAAATTGAGAGCAAAAAGATTTCTTGACTTTTTAAAGACGGGTGTATCCATCGTATTTTTATATTTAGGAACAGAATCGTCCATAACACGGCCGCCAAATGCAATCACGTTTCCTGCAACATCAATTATAGGAAACATAACTCTGTTTCGGAAGGAGTCGTAATAATGTCCTTTTTCGCTTTTTCCCGCAAGATACGCAACTACAAGCTCGTCCTTTTTATATCCTTTTTGAGTCATATAGTTGAAGAGAGCATCAAAGCTGTCCGGAGCATATCCAAGACCGAAGTGTTTTATAGTCGCAATAGATAGACCGCGTTTCTCGGTAAAGTATGCAAGAGCTTCCTTTGCCTTTGGCGTATCAGTAAACAGCGAGCGGTGAAAAAATTTTGCCGCATCAACATTCATTTGTAAAAGCCGTGCTTTGTCAACCGTTTGGCCTCTTTGATATTTTATATCATTATCTCTTGCAACGGTTATCCCCACGCGTTTAGCTAAAAATTCAACGGCATCGGGATAATCAAGATGCTCTATCTGACGGATAAAGGTAATTGCGTTGCCGCCAACGCTGCATCCAAAGCAAAAGAAGGAGTTATCAGCCGGATAGACAACAAAAGAAGGTGTTTTTTCGCTATGGAAGGGACACAAACCCTTTAGGTTCGAACCGGCACGTTTTAAAGAAACGTAGCTGCCGATAACAGATTCGATGTCATTTCTTGCAAGCACGTCATCTATGACTTCTTTAGCTATCATTCCATAACTCCTTTCTTTTTATGACCTAATATACGCGAATGTCTGTAAAAATACTTCTCAATTTTAAAAATTATATAAAATCAAATTTTTCCCCCAAAACAGTGCATTCACATCTGCCGGAGGTTGCTTCAATGATTGTAGATATAAACGTATCCTTTTCACTTGCAAGTATTTTTCCGGTAACGGTTACGTTATCAGAATACTTTGTATCATCAACCTTAAATGAGTGTTGAGAAATGATAGGTGAAAGCTTTTGAAAATCAGAATATGAAGCCACAAGCGCCATGCTTGAATAAACGTCGTAGGTGATTATATTTGCAGACTTAAGCGCACCTGTAGCCGCAGCTGAATATGCTCTGACAAGGCCGCCTGTACCCAAAAGAGTTCCGCCGAAATAACGTATCACGACGATAACGGTATCTACGCAATTATTTTTTCTTATAGAATCCAAAACAGGCATCCCTGCTGTTCCCTGCGGCTCTCTGTCATCCGTAAAGCGCATAATAGAATTTTCGCGTAGGACGTATGCATAAACATGATGCTTTGCATCAGGATATTTTTTCTTTATATAAGCAATAAAGTCAAGTGCCTGTTGCTCAGTTGATACAGGAGCGGCATTACCGATAAAAATCGATTTTCTGTCCTCATATTCAAATTGAGATTGACACTGAATAGTTGTGTAACTCTCCATTATAACACCGTTATTCGATCAAATATTTTTTGTATAAACCAAGTCCGCGGCCGTCAAGGGTAGTCTCAACTCTTACACCGTCGTCGCGGTATTCGCTTGCAGTTACGGTATATTCATTATAGATTCCACTCAAGACCGACTGATCGGTATAAGGTATGAGAAGCACGACATCCTTTTTGTCTTTCTTTACAGCCATATCTATAAGATAAAGCAGTCTGTCAATTCCTTTATTGTTGAGCGCAGATACACATACCGAATTTTCATCCGCCTGCTCTGCATCCGAGTCAACCAGATCGGCCTTGTTATATACGTATATTGTCGGCTTTCCGCCTGCGCCCAAATCGGCTATAACGTTTTCCGTTACTTTTATATGCTCTTGCACCTCCGGATCGGAAATATCCGATACGATAAGAAGTATGTCGGCAAATCTAACCTCATCAAGCGTTGATTTAAACGCCTTTACAAGATGATGCGGAAGCTTTCTGATAAATCCAACAGTATCGGTGAGCAGTACTTGCTCACCGGACGGAAGCTCAAACTTTCTGGTCGTAGGATCAAGAGTTGCGAAAAGCTTGTTTTCGGACAAAACGTTTGCGCCTGTGAGCGCATTCAAAAGTGTTGATTTCCCGGCATTCGTGTATCCTACAAGCGCAATTTTTGCGAGTCCGCTTCGATCGCGCTGCGCACGCATTACAGCTCGGTTTGATTCAAGCTCACGCAGCCTTTCTTCTAATGCAACTACCTTTTCATGCAGGTGACGTCTGTCTGTTTCGAGCTTTGATTCGCCGGGGCCCCTCGCACCAATTCCGCCGCCCTGACGTGATAGTTCAAGGCCTTTACCTATTAGTCGAGGTGCTGTATATTTCAGCTGTGCAAGCTCAACCTGAAGCTTTCCTTCTCCGCTGGTAGCATGCAAGGCAAAAATATCAAGTATAAGCATACTTCTGTCCAGAACTGTGACGTCGCCAATATCATTTTCAAGGTTTCGAATTTGTGCGGGCGAAAGCTCCTCGTCAAAAATAACGAGTGACGCCCCGCTCGATGAAGCAAGTTCTGATATCTCTATAACCTTACCGCTTCCGATCAACGTACGCGGATCGTAGCTTTCCTTTACCTGAATAACCTTAGCGCAGGTATCCGCGCCGGCAGTATCGGCAAGTCGCCGAAGCTCATCAAGTGATGTTTCGCATTCCTCAAGATCTCTGCCGCATCTTGCAATTCCGACAAGTATAGCTTTGTCTCTTACTATATCTTCCGACATATTACTACTCCCTTCGATCTTTAAGCTAAAAAAAGAGCGCGGATAACCGTTGTTGTCACCCTGCGCTCTATTTTAATGAAGATTACTTCACCTTTGCAAGACGCTTCTTAAACTTATCAACACGTCCGCCGGCATCTACAAACTTCTGCTTACCTGTATAGAAAGGATGGCACTTGGAGCAAATTTCAACGTTCATATCACCCTTAACGGAGTGAGTAAGAACAGTTTCACCGCAAGCACATTTAATGGTAGCTTCCTTGTATTCGGGATGTATTCCTGCTTTCATTTTAACACCAAGTCGGAGGCCAAGCGGTC